>NZ_KV811371.1:244698-356961 GCF_001813025.1 Pseudomonas sp. HMSC066A08
GGATGATGATCGCCGGCTCGATCCTGATGGGCCGTGCGCTGGGGCCCATCGACCAACTGATCGGCGTGTGGAAGCAGTGGGGCGCGGCGCGCGATGCCTATCGCCGGCTGAGCGGCCTGCTCGACGAATTCCCTGCCCGCGAGCGACGCATGGAATTGCCCGAGCCGCGTGGCCACCTGCTGCTGGAATCGGTGGACGCGGCGCCGCCCGGCAGCGAGGCGCGCACCCTGCGTGGCCTGACCCTGGCGATCCCGGCCGGCTCGGTGGTCGGCGTGATCGGTCCGTCCGGCTCCGGCAAGTCGAGCCTGGCGCGGGTAGTGCTGGGCATCTGGCCGACCCTGCACGGCAGCGTGCGCCTGGACGGCGCCGAGATCCGCCAGTACGAGCGCGAGACCCTCGGCCCGCGCATCGGCTACCTGCCGCAGGACATCGAACTGTTCGCCGGCACGGTGGCGGAGAACATCGCCCGCTTCGGCGAGGTGCAGGCCGACAAGGTGGTGGAGGCGGCGCGCCTGGCCGGGGTCCATGAACTGGTCCTGCGCCTGCCGCAGGGCTACGACACCGTGCTCGGCGTCGGCGGCGCCGGGCTTTCCGGCGGCCAGCGCCAGCGCATCGCCCTGGCCCGGGCGCTGTACGGCGCGCCGACCCTGGTGGTGCTCGACGAACCCAACTCGAACCTCGACGACAGCGGCGAGCAGGCGCTGCTGGCGGCGATCCAGGCGCTCAAGGCGCGTGGCTGCACGGTGCTGCTGATCACCCACCGGGCCGGCGTGCTGGGTTGCGCCGACCGCCTGCTGGCGCTGAATGCCGGCCAGTTGCACCTGTACGGCGAGCGCGACCAGGTGCTCGCTGCCTTGAACAACCAGCGCGCCGCGTCGGCGTCGCGGCAACGCGCGGACTACCGGGTGGCCGGCTACGGCGCGCCGCAGGTGGTGGCCGCGCCGCGCCAGGGAGGTGTGGAATGACCCGCACGATGAAACGCGACGAGAACGCCTATGCGCGACTGGGCTGGCTGCTGGTCCTGTTCGGCTTCGGCGGCGCGCTGGTCTGGGCCGCCTTCGCGCCGCTCGACCAGGGCGTGGCGGTGCCGGCCACGGTGATCATCTCCGGCCAGCGCAAGTCGGTGCAGCATCCGCTGGGCGGGGTGGTCAAGCACATCCTGGTACGCGACGGCCAGCATGTGGAGGCGGGCGAGCCGCTGATCCGCATGGAACCGACCCAGGCCCGGGCCAACGTCGATTCGCTGCTCAACCGGTACGCCAACGCGCGGCTCAACCAGGCACGCCTGCAGGCCGAATACGACGGCCGGCGGACCCTGGAGATGCCCGCGGGGCTGGCCGAGCAGGCCCCGCTGGCGACCCTCGGCGAGCGCCTGGAGCTGCAGCGGCAGTTGCTACGTAGCCGCCAGACCGCGCTGGCCAACGAACTCTCCGCATTGCGGGCGAACATCGAGGGGCTGCGCGCCCAGCTCGAAGGGTTGCGCCAGACCGAGGGCAACCAGCGCCTGCAACAACGCCTGTTGAACAGCCAGCTGAGCGGTGCGCGCGACCTCGCCGAGGAAGGCTACATGCCGCGCAACCAGTTGCTCGAACAGGAGCGCCAACTGGCCGAGGTGAATGCCCGGCTGTCGGAGAGCAGCGGTCGCTTCGGGCAGATCCGCCAGAGCATCGCCGAGGCGCAGATGCGCATCGGCCAGCGCGAGGAGGAGTACCGCAAGGAAGTCAGCGGGCAACTGGCGGAAACCCAGGTCAATGCGCGGACACTCTGGGAGGAGCTGTCCTCGGCGCGCTACGAACTGCGCCACGCCGAGATCCGCGCGCCGGTCAGCGGCTACGTGGCCGGCTTGAAGGTGTTCACCGATGGCGGGGTGATCGGCCCCGGCGAATTGCTGATGTATATCGTGCCCAACAGCGACAGCCTGGAAGTGGAGGGCCAACTCGCGGTGAACCTGGTCGACCGGATCCACAGCGGGTTGCCGGTGGAGATGCTGTTCACCGCCTTCAACCAGAGCAAGACCCCGCGGGTCACCGGCGAAGTGACCATGGTCAGCGCCGACCGCCTGCTCGACGAGCAGAACAAGCAGCCCTACTACGCGCTGCGCGCCCAGGTCGACGCGACCGCGATGGGCAAGCTGAAGGGCTTGCAGATCCGCCCGGGGATGGCGGTGCAGGTGTTCGTCCGCACCGGCGAGCGCTCGCTGCTCAACTACCTGTTCAAGCCCCTGTTCGACCGCGCCCACGTGGCGCTGGCGGAGAACTGACCGATGACCATGCGCCGCTTGATGACCTGGCTGTTCGGCGCCTTCCTGTTGCTGCTGCGCGAGGACGCCTTCGCCCTCGGCCTGCTGGACGGCTATCACCTGGCCCTGGAGAACGACCCGCAGTTCCAGGCCGCGATCCAGGAGCACGAGGCCGGCAGGCAATACCGTGCGCTCGGCCGCGCGGCGCTGCTGCCGCGCCTGGTGTACAGCTACAACCGTGGGCGCAGTTGGTCCGATGTGACCCAGACCACCACCCGCGGCGATTTCAAGGAAGACCGCGACTACGACAGCTACGTCTCCACCCTCAGCCTGCAACAGCCGTTGTTCGACTACGAGGCCTTCAGCCGCTACCGCAAGGGCGTGGCCCAGGCGCTGCTGTCCGACGAGCGCTTCCGCAGTCAGAGCCAGGAGCTGCTGATCCGGGTCCTGGAGGCCTATACCGGCGCGCTGCTGGCCCAGGACCAGATCGAACTGGCGCGGGCGCAGAAGCGCTCCTACCGTGAGCAGTTCCAGCTCAACCAGCGCCAGTTCGAGCGCGGCAACGGCACCCGCACCGACACCCTGGAGACCCAGGCCCGCTTCAACCTGGCCCAGGCCCAGGAAATCGAGGCGCGGGACAGCCAGGATGCCGCCCTGCGCGAGTTGGAGCGGCTGGTCGGGGCGCCGCTGGAGATCGCCGACCTGGCGCCGCTCGGCGAACGCTTCCAGGTGCGACCGTTGAGCCCCGCCAGCTACACCGCCTGGCGTGACCTGGCGCTGGCCGAGAACCCCGAGCTTGCCTCGCTGCGCCACGCGGTGGACGTGGCCCGCTACGAGGTCGAGCAGAACCGTGCCGACTTCCTGCCGCGCCTGGGCCTGTACGCCAGCACCGGCAAGTCCAAGTCCGGTTCGGAAAACACCTACAACCAGCGCTACGAGACCGACAGCGTCGGCATCCAGTTGAGCGTCCCGCTGTTCTCCGGCGGCGAGACCCTGGCGGCGACGCGCCAGGCCACGCATCGCATGGAGAAGAGCCATTACGACCTGGACGACAAGGTCCGCGAGACCCTCAACCAGGTGCGCAAGATGTTCAACCAGAGCAGCAGCAGCGCGGCGAAGATCCGCGCCTACGAGATGACCGTGGAGTCGGCGCGGACGCTGGTGATGGCCACGCGCAAGAGCATCGCCGCCGGGATGCGGGTCAACCTCGATCTGCTGAACGCCGAGCAGGCGCTGTACAGCGCGATGAACGAGCTGTCCAAGGCCAAGTACGACTACCTCACGGCCTGGGCACGCCTGCGTTTCTACGCTGGCGTGCTGGACGAAGCCGACCTGGAACTGGTGGCGGCGAACTTCGTTTCCGGCGAGACGCCGGCGCGCCGCCGCGACTGCGCGACAACGGATTGCCCGGCACCGCTGCACACCCTGTCGCAGACCGAGACGGAGGAAAACCGGAGCGCGCTCAATTGAGAGCGCGAAGGACGTGCAGGCAATTGTTCGCCCGGCGTGAAGTCGATGTCGCGGGCGGGTCGACAGAAGTCGAACAATATGCACGGAATTGTTTTTTCAATAAGGCGCTATTTATATGAAACGGTTTTTATAACATTCCAGTGTCTTCGGTTGTTTATCTTTCCTGCATGATTTCATATATGCGGAAGTCGTTCGCTCATATGCTTTAAGTGTCGCTTAATTTTTTTCATGAAACCTGTGGACATTGGAAAATAAGCTGTGTCAGTTTGGACTTCGGCCTGATCCGGCCGATAACTGCAATTATCCAACCGATAATTGTATCCGAGTTATTTCCTTTACAACTTAAAGGGATATGACAATGTCCAGCAATTCTCTTGCATTGAAAGGTCGTAGCGATGCGTATACCCAGGTAGACAACTTCCTGCATGCCTATGCGCGGGGTGGGGACGAACTGGTCAATGGCCATCCGTCCTATACCGTCGACCAGGCGGCGGAGCAGATCCTCCGCGAACAGGCGTCGTGGCAGAAAGCGCCGGGCGACTCGGTGCTGACCCTGTCCTATTCGTTCCTGACCAAACCGAACGACTTCTTCAATACGCCGTGGAAGTATGTCAGCGATATCTACTCGCTGGGCAAGTTCAGCGCCTTCTCCGCACAGCAGCAGGCCCAGGCCAAGTTGTCGCTGCAATCCTGGTCGGACGTCACCAATATCCACTTCGTCGACGCCGGCCAGGGCGATCAGGGCGACCTGACCTTCGGCAACTTCAGCAGTAGTGTCGGCGGTGCGGCGTTCGCCTTCCTGCCGGATGTACCGGATGCGCTCAAGGGGCAATCCTGGTACCTGATCAACAGCAGCTACAGCGCCAACGTCAATCCGGCCAACGGCAACTACGGACGCCAGACGCTGACCCACGAGATCGGCCATACCCTGGGCCTGAGCCACCCCGGCGACTACAACGCCGGCGAGGGCGATCCCACCTACGCCGACGCTACCTACGCCGAGGACACCCGCGCCTATTCGGTGATGAGCTACTGGGAAGAGCAGAACACCGGCCAGGACTTCAAGGGCGCCTATTCCTCGGCACCGCTGCTGGACGACATCGCGGCGATCCAGAAGCTCTACGGGGCCAACCTGACCACCCGCACCGGCGACACGGTGTACGGCTTCAACTCCAACACCGAGCGCGACTTCTACAGCGCCACCTCGTCCAGTTCCAAGCTGGTGTTCTCGGTGTGGGACGCCGGCGGCAACGACACCCTGGACTTCTCCGGCTTCAGCCAGAACCAGAAGATCAACCTCAACGAGAAGGCGCTGTCCGATGTCGGCGGGTTGAAGGGCAACGTGTCGATCGCTGCCGGGGTCACCGTGGAAAACGCCATCGGCGGCTCGGGTAGCGACCTGTTGATCGGCAACGACGTGGCCAACGTGCTCAAGGGCGGCGCCGGCAACGACATCCTCTACGGCGGCCTCGGCGCGGACCAGTTGTGGGGCGGCGCGGGAGCCGACACCTTCGTCTACGGCGATATCGCCGAGTCCTCCGCGGCGGCGCCGGATACCCTGCGCGACTTCGTCAGCGGCCAGGACAAGATCGACCTGTCCGGGCTGGACGCCTTCGTCAACGGCGGGCTGGTGCTGCAATACGTCGACGCCTTCGCCGGCAAGGCCGGCCAGGCGATCCTGTCCTACGACGCGGCGAGCAAGGCCGGCAGTCTGGCGATCGACTTCAGCGGGACGCCCATGCCGATTTCGCGATCAATCTGATCGGCCAGGCGACCCAGGCCGACATCGTCGTCTGACGCGCTGAAACGGGCGCGGTTCGGTGCGGCGGTACGAACCGCGGCCCTTCGGCCGGCCGGGCACTGTTCGAATTGATAGGTGTCTTCCACAGGAGCGAAGTTGTGAACTGTGGCGCGCCCGTGGGCCGGCGGCCTGGCGGACGAACGGAGGCCCGCGGCGCCTGGCGCGCGCTGGCGTTCGAAGCGAGGATGGCGGGCGGCGTTCGCCGTGTCATCCGATGTTCCAGGCTTGAAGGAGATCTCTCGATGTCGGCAAGCGCGAAGCTCTCCAGGATGGTTTGCTTGCTCTGCGGTTTTTTCAGCACAGGTATCAGTATGGCCAGCAGTCTGATTCTTCTCAGCGCTTCCGAACTCGCCGGGCAATGGACCCTGCAGCAGGACGAGGCGCCCGCGATCTGCCACCTGGAGCTGCGCGACAGCGAAGTGGCGGAAGCCAGTGGCTACGACCTGGGCGGCGATACCGCCTGCCTCACGCGCTGGCTCCCCAGCGAGCCGCGCGCCTGGAGGCCTACCCCGGCCGGGATCGCGCTGCTCGAACGCGGCGGCCTGACCCTGATGCTCCTCGGTCGCCAGGGCGAGGGCGACTACCGGGTGCAGAAGGGCGACGGCGGGCAGTTGGTGCTGCGCCGCGCGACGCCCTAGCTCGCTTGCGGGTCAGATCACGAAGCGACCGATCATGCCCTTGAGGTCGTTGGCCAGGCGCGACAGCTCGTGGCTGGCGCCGCGGGTCTGCTCGGCGCCCTGGGTGGTCTGCACGGCAACGTCGCGGATGTTCACCAGGTTGCGATCGACCTCGCGGGCGACGTGGGCCTGCTCCTCGGCAGCGCTGGCGATCACCAGGGTGCGCTCGTTGATTCGCGTGGCGTGCTCGGCGATCTCGCCCAGAGCGTGATCGGCGGCCTCGGCCTCGTCGAGCATCTGCCGGGCGCGCTGGTCGTTCTCGCGCATCGCGGACACCGCGGTGTCGGTGCCTGCCTGTACGCTGGCGATCATGCCTTCGATCTCGTGGGTCGACTGCTGGGTGCGATGGGCGAGGGCGCGCACCTCGTCGGCGACCACCGCGAAGCCGCGGCCCTGCTCGCCGGCGCGGGCGGCCTCGATGGCGGCGTTGAGGGCCAGCAGGTTGGTCTGCTCGGCGATGGCGCGGATCACGTCGAGTACTTTTCCGATGTCCTGCGCCTGGCTGGCCAGGCCTTCCACCAGGCGCGCGGTCTGGCCGATCTCCTGGTTCATCTGGCGGATCGAGCGGACGGTCTGTTCGACCCGGGCGCGGCCATTGCTGGCAGCCTGTTCCGAGAGACTGGACGCCTCGGCGGTGGAACTGGAATTGCGCGCGACTTCCTCGACCGCGGCGCTCATTTCGTTGACCGCGGTGGCGGCCATCTCGATCTCGTCGTTCTGCCGGCTCAGCGAGCGGTTGCCTTCTTCGGTCACGGCGTTCAACTGTTCCGCCGCGGAGGCCAGCAGCGTGGCCGAATCGCCGATCTGCTCGATGGTGTCGTGCAGACTGGCTTGCATGCTGCGCATGGCGTTCATCAACTGGGCCGGCTCGTCGCGGCCTTCGCCGACGATCTCGCCAGTGAGGTCCTTCGCCGCGATGCGGTCGGCACAGTTCACCGCCTGGCGGATCGGCACGACGATGCTGCGGGTCAGCAGCCAGGCGATGCTCACGCTGGCTGCCAGCGCCACCAGCAGCACCAGGAGGATCGCGCGGGACGACCTCGAGTAGACCTCGGCGGCGTCCTCCACAGAGGCGCGGGCGGCCTCGCGATTGACTCCGATCAGTTGCTTGAGGGTCTGCTGGACCTGCTCGTAGCGTTGCAATTGCGCGCCTCCCATCAGGCTGCTGGCCTCTTCGGTGCGGTTCTGGCGCGACAGCGCGAGCAGGGCGGTGTGACCTTCCAGATACTCCTGCTGGCGCTGGACGAACTGGTCGAGCAATTGGCGTTCTTCATCCAGCGCCAGGAGCGGACGATAGTCGTGCTCCACCTTGGCGAGCGCGGCGACGATGCTGTCCATCCGTTGTTCCTGCTGCTCCATGCGTTGCATGTCGTGCAGCAGCACATGGTTCATCTCGCCCAGGCGCAGTTCGCTCATCAGGTTGCTGAGCTGGCCGGAGGCCTCGACGCTGGGCAGCCAGACCTCGCCGATCTCCTCGGCGGCACGGTTCAGAGAACCCATGCGGGTGTGGGCGAACAGCCCAAGGGCCACCAGCAGCAGGGCGATGATGGCAAAACCGATAATGGCGCGTGGGGCGATGGCGATACGACGAAGAATCATGGGTGGGGTCTCCGACCGGGCTGTGGGAAGTCGCTCGATACCTGTAGCGGGGAGCGGAAGGGTTTCTTGATGGTTGCCGGGATTAATTGGATTTTTCCTACTGTGCTTGTAGGGGTTTCATGTAGGTTTCGTGCGGGAGTGAGCTTTTCGGAAAGCGCTGTGCCGTTTTCGGCATCGTCCGGGTCGATTGCAGTCAAGAGAACCCCGGCGCGCCAGGCGACCCTACGGGGTCGACGCAGAAGAAAAAGGAGAAACCTGTGATTCGAATGACGCTGGACGAGGTCCGCGAACTGGCCGTGCGCATCCTGCGCCGGCACGCTTTCAGCGAAGCCCATGTGCAGGCGGTGGCCGACACCCTGGTGGCGGGAGAGCGCGACGAATGCGCCTCCCATGGTATCTGGCGGTTGCTCGGCTGCATCGCCACGCTGAAGGCCGGCAAGGTATCCGCCGACGCCGAGCCGGAACTGCACGACATCGCTCCCGGCCTGCTGCGGGTCGACGCCCATGGCGGGTTCTCCCAATGCGCATTCCGGCTGGGGTTGCCGCATCTGCAGGAGAAGGCCCGCAGCCAGGGCATCGCGGCGATGGCGGTGAACCGCTGTGTGCATTTCTCCGCGCTATGGGTGGAGGTCGAGGCGCTTACCGAGGCGGGTCTGGTGGCCCTGGCGACCACGCCGAGTCATGCCTGGGTGGCGCCGGCGGGCGGACGCAAGCCGATCTTCGGCACCAACCCGATCGCTTTTGGCTGGCCGCGTCCGGACGGCCCGCCGTTCGTCTTCGACTTCGCCACCAGCGCCGTGGCGCGTGGCGAGATCCAATTGCACGAACGCGCCGGCAAGCCGATCCCGCTGGGCTGGGGCGTGGACGAGCAGGGCGAGCCGACCACCGATGCCAGCGCCGCGTTGCGAGGTGCCATGCTCACTTTCGGCGGGCACAAGGGCTCGGCCCTGGCGGCGATGGTCGAACTGCTCGCCGGTCCGCTGATCGGCGACCTGACCAGTGCCGAGTCGCTGGCCTACGACGAGGGCAGCCGTTCTTCTCCCTTCGGTGGCGAACTGCTGATCGCCATCGATCCGCGGCGCATGCTCGGCGCCTCGGCGGAGGAGCACCTGGCGCGCGCCGAGACGCTGTTCGAAGGCATCGTCGAACAGGGCGCGCGATTGCCCTCGCAGCGACGATTCGAAGCGCGCGAACGCAGCGCCAGGGACGGCGTGACGATTCCCGAGGCGTTGCACCGGGAGCTGCTGGCGTTGCTGGAGTGAGCGCAAGGCGAGGGGCACGCCGGACAGCGTGGCGCAGTGAGGACGGGTCCGGCAGGCACGGCGTTATCCGCCATCCAGGTTTCCAGGCGCGCTCAAACCAGGGCCTCGCGCGTACTCCGGCCATCGACCAGGCGCAGCAGGCCCAGAGGGTTGGCGTTCTTCAGGGCGTCCGGGAGCAGGCTGTCGGGGTAGTCCTGGTAGCACAGCGGGCGCAGGAAGCGCTCGATGGCCAGGGTTCCCACCGAGGTGCCGCGAGCGTCGGAGGTGGCCGGGTAGGGGCCGCCGTGGACCATGGCGTCGCACACCTCGACGCCGGTCGGATAGCCGTTGAATAGCAGGCGCCCGGCCTTGCGTTCGAGCAGCGGGACCAGCCCGGCGAACGCCGCGAGGTCGTCCGCTTCGCCGATCAGGGTCGCCGTCAACTGGCCGTGCAGGTGGTCCAGCGCGCGGGCAAGTTGTTCCTCGTCGGCTGCCTCGACGACCACGGTGGCCGGGCCGAATACCTCTTCCTGGAGCAGTTCGTCGCCTTCCAGCAACAGGCACACGTCGGCCTTGAACAACTGCGGATGGGCCTGCTGCCCTTCCTGTGGCGCTCCGGCCAGGCGCTGGATGCCGGGGTGGCGCTCCAGGTGTTGCAGTCCTTCGGCATAGCTGCGCAGGGTACCGGCGTTGAGCATGCTCTGCGCCGGCCTGGCGGCCAGGGCCTCGCCCAGCGCCGCGACGAAGGCGTCGAATCCCGGGGAGCGCAGGCCAAGCACCAGGCCCGGCTTGGTGCAGAACTGGCCGCAGCCGAGCGTCACCGACGCGGCCAGTTCCTCCGCCACCTGCCGGCCGCGCCGGCGCAGGGCATCGGGGAGCACCACCAGCGGATTGATGCTGCTCATCTCGGCGAACACCGGGATCGGCTGCGGCCGCGCCGCTGCCAGGTCGCACAGTGCGCGCCCGCCCTTGAGCGAACCGGTGAAGCCTACCGCGCGGATGGCCGGATGGCGCACCAGCGCCTCGCCGACGCCGTTGCCGTAGACCATGTTGAATACCCCGGCCGGCATGCCGGTGTCGGCCGCCGCCTGGAGGATCGCGTCGGCCACGCATTCGGCTGTGGCCATGTGCCCGCCATGGGCCTTGACCACCACCGGGCAGCCGGCGGCCAGGGCGGCGGCGCTGTCGCCGCCGGCGGTGGAGAAGGCCAGCGGGAAGTTGCTGGCACCGAACACCGCCACCGGGCCGAGACCGATTCGCCACTGGCGCAGGTCGGGGCGCGGTGGGGTACGCCCGGGTTGTCCGCGATCGATGCGCGCGCCGTGGAAGTCGCCACGTCGCAGGACTTCGGCGAACAGCCGCAACTGGTTGGCGGTACGTGTCCGTTCGCCCTCGATACGTGCAGCGGGCAGCGCGGTCTCGCGACGGACCAGGGCGACGAAGTCGTCGCCCAGGGCGTCGAGGCGCGAGGCGATCGCCTCGAGGAATCCGGCGCGGCGCGCGGCGGACAGTTGCCGGTAGTGCGGATAGGCGCGTTCGGCGGCGCGGGCGGCGGCGTCGACCTCCTCCGCGGTGGCCTGGACGAAGGCGTAGGGCAGCGCTTCGCCGCTGTCGGCGTCGAGGCTGCGCAGGATGACGCTGCCGGCGGCGCTGCGGGCGCCGCCGACATAGTTGTGACCGAGGATGCTGGGCATGGGGCCTCCCTGGGGACGGTGAACGGTATGCTCTGCCGCTGGCCCTCGCCGGGCGCTCCCCGGGGAGCGAGGCGGCGAGGGCGGGGCGCCGGCTACAAGCCGACGTCCGGCAGCGCCGGCCGGCTGGCCAGGGCCTTGGCCATGATCCGCTCCACATGCTCGCGATCGGCGCCGCGCAGGGCCAGGCGCGGCGGACGGGTGAGGGCGCTGCCGCGACCGGCGAGTTCCTCGCAGAGCTTGATGCACTGCACCAGGTCGGGACGTGCGTCGAGATGGAGGATCGGCATCAGCCACTCGTAGATCGGCATCGCCTCGGCGAAGCGCCCGGCCCTGGCCAGGCGGAAGATGGTCTCGCCTTCCTTCGGGAACACGTTGGACATTCCCGAGATCCAGCCCTGGGCACCCACCGCCACGCTTTCCAGGACCACGTCGTCGAGGCCGGCGAAGAGGATGAAGCGCTCGCCCACCTGGTTGCGTACGTCGATGAAGCGGCGGGTGTCGCCGGAGCTGTCCTTGAAGCAGACGATGTTCTCGCAGTCGGCCAGGGAAACCAGGATGTCCGGGGTGACGTCGTTCCGGTAGATCGGCGGGTTGTTGTAGACCATCACCGGCAGGTCGGTGCCGCTGGCCACGCTGCGGAAATGCTCGGCGGTCTCGTGCGGCTTGGAGGAATAGACCAGTGCCGGCATCACCATGATGCCGTCGACGCCGACCCGCTCCACCGCCTTGGCCACCTTCGCCGCGCCGGCGCTGGTGAACTCGGCGATCCCGCAGATCACCGGCACGCGGCCGCCGGAGGCATCCTTGGCGACCTCGGTGACGGCCATCTTCTCCTCGATGGTCAGCGAGGTGTTCTCGCCGACGCTGCCGCATACCACCACCCCGGACACGCCGTCGCGCACCAGGTTGGAAATGACCGTGTGGGTTTCCTCCAGGTTCACCGAGAAATCGGCGTTGAATTGGGTGGTGACCGCGGGGAATACACCGCTCCAGTTGACGTGCTTGCTCATGGTTTCTCCTTTCTTCGTATTTCGTATACGAATTCAGTCGGACCGCAGCGGTCCGTGACACAGGGCGACGGCAGCGTTCGCCGTCGTGGGCGATCCGGTACGCGCCGGATCGGTTTCCGCCCGGCCGCTGCCTGCGGTCGGGCGGGGTGGTCAGCAGTGGCCGTCGGGCCAGGTGTCGGACAGCCGATAGCCTTGCGGCCAGGGATCGTCCGGGTCGAGCAGGTACTGGTGGATGCCGGTGATCCAGGCACGCCCGGACAGGCACGGGAGGATCGCCGGACGGCCGCCGAGTTCGGTCAGCGACTCGATGTGGCAGTGGAATTCCGAACCGATGATGGAGCGCCCGACGAAGCGTTCGCCGACCCGCAGCTGGCCTTTCGCCTGGAGCACCGCCATCCGCGCCGAGCAGCCGGTGCCGCAGGGCGAGCGGTCGATCTTGCCGGGGCGGATGACCACCGCGTTGCTCGCGCCGAGGACGCCGTCGCGGCGCTCCGGCGGTGCGGCCAACTGGCAGAAGGACAGATGGTCCCAGTCCGGGTTGGTCGGGTGGCGGAAGCCCAGTTGTTCGTTGGCCGCGTGGGTGATCTTCAAGCCGGTGGCGACCAGCTCGGCGGCTTCGTCGGCGCGCAGGGCGAAGCCCAGGCGCCGGGCGTCGGCGATGACGAAGCTGTCGCCGCCGTAGGCGGTGTCGACCTGTAGCGAGCCGAGGCCCTCGACTTCGATCCAGGCGTCGAGGCGGTCGGCGAACGACGGCACGTTGCGGATTTCCACCCGCTCGGCCTTGCCGTCGCGGCATTCCGCGCGGGCCTCGATCAGCCCGCCCGGCGCTTCCAGCAGCAGCCGGGTCAGCGGTTCGCGCATCGGCAGGATGCCGCTGTCGAGCAGTACGGTGGCCACGCACAGCGAATTGGAACCGGACATCGGCGGGGTGTCGGCCGGCTCCATGATGATCCAGCCCATCTGCGCGCGCGGGTCCTTGGCCGGCACCAGCAGATTGACGTGGCGGAACACCCCGCCGCGCGGTTCGTTGAGGACGAAGTTGCGCAGGTCCTGGTCTCTGGCGATCCAGCGCGACTGTTCCCAGAGGGTGGCGCCGGGCGGCGCGGCGACGCCGCCGACGATCACGTCGCCGACCTCGCCTTCGGCATGGCAACTGACGATGTGGACGATCCGCTGCGAACGCATGACTATCTCCTGTGCGGGGGCGGGCTCAGAGCACCGAGCGGAGGAATTCCACCGTCTCCGGCCGCTGCGGGTTGCCGATCACCTGGTCGGGGGTGCCGATCTCGTGGACCAGGCCATTGCGGAAGAACGCCACCCGGTCGGACACGTCGCGGGCGAAGCGGATCTCGTGGGTGACCAGGACCATGGTCATGCCTTCCTCGGCGAGCAGGCGCATGGTGTCCAGCACCTCGCCGACCAACTGCGGGTCGAGCGCCGAGGTGGCTTCGTCGAACAGCATGTAGTCCGGCGACATCGCCAGCGCCCGGGCGATCGCCATGCGCTGTTGCTGGCCGCCGGAAAGGCGCTGGGGGAAGACCTTGAGCTTGTCGCCGAGACCGACGTGGGTGAGTTGCTTCAGTGCCATCGCCTCGGCTTCGGCGCGGCTCTTGCCGAGCACCTTGCGCGGCGCGAGCATGACGTTTTCCAGCACGGTCAGGTGGGGGAAGGCATTCCACTGCTGGAAGACGATGCCGATCTTCCGCCGCAGGCGGTTGAGGTCGGTGCCGCGGGCATGCACGTCGATGCCGTCGACGCGGATGCTGCCGCGCTGGATCGGCTCAAGGCCGTTGATGCACATCAGCAGGGTCGACTTGCCGGAACCGGAGCCGCCGATGATCGACAGCACCTCGCCCTTGTCCACCCTCAGGTCGACGCCCTTGACCACCTCGAACTGGCCGTAGGCCTTGTGCACGTCGCTGATCTCGATCATTGCTGCCATCTCCGTTCCAGCCGGGCGCCGAGTCGCGCGACCACCCAGCTCATGAGGTAATAGACGAGCCCCGCGATGCAGAGCACGAAGAGCGGTTCCTGGATGCGCGTGACGATGGTCTGCGAGGCGCGCAGCAGTTCGACGATGCCGATCCAGAGCACCAGCGAGGTGTCCTTCATCACCGACAGGGTCAGGTTGACCCAGCCGGGGAAGGCCACCCGGGCGGCCATCGGCAGGACGATGTGGAACAGGTCCTGGCGATAGCTCAGGCCCAGCGAACGCGCCGCCCGGCGCACGCTCGGCGGTACCGAGAGGACGCCGCCGCGGACCACCTCGGTGCAGTAGGCGGCGGCGTACACGCCGAGCACCAGGCAGGCCACGGCGAAGGCGCTCCAGTCGAGGCCGAGGATGCTCTTGAAGGAATTGAGCAGGACGAACTGGATCAGCAGCGGCACGCTGCGGAATACGTCGAGCAGCGCCGCCAGCGGCAGGCTGGCGCGTGGCAGCAGGGCGCGGAGCAGGCCGAAGACGACGCCCAGCAGGGTGCCGATCAGCATCGCCATGGCGGTGATGGCGAGGGTGGTCCAGGCGCCTTGCAGGAGGAACAGCAGGTCGTTGGCGGTGAGGCTGGTGGTGAACACGGCATTCCCCTCAGTAACGGAACAGGCGCCAGCCCAGCAGGCGGGCGGCCAGCACCAGCAGCTTGGCCATGGCGAAGTAGAGGACGGCGGCCAGGGCGAAGTATTCGAAGGTGCGGAAGGTCTTGACGTTGAGCGCCTGGGTGACGCCGGTGAGGTCGTCGGTCAGGCCCACCACCACGCCGAGGGAGGTCATCAGCATGGCCCAGACCAACTGGTTGGTCAGCGGGTAGAACACCACCCGCAGCAGCTGCGGGATCACCACCAGGCGATAGGCCTGCGGCGCGCTCATGCCCAGCGAGCGGGCCGCCCGCAACTGGGTCTCGGGCACCGCCTGGAGGCCGCCGCGGAAGGTCTCGGCGAGGTAGCCGGCGTTGTTGAAGGTGACCCCGGCGAGCAGGGCGAACCAGGAACTGACGTGCAGGCCGAAGGAGCCCAGGCCGAAGTAGAGGATGTAGATCTGGAACAGCGCCGGGGTATTCCGCGCGATGGAGATCCAGGCTCCGGCGGCGGCGCGCAGCGGGCGGTTGCCGCCGAGCCGGGCGAAGGCCAGGAGCAGGGCGATGAGGATGCCGAAGAGCATCGACAGCGCGGTGACCTGGAGCGTCACCAGGCTGCCGGCGAGCATCTCCGGCAGGGCGTTGAACGCCGAGCGCCAGTGGAAGGTGTAGTCGAACATCAGCAGTCCTCGCTCAACCAGGCGGGCAGCCCGGCGGGGGCCCGCCCGCCGACGGCGGCCTCGACGCAGCCGGCGAGGCCGGCGAAGCGTACCTGGCGGCCGGTCAGCCCGGGGGCGTAGTGGGCATACTTGGCGGAGTTGGTCATCAGGGTGCGCGCGCCCGGCGGTACCAGCGGTTCGTCGAGCATGCACCAGCAGGTGTCGGTGACCAGCCGCGCGCCGAACGCCCGCAGCGTCGCCAGGTGCCCGGCCGCTTCGGCCTGGGCGACGACCTGCCGGCTGCTGGTGATCACCAGCGCTACCTCCGGGTGTCTGCGGCGGCCGTGGCAGAGCGCGGCGAGCTGGGCGAATTCGCTGGCGGAGAAGTGCGGGTTGCCCAGCGCCACCAGGTCGATCCGCGCCTCGCCGGCGCTGTCCAGCTCGCGCCAGGCGTCGCGCAGGCGCTCGCGACCGACCCGTAGGGTCCGCCGCGGCGCGCGGCCGCCGAAGGCTCTGGCCAGGTCGGGGGCTTCCGGGGTGACGCCGATGACGTGGAACATCGGCACCGAGGAACTGGTGCCCAGCGCCGCGCCGAACGCCTTGAGCGCGTCGCGGTCCGGCTGCCGCTGCCGCAGGCCGTCGATCGCCGGGATCTGTCCGTCGCAGAGCAGGCCGCAGAGGTAGCCGAGGGTCGGGTAGAAGGCATCGTCGATGCTGCCGAGGTCTTCCACTTCGATCAGTACCCGCGCCTGGCGCTGCTCGTCGAGATGGCAGCCGGCCAGCGGCGCGCGACCGGTGAGGGCGCAGCAGAGGTCCATGAAGTCGGCGTACTTGTTGGTGCGTGCGCCGAGCACGCTGTTGGCGAAGAGCACCGCGTTGGACTCGGCCCAGACGATCTGTTCGCCGGCCCGCGCGCTGTCGTCGAGCAGGTAGGGCGCGCAGGTGAAGCTGGGCTGCGCGCCCATGTCGAGATAGGCCTGGGCCTGGGCCGCGGCCGGTTCGCCGAGGGCGGCGGGTACGCCCTGTTCGCGCCAACGGCGCTGGTCCACGGAGATGGCGTTGAGGGTGGTCGGTACCCGCACCCGGGCACCGAGGTCGCGCAGGGTCTCGGCGAAGCGCAGGCCGGCCGGGCCGGTGTAGATGCAAGCGTCGATGTGCGCGCGCTGGATGTCGATCAGCCGTTGCGCGCCCTGCAACGCCGCCATGCGCAGGACGATGCACATCGCCAGGCGCGCGGCTTCGCCGTGTTCGCCGGCGAGCAGGGCCCGGTCGAAGGCGTCCAGTCGCGGGCCGGCATCGGTCGCCAGCGCTTCGGCGGGCCGGGCCTCCAGCGGCGGCGGGGGATCGCGGTGGAGTTCCAGGCGACCGTCGGCCAGGCGCGCCCAGGGATAGGCGGCGAGTTCGTCGAAGCGCTCGCCGAGACAGGCGATGGGTAGCGAGCGGCCGAACAGTTCCTCGGCGACGATGGCGCCGAGGGCGAGGATTTCGTCCGGTTCGCGCAGGAGGATCGCTGCCGGCGCACGTCCGCCGAGGATAAGTTCCAGCAGTACGCTGCTGCCGGTGCAGGAGCCGCGCCCACCGGGAATCGCCAGCAGCCTGCCGTGCAGATGGCGGCCGCTGAGCGGGTGGTGGCGGTCGATCACTTCCGCGCTGCGTGGGTCGACGCCGCCCCAGAAGCTCAGGCCGGTCGGTGCGTACAGCAGTTCGCCGGACGCGCTGCCGGCGACCAGGGTACGGGTAACGATGAGGTGTGCGTGCTTCATCGGCGCATCCAGGACGGGGGGAAACGGCGCGGCCCGGCGGCGGACCGCGCCCTCGGCTTCAGCGATAGACCGCGCTGGTGGTCAGCTCCGGCGCCGTGCCGCCGACCCATTTCTGCGCCAGCTCGGCGTAGCGGCCGGTGCGCACCTGCTGGTTGATGAACAGGTTCAGGTAGTTGAGCAGGCCGTATTCGTTGCGCTTGGCGCCGAGGGCCACGTAGTCGATGTCATAGGGCGCGTCGCCGGCGATCTTCAGGCCCTTGTACTTGCCCGACTTGATCCACGAGGCGGCGACGGTGGAAGAGACGACCGTGGCGTCGATATGCCCCTGGCTGATCGCCAGGGCGGTGTCGGCCTCGGACTGGTAGGCGCGGAAGCTGCCCTTGGCGTCGCCCCAGGCCTTGCTGTCCTTCTCCAGGGCCAGCGCCTCGAAGGTGCCGGCGGTGCCGCCGACCGGGCGGCCCTTGAGGTCCTCGTAGCTGGCGATGCCGGTGTCCTCGCGGGTCAGTACCACCTTGACGAAGGCGAAGTAGGGGATGCTCATGCCGATGGTCTTGGCCCGCTCCAGGGTGTCCGAGGTGGACGCGACGATCACGTCGGCGCGACCCGATACCAGCGCCGGGATGCGGTCGGGAAAGGGCGTCTCGACGATCTCCGCCTTGACGTCCAGGGCTTTCGCCAGGTCGTTACAGTAATCGACGTCGAAGCCCACCGGGTTGTTCTGCGCATCCCGCGAGCCCATCGGCGGAAAGTCCAGGGTGACGGCGCAGCGCAGCTTGCCGGACTCGATGATGTCGTCGAGCTTGTCGGCCTGGGCGAGACCGGCGAGAGAACAGCCCAGGGCGGCGGTGAGGGCTAGGGCAAGGGTCTTCTTGGTATTCATGGGGGCCTCTGGCGATGCGGTTGAGTGGGAGGGCGGCAAATCCCGTATTTGTAATTTCGTATACGATATTTTAAGTGAGCAATGGCTGTGCCAGAACCTCGTCCGACGGCGATAAAAAACCTTTCGCTGGAGCGCGACCGCTTTGGCTGGCGCGTCGCTGTGCCATGTCGCGCCGGACTGCGCCGCGATCGGGGGCGGCCGGCGGTGTTACAAAAGGGAGCAGGATTGCTACCGCCGCCCCCTGGCGGGGCGAGGCGTTACGCTTTTCGGGGCTGGCGATGGGTCTCGCGGTACTGGCTCGGCGAGAGTCCGGTGAGCGCCTTGAACTGGCGGCTGAAGGCGCTGTGGTCGGTGTAGCCGCAACGCAGGGCGATCTCGGTGATCGGCGCGTCGCCGGCGAGCAGTTGCGAGGCGGCGCCGAGCCGCGCCTTGTGGATCATCTGCCGTGGGGTGAGCTGGAAGATGCGCTTGCAGTGACGTTCCAGTTGCGCCACCGAGAGCCCGGCGATGGCAGTGAGATCGGCGAGGCTGAGCGGCTGGTCGTAGTGCTCGCGGATATGCGCATCCACCGCCGCCAGCCGGCCGTAGGCCGGGTGCGCCGACTGCGCCGCCGGCAGGTCGTGGGAGATGCCGGCCATGCCGATGATCGCCCCGTTGGCGTCGCGCAGCGCCTGCTTGTGGGTCAGGCACCAGCCCGGCTGGCGACCGGGATAGAGGTGCAGCTCCAACTGGTTCTCCAGCGTCGTGCCGCCGCGCAGCACGCGCCGATCCTGCTCGGCATAGAGCGGACCGAGGCTGGAAGGGAAGACCTCGTCGGCGCTGCGGCCGAGCAGTTCGGCCTTGTCCTTCACGCCGCAGCGGCGTGCCAGGGTGCGGTTGACCAGGACGTAGCGGGCGCGCTCGTCCTTGACGAAGAACACCACGCCGGGCATGGCGTCGAGCAGCGCCTCGACCTGGCGCAGGCTGGCCAGCAGGCTGGCGAGGTCGGCGGGGGGCGGGGCGGCGAGCAGGTCGTGCATCGGGGCGAAGGCCTGGCTGGGGGACCGCGCCAGCATACGGGGCGCCGGCGGCCGGGAACAGGGCCCGGCCGGGTGCCTCAGTTGCCCGGCGAGTCGCAGCGCAATGGCGCCGTGCGCACGCGGCGCAGGTAGAAGAGGCAGGTGGCGCCGAGCAGCAGCGTCATCAGGACGAACTCGACGGCCAGCGTCGTCTGCGTCGCTTCCAGGTAGTCGCCATGGCGCTCCAGCCTGTGCGCGAACACCGCGCCGAGCAGCGCCGAGCCGAGGCCGAGGGAGGCCTGCTGAACGGTGGCGAGCATGGCGCTGCCGGCGCCGGCCTGGGCGGCCGGCACTTCCGAGAGGCCGATGCGGAAGAAGCTGCTGACGATGAACGCCTGGCCGAAGCCGATCACCAGGGTCGCCGGCACCAGGTTGAGGATGCCCGGCTGCGGCCAGACCCGTTGCAGGGTCAGCATCAGGCCGAGCAGGCCGCACATCTGGATGACGCAGCCGAACAGCAGCAGGCGTACCGGGCCGATCCGCGCCGCCACCCGGGCGGTGAGCAGCGCCGAGACGAAGTAGGAGGCGCCGAGGGCGATGAAGGCATTGCCGGCCTGTACCGGCGAGAGACCGGCGCCGGCCTGCAGGGCCAGGGCAAGGGCGAACATGAAGCCGCTCCAGCAGGCGAAGAACAGGATCGCCAGCAACAGGCCGAAGCGGATGCTCGGCAGGCGCAGCAGCGACGGCGGCAGCAACGGCCAGGCCTGGCGGCGTTCCTGGCGCAGCTCGGTGCGCCACAGCCAGGCCAGCAGCGGCACCGCCGCCGCCAGCAGCAGGGCGCAGGGCCAGGACCAGTGCAGCGATGGGCCGAGAGCCAGCGGCAGCAGCAGGCAGAGGATCAGCGCGGCGAGCAGCAGGGTGCCCGGCGCGTCGACGCGGGCGGCATGCTCGGCGCGGGTCTCCGGTACCCAGCGGCGGCTGCAAAGGAGAATGCCGAGGCAGATCGGCAGGTTGATCAGGAACACGCTGCGCCAGCCGAGGCCGCCGATATCGGCGGAGACCAGGAAGCCGCCGAGCACCTGGCCGACGACGAAGGCCAGGCCGCCGATGGCGCCGTAGGCGGCCAGCGCGCGGGAATGCGCGTGGCCGCTGAGGCTGACATGCAGGGTGGCGAGGATCTGCGGCACGACCAGCGCCGCGCCGACGCCCTGCAGGGCGCGCGCCACCAGCAGCAGCCAGACCGAGCCGGCCAGCCCGCAAAGCAACGAGGCGACGGCGAACAGGGCGACGCCGAGATCGAACAGGCGGCGACGGCCGTAGTTGTCGCCAAGCCGGCCGCCCATCGCCAGGCACACGGCGAAGGCCACGCCGTAGACGGCGACGATCAGCTCCAGTTCGGTTTCGCTGGCGTCGAGGGAATGGGCGAGGGCGTCGAGGGCGACGTTGACGATGGAGAAGTCGATCATCGGCAACAGTTGCCCCGCCAGCAGGATGCAGAGCCCGGCGAGGCCGAGCCGCGACGACGAGACGGTGCTGGGCATGGGCGGAGTCCTTGTGCGGAGGGGAGTGGGCTGGCAGCATGCGCTTCTGGCTAACCCGGTACCAGTTCTTGCTTATCCTGGTATTGGCGCTACCCGTCTGCCCTCCGGAGGACTTCGCCATGCCCCTCGACGCCCCTGCCAGCCACTCTGCGGAAAGCCCCGCGCAGCCGTCCCGCGCCGAACAACTGGGGGCCTTCCTGCGCCGCCGGCGGGAAAGCATCGAGCCGCAGCGGGTCGGCATTTCCCGCCTCGGCCGCCGACGCACGCCGGGCCTGCGTCGCGAGGAGGTGGCGCAGCTCGCCGGGGTCGGCGTGACCTGGTACACCTGGTTGGAGCAGGGCCGCGCGGTACGTGCCTCGGAGCAGGTGATCGGAGCCATCGCCCGGGCCCTGCTGTGCAACGAGACGGAAACCCACCACCTGTTCAACCTCGCCGGGCTGGCCGCGCCGACCTCGGCGCGGCGGGCGGTCTGCGAGAAGCCCTCGGCCGCCACCCAGGCCATCCTCGACGCCCTCGACCCGTTGCCGGCCATGGTGCAGAACGCACGCTTCGACATCCGCGGCTACAACCGCGCCTACTGCCGGCTGGTGGGCATCGACCTGGCGGAGATCCCCGAGGAAGACCGCAACTGCATCTACCTGGCGCTGACCCACGAGCGCTGGCGCTACTGCATGGCCAACCGCGAGGAGGCGTTGCCGCGGATGGTCGGCTTCTTCCGCGCGGCAATGGTCGAGCGCATGGGCGATCCGCTGTGGGAGCGGCAGTTGCAGCGCTGCCTGGAGGCTTCGGCGGAGTTCCGCGAGATCTGGCGGCGCAACGAGGTGATGGGCATCGAGAACCAGCTCAAGCGCTTCCGTCATGCGCGCTGCGGCGAATTCGAACTGCAGCAGACCAACTGGTGGTCGGCGCCGAAGAACGGCGATCGCCTGCTGGTCTTCGTCCCCCTCGACGACCACGCCCGCGACTGCCTGGGCCGGTTGTGAGCTTCCGCCATGTCTCGTAGCCGGCTCCTGCTCGAGCTGCTGCAGATTCTCCGCCGGCACCGTTACCCGGTGGCCGGGCATGTGCTGGCCGGCGAACTCGGCATCAGCCTGCGTACCCTCTATCGCGATATCGCCACCCTGCAGCAACAGGGCGCGCACATCGAGGGCGGCGCCGGGCTCGGCTACGTGCTGCGCCCGGGGTTCGAGCTGCCGCCGCTGATGTTTTCCCTGGAGGAGGTCGAAGCCCTGGTGCTGGGCATGCGCTGGGTCGGCCGGCGTGGCGACCGACGCCTGATGCAGGCCGCCCGCGATGTACTGGCCAAGGTCGGCGCGGTGCTGCCGGCGGCCCTGCGCGAGGAACTGGAGAGCAGCACCCTATTGATCGGCCCAGCGCCGGCCAGCGAGATCGCCGACGAGCTGCTGGCCCGGGTGCGCGACGCCATCCGCAGCGAACATCGCCTGCGCTTCGGCTACCGCGACGCTCAGGGGCAGGCTTCGGAACGGGTGGTCTGGCCGTTCGCCCTGGGCTACTTCGAGCAGGCCCGCGTGCTGGTCGCCTGGTGCGAGTTGCGCCAGGCGCCGCGGCATTTCCGCCTCGACCGGATGGACGCGCTGCTCGATCTCGGCCAGCGTTACCCGCGCCGACGCCAGGCGCTGCTGCGCGAGTGGCGCGAGCGGGAGGGCATCGCCGCGCAGTGAGCGACTGCTGCCGGAAACTGACAGGCGTGCGTCCTAGCCTGTGCGCATCGAGCGACGATTCCCGTCGCCGTGCACCAGGAGATTCATCCATGATCGCCCCCAGCCTGCTCAACCTGTACGTCGACGATCCCGCGCGCAGCGCCGCCTTCTACCGGCGCCTGCTGGCGCGCGAGAGCGTCGAACAGTCCACCGAGTTCGCCCTGTTCGTCTGCGCCAACGGCTTCAAGCTCGGCCTCTGGGCCCGCGCCAGCGTGGCGCCAGCGAGCGCGGTGCGTGGTGGCGGCGACGAGCTGTGCTTCCAGGTCGATAGCGACGACGAGGTGCGGCGCCTGCACCAGCGCTGGCACGAACAGGGTGTGGAGATCGTCCAGGCGCCGCAGTCGATGGACTTCGGCTACACCTTCTGCGGCCTCGATCTCGACGGCCACCGCCTGCGGGTCTACTGCCTGGCGCTGTAGCGGCTCAAAGCCGGAACTCCTCGGCGATCAGCTCACCGAGACGCTCCAGCGCCGGCGGCCGGTCACCCGGAGCGAAGGCCAGGCGAATGCGGTGGGCGGGCAGTTCGGCGAAGCCCTCCGCCGGCCCCAGCACGCGCATCGTCGGGCCGACCCGCGCACGGTCGATCACGCCGATCGCCAGGCCGCCCTCGATGGCCGCTTCCAGCGCCGCCGTGCCGGGACTGCTGACCACCGTGCGCCAGCGCCGGCCCGTCGCGCCGAGGGCT
The DNA here is from genome assembly GCF_001813025.1 of Pseudomonas sp. HMSC066A08. Classification (NCBI taxonomy): domain Bacteria; kingdom Pseudomonadati; phylum Pseudomonadota; class Gammaproteobacteria; order Pseudomonadales; family Pseudomonadaceae; genus Pseudomonas; species Pseudomonas sp. HMSC066A08. The sequence goes on from NZ_KV811371.1 coordinate 267,247, forward strand.
TCCAGCAGCGCCTGCCGATAGGGACAGCCATGCCCGTGCAGGGCCAGCGGCAGCGGACGTTGCGGGTCGATCCGCAGGCCGTGGCCGGCGACCCACACCGGCTGGGTGCCGCCGATCTCGCGGGAGTGCCCGTCGTACGGGGTTTCGTCTTGCGCTTGTACCAGCAGGGCGAGGTCCAGCTGGCCACGCCGCAGGCGCCCGGCCAGCCTGCCGCTGGCGTCGGTGAGCACCTCCAGCTCCAGCGCCGGCAGTTCCGCACCGAGGCGCGGCAGGAGGCGGCCGAGCAGCTTGCCGGCGTATTCCTCGGAAATGCCGAAGCGCACGCGCAGCGGCTCTTCCCGTCTGCGCAACCCGGCGAGCACGCGGTCGTGGGTCTCCAGCAGCTCGGCGGTCTGGCGCTGGAAACGCTGCCCCAGCGGGGTCAGCCGCACCGACTGGTTGTCGCGCTCGAACAGCCGGCCGCCGGCCAGTTCCTCCAGGCGCCGGACGTGGGTGCTCACCGCCGAGGGGCTGCGGTTGAGGTGGCTGGCCGCGGCGAGAAAGCGGCCGAAGCGCAGGATGGCATGGAAGGTACGCAGCAGCTCGATATCCAGGTTGGCGCTCATGGTTCCGATTTCCTGCATGACTGGTGCAGATAGTTTCGTTTGATAGTAGCGGCGGAGGCCGCCTAGCCTCGACTCGAACCTGACCGACGGAGGCGAGCGATGCGCGCGACCACCTGCACCCCGCGAGCGATGCCCGGGGCGACCCGCCTGCTGGCCGTGCAACTGGGCATGGTACTGGCCTGGAGTTCCGGCTTCGTCGGCTACCGCTATGCCATGGAGCAGGCGCCGGTGTTCCTCACCAGCTTCTGGCGCTTCGCCGTCTGCCTGGCGTTGCTGCTGCCCTTCGCCTGGGACGGGCTGCGCCGGTTGTCGGCGCGCCAGTGGCGGCGCCAGGCGCTGATCGGGGCGTTGGCCTACGCGGGCTACATCGCGCCGATCGCCAAGGCCATCGAACTCGGCGTCTCGCCGGGCGTGGCGGCGCTGATGGCCGACCTGTTGCCGCTGCTGGTGGCCTTGCTGGCGCTGCTCCTGCCGGGGCAGCGAACGCGGCCGGGGCAGTGGCCGGGGATCGCCCTGGGCGTCGCCGGGGTGCTCTGGGCCGGGCATGCGGCGCTGGCGCTGGGGCGGGCACCGGGCTGGGCCTACGGCCTGCCGCTGCTGGGCATGCTGGCGCTGGCCCTGGCCACCCTGTTGCAGAAGCGCTGGGACGACGCGCCGGGATCGCTGGCCGTGGTGCTGTTCGTGCAGATCGGCGCCGCACTGCCGGCGTTCGCCGGCCTGGCGTTGGCGGAGGGTAGCCTGCGGCCGCCGCTGTCCGGCGGATTCCTGTTCGGGCTCGCCTGGCTGGTGCTGCTGCCCACCTTCGGCGGCTACGGCCTGTACTGGCTGGGCCTGCGCCATCTTTCCGCACAGGGCGGCAGCGCGGCGCTGTACCTGAGCCCGGCGCTGACCCTGCTATGGGCGCACTGGATGTTCGCCGAGCCGCTGACACCCATGCTGCTGGGTGGCCTGCTGCTGTCGCTGGCCGGCCTCGGCTGGCTGTATCGCGCCGAGCGTCGCTAGCCGGCGTCGCCCTGCCAGCGGGCCAGGGTCTCCAGGCGCGCCGGGCTGAACGGCGGACGTGGCGCCGGAGGCGTCCAGCCGAACAGGAATTGCGTGGCGCCGCCGCATATCCGCCCCTGGCAGGCACCCATGCCGCAACGGCTGTGCAGCTTGGCCTCGGTCCAGCCGGCGTGTCCGGCCAGCGCGGCCAAGGGGACGTCTTCGCAACGGCAGACCAGGGTATTCGCGTCCGCCAGTTCGCGCAGTTCGGCACGCAGGGCGAAATGGCGCGCGAGGCTGTCGGCGAAGCCCTGCCAGCGTCGCCGTCGTGGCCACAGGCGGCGAGCCGCGTCGCGCTCGTCGACGGCGGCATGGCCGGCGATGGCGCCTTCCACCAGGGCCAGTTCGCTGCCGCCGAAGCCAGTGCATTCGCCGGCGGCGTAGTGGTCGGGCAGGCTGCCGGCCTGCCATTCGTCGACGGCGAGCGCCGGGCCGTCGAGGCGATAGCCGAGGGCCTGGCCGAGTTGCACGTTGGGCACCAGGCCGAAGCCACAGGCCAGGCGTTCGCAGGCGATCTCGCGGACCCGCCCGCCTTCGCGCAGGCGCACGGCTTCCAGATGCTCCTCGCCGAGGGCGGCGAGCACGTAGCTGTCGGCGCGGTAGCTGCGCGCGAACAGACCGGCGGCCTGCCACAGCTTGCCGGGCCAGCGCGGCAGGCGCATGGCGAAGGCGGCCAGGGTTCTCGCCGGCGCCTGTTCGGCGATGCGCAGCAGACGCGCCCCGCACTGGCTGGCGCTGGCGGCGCTGGCCAGCAGCAGCGGGCCGGAGCCGGCCACCACCAGGCGCTGGCCGGCCAGTGGCAGGCCGCCCTTGGCCAACGCCTGCAGGCCGCCGGCGCCGGTGACGCCGGGGAGGGTCCAGCCGGGAAACGGTAGCAGTAGTTCGCGGGCACCGGTGCAGAGGACCAGGCGTCGGTAGCCGACCTGCCAGCCGCGTTGCGGGTCTTCCAGCAACAGGCGCCTGCCGGGACCGCAGGCGATCACCCGGGTCGCCGGGAAGTGCTCGACATTGGCCTGCCCGGCCAGGCGTTGGCGCATCTGATGGGCACGCGGCGGCAGGCTGGCGCGCGGGCCGTCGCGCCAGATCTGTCCGCCGGCGGCCGGGTTGTCGTCGACCAGGGCGATGCGCGCGCCGCTCGGCGCGGCGGCCAGCGCTGCGGCCAGGCCGGCGGGGCCGGCGCCGACGATCAGCAGGTCGTAGTCGGCGCTCATGCCCGGGTCTCCACGTGCATGCCGGCTTGGCAGAGGGTCTGGCAGGCCAGGCGTCGCCGACCGTCGATCGTTACCCGGCATTCCTGGCACGCGCCCATGCCGCAGAACGGCGCGCGCCGCCCGCCGCCGACCGCGCTGCGGGAACAGCCGTCGCCGCCGAGGGCGAGGGCGGCCGCCACGCTGGTGCCGACGGCGACCCGCAGCGGACGCCGGTCGATGAACAGTTCGATCATGGACGGGCACTCCCGGAGCTGGAGAGGAAACGTTGCGGCAGATAGGGCGTGGGATCCAGCGGCGGCGCTTCGCCCAATAGACGGGCGGCGAGCAGGCGCGCGCTGCCGGGCGCTGTGGTCACGCCCAGGCCCTCATGGCCGACCGCCAGCCACAGGCCCGGCTGCGCCGGGTGCTCGCCGAGCAGCGGCAGGCCGTCCGGAGTGGCGGCGCGGAAGCCGGTCCAGGCACGGATCGCATTGAGGCCGGCGAGCCCCGGCAGGTAGTCCAGGGCACGCCGCAGCATGCGCGCCAGCACCGGGCCTTCCACCTGCGGGTCGAGCGTGTCGAATTGCCGCGAAGAGCCGAGGAAGACCTGCCCGGTGGGCCGTGGCTGGGCGTTGAAGGCTACCGAGGTACCGCTGCTGGCGTGGGCGCTGCTGACGTAGCCGAGTTCCACCAGTTGATGGCGGAGGGTGCCGGGATAGCGATCGGTGATCAGCAGGTGGCCCTTCTTCGGGCGGATCGGCAGTTCCGCGCACAGCTCGCCGGCGTGGATGCCATTGGCCAGTACCAGCGCCTCGGCGCTGAGCCAGCGGCCGTCGGCCAGGCGCAGGCGGCTGCCGTCCACTTCGCTGACCTCGGCGTGCAATCGGCGCAGGCGCGGGCCGGCTCGTTCGAGCAGCCAGCGCGCCGCGTTGGGCGCGTAGAGGATGCCGTCGCCCGGCACCTTCAGGGCGCCGGTGAGGCCTGGCCGCAAGGCCGGTTCCAGGGCACGCAGGCGCGCGGCGTCGAGCATCTCGCAGGCGACGCCGGCGGCCAGCAGGGCCTGGCGCTTGCGCTCGGCTTCGGCGAGTTCGGCGGCATCGGCGGCCAGCCAGAGGGTGCCGCAGCCGCGATAGGCGCAATCCTCCGGCAACTCCGCTGCCCAGGCACGCCAGGCCTGGATGGAATAGTCGCTGAGGGCCAGTTCGGCCGGGTTATCGTCCATCGCCACCAGATGCCCCATGCCCACCGCGGTGGCGCCGCCACGGCGGCTGTCCAGCACCAGTACGTCGAGGCCGCGACGCGCCAGTTCATGGGCACAGGCGCTGCCGACGATGCCGGCGCCGACCACGATGACCTCGGCGTTCACCGGCGAATGCCCCAGGCGAACGGATCGTCGTCCGCCAGCAACAGGGTGGCTTCCGCGCTGACGTGGGCGCGGCCGCGGATGGTCGGCACGATGCGCCCGCCGGGCTGGCCGTCGAGCCATTCGTAACGCCCCTCGAACTGGCTGCCGATCACGCTCGCCTGGCGCCAGGGCTGGCCGGGCAGCAGCTTGCCGTCGGCGGCCAGGCAGGCCAGCTTGGCGCTGGTGCCGGTGCCGCAGGGCGAGCGGTCGTAGGCCTTGCCGGGACAGAGCACGAAGTTGCGGCTGTCGGCGTGGGGGTCGTCGGCGAACAGTTCGATGTGATCGATGGCGCCGCCGTCCTCGCCGCGGATGCCCTGGTCTTCCAGCGCCTGCTGGACGGCGACGGCGTAGGCGGTGAGGGCGTCGAGGTTGTCGCCGGCGATGCGCTGGCGGTGTCCGGCGACCAGGAAGAACCAGTTGCCGCCCCAGGCGATGTCGCCGCTGACCCGGCCGATGCCGGGCACTTCGACGCTGACCTGGCGACGGTAGCGGTAGGCCGGCACGTTGCGCACGCTGACCGAGCCGTCCTCGTGGAGGGTCGCCTCGACCTCGCCGACCGGCGTCTCGATGCGGTGCACGCCGGGGCCGATCCGCCCGAGGTGCGCCAGCGAGGCGACCAGGCCGATGGTGCCGTGGCCGCACATGCCGAGGTAGCCACTGTTGTTGAAGAAGATCACTCCGGCACAGGCTTCGGGATCGACCGGTGCGCAGAGCAGGGCGCCGACCAGTACGTCGCTGCCGCGCGGTTCGAGGATGCAGGCGGCGCGCCAGGCGTCGTGGCGCTCGCCGAGCAGGCGCCGGCGCTCGGCCATGTCGCCGTGGCCGAGATCGGGAAAGCCGCCGATGACCAGGCGGGTGGGCTCGCCGCCGGTATGCGAATCGATGATGCGGATGCGTTGCATGGTGGCCCTCGCCTGTACCGGGGAATGCGCCACAGGGTGGCGTTTCGGTGGGGCGGGGCGCTTGAGGGTTTTCGCTCAGGCGGATGACGAAAACGGCATAGCCGGGATGGCCCGGCTCAGGTGCTGGCCGGGCGGTTCGGCAGGTGTTCGTAGAGGGTCCGGCAGACCCCGACGATATGTGCCTCGATCAGTGCCGCGGCCCGTTCGGCATCGCCGGCGCGACAGGCGGCGACGATCTCGCGGTGTTCCTGGTCGGCGCGCTGCTTGCCTTCGGACAGGCTCATCTGCATGCGCAGGTAGCGTTCCAGCTTGTCGTGGATGGAGCGGATCAGGTTGACCAGGAACGGCCGCTGTGCCGGTTCGTAGAGGCAGGCGTGCAGTTGCCAGTTGAGTTCGGCCCAGCGGCCGACGTTGTCTTCGCCGACGAAGTCGGCGCAAATCGCCTCGGCGCGGGCGAAGGTGGCCTCGTCCATGTTCGGCACCGCCAGGCGGATCGCCTGCGCCTCGAGCAGCACCCGCACTTCGAACATCTGCGCCAGCTCCGGTTCGGAAATGCGCGTCACTACCGCGCCCTTGTTGCGCTGGAACAGCACCAGGCCTTCCGCCTCCAGGCGCTTGAGGGCCTCGCGGACGGGAATCTTGCTGACGTTGAAGAGTTGCGCGATGTCGTCCTGGCGGATCGGTTCGTCCTCGGCGAAATGCCCGGCGATGATCGCTTCGCGCAGGTGCTTGGCGATGATCTCGGAGGCCGAGGGGGCGATGCCCAGGTTAGGGGCGTTGAGCATGGAGAGAGGCAAGCGGGGCAACCTGCGTGGCTATGGGAAAATGCTGAATATTGTATACGAAGGCTCGACGGGTGCCGTTGCCGGCTGGCGCTTTCTGCGTGGGCGGATTCGCCCGGGGTATTCGGGGCGATGGTTGAATTTCGCAGGGCGAAACGCCTTTCTGAAAAGTTCCGGAAGCGTCTGGACAAGAAAATAGTAGCTTGCTAATAATTCGCTCGCTTATGTATTTCAGGGCGCCTGCGATGGCCAAGCCTTCCTTTCTTTCCTCGGACCTGCTTCAGGTGCTGCTGTGCCCGCGCCTGCACGAACTGCAGTTCGCCGTGAAGGCCCTGCTGGCCGGCGGGTTGGCCCTGTACCTGGCCTTCAGCCTGGAGCTGGAGCAGCCGCAATGGGCATTGATGACGGTGTTCGTGGTCAGCCAGCCCTATAGCGGCATGGTCCTGGCCAAGGGCATGTTCCGCCTGCTCGGTACCTGCGCCGGCGCGCTGGTGTCGATCGGCATGGTCGCCCTCTATGGCCAGGCGTCGCTGCCCTTCCTCCTGCTGATGGCGCTCTGGCTGGCGTTCTGTACCGCCGGCGCGTCGCTGCTGCACAACCATGCCTCCTACGGTTTCGTCCTGGCCGGCTATACGGCGGCCATCGTCGCCCTGCCGGCCAGCGCCGATCCGGCGACGGTGTTCGACCAGGCGGTGGCCCGCTGCTCGGAGATCGGCCTGGGCATCCTCTGCGCGGCGCTGGTGAATGTGCTGCTCTGGCCGCGGCGCCTGGAGCGCCAACTGGCGAACCAGGGCAAGGCGGCCTGGGAGGCCGGCTTGCAGGCGGCCGCGGCGGAGCTGCGCGGCGCCGACGAACGCGCCGAATTGCTCGCGGCGCTGGGGCGGATCGCCGCGGCGGACGCCCAGCGCGACCACGCCTGGTTCGAGGGTGCGCTCGGCCGCGCCCGTTCCCAGGCCTTGCGCGTGCTAGGCCTCGACCTGCTCGGCCTGCTGCGCGCGGCGCGCAAGGTGGCTCGCGAGCGGAGGCTGCTCGATCCGGCCAGCGCGCACGCCTTGCAGCCCTGGCTGGAAGAACTCGAGGCACTGTTGCGCGAGGGCCGCCAGGCCGAGTTCGAGGCCTGCCGGCAGCGCTTGCGCCTGGCGCTGGACGCGGCGCACGGACAGTTGCACCTGTGCCTGGTCTGCCTCGAACGCCTGCTCGGCGAGGCGAGGGCGGCCGGGCGCAGCGTCGAGGCGCTGGTCTATGGCGCGCCCACCCGCCAGGCGCCGGGCGCCATCGCCTGGCACCGGGACATCGAGCGCGGCGTGCTGTTCGGCCTGCGCAGCGCCCTGGCGTTCCTCTGCGTGGCCGCGTTCTGGCTGGCCAGCGCCTGGCCGAGCGGGTTGGGCGCGGTGTCGATCACCGGGGTGGTGCTGAGTCTCTTCGCCAGCCGCGACAACCCGGCCCAGGCCGGCCTGAACTTCCTTCGCGGGATCCTCCTGTCGATCCCGCTGGCCGGCTTCGTCGCATTGTTCTACCTGCCCGGCGTGGACGGTTTCCCGCTGCTCTGCCTGGGCCTGGGCGTACCGCTGTTCTTCGCCGCGCTGTGCGTGAACCGGGCGAGCCTGGCCGGGATCGCCTCGCCGTTCTGCATCTTCTTCGTGAAGAACGTCGCGCCGAGCAACAGCATGAGCTACGACCTCGCGCACTTCCTCAACAACGCCCTGTCGACGGTGCTCGGGGTGGCCTTCGCCGTGCTGGTGTTCAACCTGGTCAGCCTGCGGCCGGGCGAACGCCATTACCGGCGCATGCTGCAGGCCACCCTCGGCGACCTGGCGCGGCTCACCCTGCGCTCGCCGGCGCAGGCCGAGGCCTGGTTCGGTGGGCGCACCGCGGATCGCCTGATCCGCCTGGCGCAGCGCTACGACCGTTTGCCGGAGGGGCGCCGCCAGCCCTGGTCGGACGGCCTGATGGGACTCGACTTCGGCGACGAGCTGCTCTACCTGCGGCAGTGCCTGGAGGAGGTCCCGGTGTCCCTGGCGCAGGCCCGCGACAGCTACCTGCGGCGCCTGCGCCTGGCGCTGCTGGGCGATGGCCCGCGGGCCGAGCGTGAACACGCCCTCGACCCGCCGACCGCGCGCCTGCTCAAGGCCCTGGCCGCCAGCCCGCTGGCCGGCAGCGAACGCGGCGAGCTGGCCGGCGCCGCGCTGGTGCAGTTGCAGGCCACCTGGCGGCAGTGGTGCCGCAGCCATGCCCCGGCCGGGACGACGCTGCGCACGGACCCGCTCCCCGGAGCCGGGCGCTAGTTCTGCGGCGGCCGCCCACATTGACCGCGCAAGCCCCGAACCACTAAGCTGCGCGCCTTGCGACAGGTGCCCCGCAAGGGGTGAAACAGGGAAGCTGGTGCGTTCCTTCGGAACCAGGCCAGCGCTGCCCCCGCAACGGTAGGCGAATCAGACAGCCGCTCGATGACCACTGTGCTCCGGCATGGGAAGGCGCGGCTGGAAGCGTCCAGCGCTTCGCTCGCGAGCCCGGAGACCGGCCTGACGCATCCACGGCATCGCGGAGGGCGCTGTCGGACGTCTCCTGCCGTCGCTTCGTCCTCCGTCTGCCTCAACCCAGGTCGCGCGGGTGAGAGCGACGGAGCAGCGCAGAGCATGAACAGAGTTTTCCTGACCCCGGCAGCCGTGGCGCTGTGCGGCGCGTCTTCCCTGAGCCTGGCCGAACCGGTCAGCCTTGCCGACCAGGTGGTGACCGCCACCCGTACCGCCCGGACCGCTGCCCAGAGCCTGGCGGCGGTGAGCGTCATCGACCGCGAGGATATCGAGCGCAGCCAGGCGCGCAGCGTGCCGGAGCTGTTGCGCCAGGTACCCGGCGTGTCGCTGGCGAACAACGGCGGTTTCGGCAAGAACACCACGCTGTTCCTGCGCGGCACCGAGTCCGACCATGTACTGGTGCTGATCGACGGCATCAAGGTCGGCTCGGCCAGCGCCGGCCTCACCGCGTTCCAGGATTTGCCGGTGGAGCTGATCGAGCGCATCGAGGTGGTCCGCGGGCCGCGTTCCAGCCTGTACGGCTCGGAGGCCATCGGCGGGGTGATCCAGATCTTCACCCGGCGCGGCGACGGCCAGGGCGCCAAGCCGTTCTTCTCCGCCGGCTACGGCACCCATCAGACCCTGGAGGGCAGCGCCGGGGTCAGCGGTGGCGCCGGCAACGGCTGGTACAGCCTCGGGGTGAGCAGCTTCGATACGGCGGGGATCAATACCAAGCGCGCCGGTACCGTGGGCTACGAGCCGGACCGCGACGGCTACCGCAACCTGTCCGGCAACCTGCGCGGCGGCTATCGCTTCGACAATGGCCTGGAACTCGACGGGACCCTGCTGAGGGCCAAGTCGCATAACGATTACGACCAGGTTTTCAACGGTTCCGGCTTCGGCACCAACTCCGACAATGAGCAGAACCTGATTGGCGGCCGCGCCCGCTTCACTCCGCTCGATCCCTGGCTGGTGACCCTCCAGGCCGGGCGCAGCGAGGACAAGGCCGATGCCTATCAGGATGGCCGTTTCTACTCGCGCTTCGATACCCGTCGCGACAGCCTGTCCTGGCAGAACGACCTGACCCTGGCCGAAGGCCATGTGCTGACCCTCGGCTACGACTGGCAGAAGGACGAGATCGGCAGCAGCGAAGCCTTCAGCGTCGACTCGCGGCTGAACAAAGGCTGGTTCGCCCAGTACCTCGGCCAGTACGGTCGCCAGGATTGGCAACTGAGCCTGCGCCGCGACGACAACCAGCAGTTCGGCGTGCACGACACCGGCAGCGCCGCCTGGGGCTACGCGCTGAGCGACGCGCTGCGCTTCACCGTCAGCTACGGTACGGCATTCAAGGCGCCGACCTTCAACGAACTCTACCTCCCCGACTACGGCAATCCCGACCTGGACGCCGAGACTTCGCGCAGCCTGGAGGTCGGCCTCAGTGGTACGCACGACTGGGGGCACTGGGCGGTGAATGCCTATCGTACGGACATCGACTCGCTGATCACCTATACAACCCGTCAGGGGCTTTATGTGCCGTTCAACATCGACGAAGCGCGCATCCGCGGCGTCGAACTGGTCCTCGGCAGCCAGTGGCTGGGCTGGGACTGGAACGCCAACGCGACCTTCCTCGACCCGCAAAACCGTTCCGGCGGCGTCAACGACGGCAACGAGCTGCCGCGCCGGGCACGGCGGATGTTCAACCTGGAACTGGACCGGCGCTTCGAGCGTCTTGCGCTGGGCGCCAGCGTGCACGCCGAAGGCCGACGCTATGATGATCCGGCCAACAAGGTGCGCCTGGGCGGCTACGCCACCCTCGACCTGCGCAGCGAGTACCGGCTGAACGACGAATGGCGCCTGCAGGGCCGGATCGCCAACCTGTTCGGTGCCGACTACGAAACCGCGTACGGCTACAACCAGCCTGGCCAGGCGGTCTACCTCAGCGTGCGCTACCAGGCCCTGTAAGGCCGGGTATTTCGAATCAATGAGGCGGCGGCGAGGTGCCCGTCGCCGCAAGGAGTGATCGACGATGAACGAATCCCCCGAGAAGGACCAGCGCCACCGCGAGCGGATGGAGCGCAAGAAAACGGTGGTCGACGAGAAGATCGCCCAGGCCCGCGACGAACGCGGCGTGCTCCTGGTGCATAGCGGCAACGGCAAGGGCAAGAGCAGCTCGGCCTTCGGCATGGTCGCGCGGGCCCTGGGCCATGGCATGAAGGTCGGCGTCGTGCAGTTCATCAAGGGCGCCGCCAGCACCGGCGAGGAAGCCTTCTTCCGGCGCTTCCCCGAGGAAGTCAGCTACCACGTGATGGGCGAGGGTTTCACCTGGGAGACCCAGGACCGCCAGCGCGACATCGCCAAGGCCGAGGAGGCCTGGAAGGTCGCCGCGCAGTTGCTGGCCGACCCGGCCATCGGCCTGGTGGTGCTGGACGAACTGAACATCGCCCTCAAGCACGGCTACCTGGAGCTGGACAGGGTTCTCGCCGATATCCAGGCGCGCCCGGCCATGCAGCATGTGGTGGTGACCGGCCGCGGCGCGCAGCCGGGGATGATCGAGGCCGCCGACACGGTGACCGAGATGAGCCTGGTCAAGCACGCGTTCAAGGCCGGGATCAAGGCGCAGAAGGGAGTGGAGTTCTGATGCCGGCGCCGTGCGCGGAGACGCTTCGCCCATGACCCAGGCACGCTGTCCGGCCCTGCTGATCGCCGCCCCGGCCTCCGGCCAGGGCAAGACCACCGTCACCGCCGCCCTGGCCCGCCTGCATGCGCGCCAGGGGCGGCGGGTGCGGGTGTTCAAGTGCGGGCCGGACTTCCTCGACCCGATGATCCTCGCCCGCGCCTCCGGTGCGCCGGTCTACCAGCTCGACCTGTGGATGGTCGGCGAGGCCGAAGCGCGACGCCTGCTGGCCCAGGCTGCCGGCGAGGCCGACCTGATCCTCATCGAAGGGGTGATGGGCCTTTTCGATGGCAACCCCTCGGCGGCAGACCTGGCGCGGCGTTTCGGCGTGCCGGTGCTGGGGGTGATCAACGGCGCGGCGATGGCCCAGACCTTCGGCGCGCTGGCCTACGGCCTGGCGCATTTCCAGCCGGACCTGCCGTTTTCCGGGGTGCTCGGCAACCGCGTCGGCAGCCAACGCCACAGCGACATCCTGCGCGATTGCCTGCCGCCCGGCATGCGCTGGTTCGGCGGCCTGCCGCGCTCGGCCGAGTTCGAACTGCCGAGCCGCCACCTGGGCCTGGTCCAGGCCGAGGAACTGGCCGATCTCGATGCGCGCCTGGACGCCGCCGCCGACGCCTTGCGGGCCAGCGCCGAGACCGACCTGCCGGAGCCGGTGACCTTCGAGTTGCCCGCTCCGATGCCGCTGCAACGCAGCCTGGAAGGCGTGCGCATCGGCGTGGCCCGCGATGCCTCGTTCGCCTTCCTCTACCAGGCCAATCTCGACCTGCTGCGCGAACTCGGCGCCGAACTGGCGTTCTTCTCGCCGCTGCAGGACCAGGCGTTGCCCGCCGTGGACAGCCTGTACCTGCCGGGCGGCTACCCCGAACTGCACCTGGGGCGCCTGCAGGGCAATCGCGCCATGGCCGAGGCGATCCGCGCCCACCATGCCGCCGGCAAGCCGCTGCTGGCCGAGTGCGGCGGCATGCTCTACCTGCTCGACTGCCTGGAAGACGCCGACGGCGAGCGCGGCGAACTGCTCGGCCTGCTGCCGGGCCGGGCGCGCCTGCAGAAGCGCCTGACCGCCCTGGCCTTGCAGGAGGTCGAGCTGCCGGAAGGGCGCCTGCGCGGGCATACCTTCCATCACTCGACCCTCGACTGCGCCGTCGAGCCTCTGGCCCGTGGCGTCTGCCCGAACGGCCGGAACACGGCGGAGGCGGTGTTCCGCCTTGGCCGGCTGACGGCTTCCTATATCCACTTCTACCTGCCTTCCAACCCGCAGGCCGCCGCCGCGTTGCTGGCGCCTGCGCGAGACGCCGACTGACATGTCCGATTCCTCCCACGCCTTCAGCGCCACGGAACGCGCCGCCGTCTACCGGGCTATCGCCGAGCGCCGCGACATGCGCCACTTCAGCGGCGGCAGCGTGGCGCCGGAGCTGCTCGCGCGGCTGCTGGAGGCCGCGCACCAGGCGCCCAGCGTCGGCCTGATGCAACCCTGGCGCTTCATCCGCATCACCGAACCGGCGCTGCGCCGGGCCATCCACGGGCTGGTCGAGGAGGAACGCGGACGCACCGCCGAAGCCCTCGGCGAGCGCTCCGACGAGTTCATGCGGCTCAAGGTCGAGGGCGTGCTGGATTGCGCCGAACTGCTGGTCGCCGCCCTGATGGACGACCGCGAGCGCCATGTGTTCGGTCGCCGGACCCTGCCGCAGATGGACCTGGCGTCGCTCGCCTGCGCGATCCAGAACCTCTGGCTGGCCAGTCGCGCCGAGGGCCTGGGGATGGGCTGGGTATCGCTGTTCGATCCGGCCGCGCTGGGCGAGTTGCTCGGCCTGCCGCCCGGCAGCGAGGCGGTGGCGGTGCTCTGCCTGGGCCCGGTGGCGGAGTTCTACCCGGCGCCGATGCTGGCGCTGGAGGGTTGGAGCGAACCGCGTCCGCTGGCCGAGCTGGTCTACCAGAACCGTTGGGGCGAGCGAGCATGAGCGCACTGCTGGGTATCCTCGGCGTGGTGCTGGATGCGCGCTTCGGCGAGCCGAAGGGCTGGCACCCGCTGGTCGCATTCGGCCGCCTGGCCGATCGCCTGGAGCGCCGTTTCAACCGCTCGCGCCTGGCTGGCGAGGGCGATCCCGGGGTCGGCTGGCGTAGCCACGGGGTGACCGCCTGGGTCCTCGCGGTACTGCCGCTGACCCTGCTGGCCTGGGCGCTCGCTGAACTTCCCTACCTCGGCTGGCTGGTCCAGGCCCTGGCGCTGTATGCCGCGCTCGGCCTGCGCAGCCTCGGCGAGCACGCCGAACCGGTGGCGCAGGCCCTGCGCGCCGGCGACCTGGACGAGGCGCGGCGACGTGTCGGCTACCTGGTCAGCCGCGATACCCGCGAACTGGACCAGGCCGGGGTCGCCCGCGCGGCCACCGAATCGGTACTGGAGAACGGCAGCGACGCGGTCTACGCCGCGCTGTTCTGGTTCGCCGTGGCCGGTGCGCCGGGGGTGGTGCTGTATCGCCTGAGCAATACCCTGGACGCGATGTGGGGCTACCGCAACGCGCGCTTCGAGCGCTTCGGCTGGGCCGCGGCGAAGATCGACGACATCCTCAACTACCTGCCGGCGCGGCTGGTGGCGCTGACCTACGCGCTGCTCGGCGACGCCCGCCAGGCCCTGCGCTGCTGGCGCGAGCAGGCGCCGCAATGGGACAGCCCCAACGCCGGCCCGGTGATGGCCGCCGGCGCCGGTGCGCTGGGCGTGTCCCTGGGCGGCGCGGCGATCTACCACGGCGAGCTGCACCAGCGGCCGCTCCTCGGCAGCGGCCCGCAGCCGCAGGGCCGCGACATCTATCGGGCCCTGGCGCTGGTGCGCCAGGGCGTGCTGCTCTGGCTGCTGGTGCTGGCCGGACTCTGGGCCATGGGGTGGCTGCATGCTTGAACACGGAGGGCGGTTGCGCGAGGCGGCGCGCCGCTACGACATTCCGCTGGCGGACTGGCTGGACCTGTCCACCGGCATCGCGCCCTGGCCGTTTTCGCTGCCGGCGATCCCCGAGCAGGCCTGGACCCGCCTGCCGGAGAGCGACGATGGACTGGAAGCCGCCGCCTGCCTCTACTATGGCGCCGAACGGGTATTGCCGCTGGCTGGCAGCCAGGCGGCGATCCAGGCCCTGCCGAGGTTGCGGCGGGGCGGGCGGGTCGGTGTCCTGTCGCCGTGCTACGCCGAGCACGCCCACGCCTGGCGCCAGGCCGGGCACCTGGTGCGGGAGATCGGCGAGGCCGAGGTCGAGCCCTATCTCGACAGCCTCGACGTGCTGCTGGTGGTCAACCCGAACAACCCCACCGGGCGGGTCTTCGAGCCCGCCGAGCTGCTGGCCTGGCATGCCCGCCTGCAACGTCGCGGCGGCTGGCTGCTGGTCGACGAGGCGTTCATGGACTGCACCCCGCAGTCGAGCCTGGCGGCCTGCAGTAATCGGCCCGGACTGATCGTGCTGCGCTCGTTCGGCAAGTTCTTCGGCCTGGCCGGCGCGCGGCTCGGCTTCGCCCTCGGCGAACGGCCGCTGTTGCAGGCGCTGGCCGAGCAGCTCGGCCCGTGGACGGTCAATGGTCCGGTGCGCCATGTGGCCCAGAGTGCCTTGCGCGACCGCCAGCAACAGCGTCAGCAGCGCGAGCGCCTGCTGGCTGCCAGCCAGCGCCTGGAGGAACTGCTGCGCCGCCACGGCTGGCCGCCGGCGGGCGGCAGCGCGCTGTTCCAGCGCCTGGTCGATCCACGCTGCGCGGCGTTGCACGACTACCTGGCGCGGCGCGGCATCCTCACCCGCCAGTTCGAGCAGCCGGCCAGCCTGCGCCTCGGCCTGCCCGCCGACGAGGCCGCCTGGGCCCGGCTCGATGCCGCGCTGCTCGGCTTCAAGGAGCCTGCTCATGAGTGATCGCGGGCGGACCCTGATGGTCCAGGGCACCACCTCGGACGCCGGCAAGAGCACCCTGGTGACCGCGCTGTGCCGCTGGCTGGCCCGGCGCGGCGTCGCGGTGGTGCCGTTCAAGCCGCAGAACATGGCGCTGAACAGCGCGGTCACCGCCGACGGCGGCGAGATCGGCCGCGCCCAGGCGGTCCAGGCCCTGGCCTGCCGGCTGGCGCCGCACACCGACATGAACCCGGTGCTGCTCAAGCCGAACACCGATATCGGCGCCCAGGTGATCATCCATGGCCGTGCGGTGACCAGCATGGACGCCGCCGCCTATCACGACTACAAGCGCGTGGCGATGGAAGCGGTGCTGGCTTCCCATGGGCGGCTCGCCGCCGCCTACCGGGTGGTGATGGTGGAGGGCGCCGGCTCGCCGGCGGAGATCAACCTGCGCGCCAACGACATCGCCAACATGGGCTTCGCCGAAGCGGTGGATTGCCCGGTGATCCTGGTCGCCGATATCGATCGGGGCGGGGTCTTCGCCCACCTGGTCGGCACCCTGGAACTGCTCTCCGACTCGGAGCGGGAGCGGGTCAAGGGCTTCGTCATCAATCGCTTCCGCGGCGACATCGCCCTGCTGCAACCCGGCCTCGACTGGCTGGAGGCGCGCACCGGCAAGCCGGTGCTCGGCGTGCTGCCCTATGTCAGCGACCTGCACCTGGAGGCGGAGGACGCCATCGATACGCGCCAGGCGGCCAAGGCCGGGCCGCGCCTGAAGGTGGTGGTGCCGGTGCTGCCGAGGATCAGCAACCACACCGATTTCGATCCGCTGCGCCTGCATCCCCAGGTCGAGTTGAGCTTCGTCGGCCCCGGCCAGGCGCTGCCGCCGGCGGACCTGATCGTCCTGCCCGGCTCGAAGAGCGTGCGCGCCGACCTCGCGGCGCTGCGCGAGCGCGGCTGGGACGAGGCGATCCTCCGCCACCTGCGCTACGGCGGTCGCCTGCTGGGGATCTGCGGCGGCCTGCAGATGCTCGGCGAGCACCTGCACGATCCGCTCGGCCTGGAAGGCGCGGCCGGCAGCAGCGCGGGCCTCGGCCTGCTGGCGTTGGAAACGACCCTGGAGGCGGACAAGCAATTGCGCAACGTACAGGGCCGCCTGAGCCTGGAGGACGTGCCGCTGTCGGGCTACGAGATCCATGCCGGGGTCACCCGTGGCGAGGCCCTGGCGCGGCCGGCGGTGGTGCTCGACGATGGCCGCGCGGATGGTGCCCGCAGCGTCGACGGGAACGTCATGGGCACCTACCTGCACGGCCTGTTCGAATCCACCGCGGCCTGTTCGGCGCTGCTGCGCTGGGCCGGCCTGCGCGAGGTCCAGGCGGTCGACTACCAGGCCTTGCGCGAACGCGACATCGAGCGGCTCGCCGACCTGGTCGAGCGCCACCTGGATACCGGGCGATTGCTCGCCCTCTGCGGAGAACCCCATGCGTGACCTGATCCTTGGCGGCGCCCGTTCCGGCAAGAGCCGCCTGGCCGAGCGCCTGGCCGCCGAGAGCGGGCTGGCGGTGAGCTACATCGCCACCGCCCAGGCCGGCGACGGCGAAATGGGCCGGCGCATCGCCGAGCACCGCGCGCGCCGCCCGGCCCACTGGCGAACTCTGGAAGAGCCCCTGGCGCTGGCGGCGACGCTGCGCAGCGAGGCCGAGGCCGGACGCTGCCTGCTGGTCGACTGCCTGACCCTGTGGCTGACCAACCTGCTGCTCTGCGACGATCCCCAGCGTCTCGACGGCGAGCGCGAGGCGCTGCTGGAATGTCTCGGCGAGCTGCCGGGGCGGATCATCCTGGTCAGCAACGAAACCGGGCTCGGCGTGGTGCCGCTGGGCGAACTCAGCCGGCGCTACGTCGACGAGGCCGGCTGGCTGCACCAGGCCATCGCCGAACGCTGCGAGCGGGTGACCTTCACCGTCGCCGGCCTGCCCATGCCGTTGAAAGGAGAACCGCTATGAGTCTGCAATGGTGGCGCGACACCTGCCGCGAGGCGGACCCGCAGATGCGCCGGCGTGCGGCCGAACGCCAGGACCGGTTGACCAAGCCGCGCGGCTCGCTGGGCCGCCTGGAGCAAGTGGCGATCGACCTGGCGGCATTGCAGGGGCGCGAACGACCGAGCCTGGAGAGGCTCTGGGTGACGGTCTTCGCCGGCGACCACGGGGTGGTCGCCGAGGGCGTCTCGGCCTATCCGCAGGCGGTCACCGGCGAGATGCTGCGCAACTTCGTCCGCGGCGGCGCGGCGATCAGCGTGCTGGCGCGCGAACTCGGCGCCGGCCTGGAGGTGGTCGACCTGGGCACCGCCGTCCCCCTGGAAGCCTTGCCCGACGTGCGCCACCTGCGCCTGGCGGCGGGTACCGCGAACTTCGTCGAGGCCCCGGCGATGGGCGCCGAACAGTGCCTGCTGGCGCTCGAGGCCGGGCGCGAAAGCGTGCGCCGCGCCGAGCAGGCCGGCAGCCAGCTGTTCATCGGCGGCGAGATGGGCATCGGCAATACCACCGCGGCGGCGGCCATGGCCTGCGCGCTGCTGGATGCGCCGGCGAGCGCGCTGGTCGGGCCGGGAACCGGGCTGGACGCCAGCGGCGTGGCGCACAAGACCGCGGTGATCGAACGCGCCCTGGCCCTGCACGGCGCCCATCGCGCCGACCCCTTCGAAACCCTCCGCCGTCTCGGTGGCCTGGAGATCGCCGCGCTGGCCGGCGCCTACCTGGCCTGCGCGCAGAAAGGCATGGTCGCCCTGGTCGACGGCTACATCTGCAGCGTCGCGGCGCTCTGCGCGGTGCGCCTGAACCCGGCCTGCCGCGACTGGCTGCTGTTCGCCCACAGCGGTGCCGAGCCGGGCCATCGCCATGTGCTCGAAGCCCTGGCGGCGCAACCGCTGCTCGACCTCGGCCTGCGCCTGGGCGAGGGCAGCGGCGCGGCGCTGGCGGTGCCGCTGCTGCGCCAGGCCTGCGCGCTGCACGCGGGGATGGCGACCTTCGCCGAAGCGGCGGTCTCGGACCGCCCGGCATGAGCCTGCGCCTGGACCTCCTGCGGCATGGCGAAACCGAGTCCGGCGGCGGTTTCCGCGGCAGCCTCGACGACGCCTTGACCGCGCGCGGCTGGGCGCAGATGCGCACGGCGGTGGAAGGCGGACGCTGGGACCTGCTGGTCAGCTCGCCATTGCAACGTTGCCGCGCCTTCGCCGAGGAACTGGCGCAGCGCCAGGGGATCGAGCTGGAACTGGAAAACGATCTGCGCGAACTGCATTTCGGCGATTGGGAGGGGCGCTCGGCGGCCAGCCTGATGGACGGCCACAGCGAGGCGCTCGGCCGCTTCTGGGCCGATCCCTATGCCTTTACCCCGCCGGGTGGCGAGCCGCTGTCCGAGTTCGAGGCGCGGGTGCTGGCCGCCCAGCGACGCCTGCGCCAGCGTCACGCCGGCCGTCGTGTGCTGCTGGTGACCCATGGCGGCGTCATGCGCCTGTTGCTCGCCCGCGCCCGTGGCCTGCCGCGCGAGCACTTGCTGCAGGTGGACGTCGGTCATGGCGCACTGTTCGGCCTGCGCGCCGGAGAGGGCGACGATCGCTGGCACGAATGCCGGGAAGGGGAATAGTCATGCGCGAAGCCTTGCGCTCACTGCTGGTCGCCTTGCAGTTCCTCACCCGCCTGCCGGTGCGCCTGTCGGCGATGCCGACGCCGGAACAGTTCGGCCGCGCGGTGCTCTGCTATCCACTGGTCGGGGTGCTGATCGGCGTCGTGCTGTACGCCGCGGCGCGGTCGCTCGACGGTACGCCGCCGCTGTTGCAGGCAGCCTTGCTGCTGAGCCTGTGGGTGGCGCTGAGCGGCGCGCTGCACCTGGACGGCCTGGCCGACATGGCGGACGCCTGGATCGGCGGGCTGGGCGACCGCGAGCGGACCTTGGCGATCATGAAGGACCCGCGCAGCGGCCCGGTGGCGGTGGTGGTCCTGGTACTGGTCCTGTTGTTGAAGTTCTCCGCCCTGGCGGCGCTGCTCGGCCAGGGCGAGGCCGGGCTATTGCCGCTGGCCCCGTGGCTGGCGCGCAGCAGCCTGCCGCTGCTGTTCCTGACCACGCCCTACGCGCGCCCCGGCGGCCTCGGCCAGGCCATCGCCGAGCACCTGCCGGCGCGCAGCCTGCCGTGGGTGCTGGGGGTGAGTTTCGGCCTGGCCCTGGCGTTCGGCCTGGCCGGCCTGCTGGCGTTGCTGGTGACGCTGATGCTCTTCGCCTGGCTGCGCAGCCGTTTCCTCGCGCGCCTCGGCGGCACCACCGGGGACACCGCCGGCGCGCTGGTCGAACTTACCGAGTGTGCGGTGCTGGTGGCGCTGGCTCTGTAGCCGGACGCGGCTGGCGCAGGACCGCCATGGCGCTGAGGAAGAGCAGCGCGGCGGCGGCCAGCAGCACGGCGACGAAGGCCTGGTCGAAAGCCTGCCGGGCAAGCTCGACGAGCCGCGATGCGATCTCCGGCGCCAGGCCCTCGGCGACCGACAGGGCGTCGTCGAGGCTGTCGCGGACCCGCGCCGGCAGCTCGGCCGAGGGCAGCCTCAGCGACATCCCGTAGACGAAACTCATCAGGCTGCCGAGCAGGGTCACGCCGATCACCCCGCCCAGTTCGTAGGATACGTCCTCGATGGCGGCCGCCATTCCGGAACTCTGTTCGTCCACGTTGAGCATCACCGCGGTGGAGGCGGCGGTCATCGCGCCGCCGAAGCCGACGCCGAGCAGCACCAGGCTGGCCAGTTGCGCTCCGGTGGCGGACTGGTAGGACAGGGCCAGGCCGAGCAATCCGGCGCTGCCGAGCAGCAGGGAGGCGCACATCACCCGGTTCTCGCCCCAGCGCGGCACCAGCCAACCGGCCAGCGGCCCGACCACCAGCGAGGCCAGCGGGATCGGCAGGACGAACAGGCCGGCCTTCAGCGGCGTCAGGCCCTGCACCAGTTGCAGGTGCTGGCTGAACACCAGCTCCATGCCGACCAGCGCCATGGTCGCCACCAGGGCCACCGCGACGCCGCGGGCGAAGCGCCGGTTGCGGAACAGCGCGAAGTCGATCATCGGTTCGCGGGCGCGGCGCTGGCGGCGGACGAACAGGTACAGGCAGAGCATGCCGCCGAGCGCGGCCAGGACGGCCAGCCCGAACTCCGGGGCGCGTGTGCTGAGTTCCTTGATCGCATACACCACCCCGACCAGGCCGACCATCACCTGCAGCGAGCCGAGGGCGTCCCATGGGCGCCGCGACTGGCCGCCGCAGGCCGGGATGGCCGGCAGCGCCAGCAACAAGGCGACGACCACCACCGGGACGTTGATGAGGAACACCGAGCCCCACCAGAAGAACTCCAGCAGCACGCCGCCGACCACCGGCCCCAGCGCCGCGCCGGCAGAGGCGACGGAGGCCCAGATGCCGATGGCCAGGGCGCGTTCGCGTTCGTCCTGGAAGACATGGCGGACGATCGACAGGGTCGCCGGCATCATCAGTGCCGCGCCCACCGCCAACCCGGCGCGGGCGGCGATCAGCGCCGCGGCGCTGGGAGCGAAGGCGGCGCACAGCGAGGCCAGGCCGAACAGCGGCAGGCCGGCGAGGAACAGCCGCTTGTGGCCAAGGCGGTCGCTGAGCAAGCCGGCGCCGGGCAGCAGGCCGGCGACCACCAGCGGATAGGCGTTGACGATCCAGAGTTTCTCCGCGGCCGTCGCGCCGAGGTCGTGGGTCAGGCGCGGCAGGGCCGTGTAGAGCACGGTCATGTCGATGATGATGAGGAACAGGGCGCTGGAGACGATGGCCAGGACCAGCCAGCGGTTCTGCCGGAACATGGGATAACCTCTGTGGCGAACGGTTCATCGCTCGCCGTGGATAACGGGAATTGCGTGCCATGGGCGGGCGCATGAAAATATAAATACATACGTATGGATTTAAACTCAAGAGGTAGCCATGGGACGCCGACGAACGATCGACCGTGACCAGTTGCTCGATGCCGCCGAGGCGGTGATCGCCCGCGAAGGCGCTGCCGGCCTGACCATCGATGCGGTGGCGAAGGAAATGGGCATCACCAAGGGCGGTGTGCAGTATTGCTTCGGTACCAAGGATGCGCTGATCGACGCGATCTTCGAGCGCTGGGGCAAGGCCTACGACAGCCTGTTCGAGGCGGTGGCGGGGAGCCAGCCGACGCCGCTGACGCGGGTTCGCGCACATGCCGAGGCGACCCAGCGTTCGGACGAGCTGTCCAGCAGCAAGGCGGCGGCGCTGATGGCGGCGCTGATCCAGACGCCCGAGCACCTGGAGGGCAGCAACCAGTGGTATCGCAGCCGGCTGGAGGGCCTGGACCTGTCCGCACCCGAGGGGCGCCGTGCGCGCCTGGCGTTCCTGGCGGTGGAGGGCGCTTTCATGTTGCGCTACTTCCGCCTGATGGACATTGGCCAGGAGGAGTGGGACTCGATGCTCGACGACGTTCGTGCGTTGTTGCTGACCCCGGCCGGCGCCAGCGGAGGCTGAGGCTCCGCTGGCGCGCGGCGGGTGGTCGCCTCAGTCGAAGGCGAAGTGCTCGCTCTTCAGGTCCATGATCGAACCGGTCGGCTTCGCCATTGCCGCCGCGTGGCCCTTGGCGCGCGGAAGCAGGCGGGCGAAGTAGAACTCGCTGGTGGCGATCTTGGCCTTGTAGAAGTCCGCCGACTCGCTGCCGCCCTGGCGCAGCCGCCGGCGCGCAGCGGCTTCCTGGAGGGCCCAGGAATAGGCCAGCGTGGCGTAGCCGGAGAACATCAGGTAGTCGTGGCTGGCGGTGCTCACCAGATCGCGTTGCTTGCGCGCGGTGAGGGCAATGCGCAGGGTCAGCAGGTTCCATTGGGCGCAGAGCTTGAGCAGCACCAGGGCGCGGCCGCGCATGCGCGGCTCGTTCTTCAGCAGGTCGACGGCGAACCGGGCCACGCCCCTGGTGAAGTCGCGCACGGCCTTGCCCTGGGTCATCAGCAGGACCTTGCGGCCGAGCAGGTCGAGGGCCTGGATGCCGGTGGTGCCTTCGTAGAGGGTGGCGATCCGCGCGTCGCGGACGATCTGCTCCATGCCGTGTTCGCGGATATAGCCGTGGCCGCCGAACACCTGCATGCCGAGGTTGGCGCTTTCCAGGCCGAGTTCGGTCAGGCAGCCCTTGAGGATCGGCGTGAGGAAGCCGAGCTTGTCGTCCCAGCGTTCGTACTCGGCGTCGTCGTTGCTGAGGATGCCCTGGATCATCCGGTCGGCGTACTGGGTGGCCAGGTAGACCAGCGCCCGGCCGCCTTCGGCGATGGCTTTCTGGATCAGCAACATGCGCCGCACGTCACCGTGGTGCATCAGGCTGTCGGCGACCTGGTCGGGTTCCTTGGTTCCGGAGAGCGCGCGCATGGAGCGGCGTTCGCGGGCATAGGCGAGGGCGCCCTGGTAGGCCAGCTCGGCGGTGGCCACGCCCTGGATGGCGGTGCCGATGCGGGCGCTGTTCATGAAGGTGAACATGCATTCCAGGCCCTTGTTCGGCGGTCCGATGAGGAAGCCGGTGGCGCCGTCGAAGTTCATCACGCAGGTGGCCGAGGCCTTGATCCCCATCTTCTTCTCCAGCGCGCCGCAACTCACGCCGTTGCGCGGGCCGAGCGCGCCGCCTTCGCAGGGAAGGAACTTGGGCACGATGAACAGGGAAATGCCGCGGGTGCCCTTCGGTGCGTCCGGCAGGCGGGCGAGGACGATGTGCACGATGTTCTCGGTCAGGTCGTGTTCGCCGGAAGAGATGAAGATCTTCGTCCCGCTGATGGCGTAGCTACCGTCGGGGTTGGCCTCGGCGCGGGTCTTCACCTGGCCGAGATCGGTGCCGCACTGCGGCTCGGTGAGGCACATGGTGCCGCCCCAGCGGCCCTCGGTGAGCGGAACCAGGTAGGTCCGCTTCTGTTCCTCGGTGCCGTGCTGCATCAGGGTGTTCATCGCGCCGAGGGAGAGGCCGGGATACATGGAGAACGGCCAGTTGGCGGTGCCCATCATCTCCTGCTTGAGCGCGCCGAGGCTCATCGGCAGGCCCTGGCCGCCGTACTCCACCGGGTGCGAGAGGCCCTGCCAGCCGCCGGCGACGTAGGCTTCGTAGGCTTCCTTGTAGCCCTTCGGCGTCCGTACTTCGCCGTTCTCCAGGTGGCAGCCTTCCTCGTCGCCGCTGTGGTAGAGCGGGGCGATCACTTCCTCGCAGAGCTTCGCGCATTCGCCGAGGATCGCATCGACCATGTCCGGCGTGGCTTCGGCGCCGTTGACCAGGTTGCGGTAATGCTCGGGGAAATCGAAGACTTCGTTGAGCAGGAAGCGCGTGTCGCGCAGCGGGGCTTTGTAAACGGGCATGGCTACCTCGGCGATGGATGGAGGGCGCCGGGTGCTCCCGGTCGCCGCTGACAGCGCGAGTTATAGGCCAGCGCCCGGCGTCCGGCCTTGGCAGGGGCAACAGACGGCGTTGGCAGTTCGGACAATCCGCTTGACCGTCGAGAGGTGCGGGTATATACACGCATCCATGCTACCGACCCAATGCCTCTGTACCAAACTGCGTCGCGCCGCCCGCAGCGTTTCCCGCTTCTACGACGAGGCGCTGGCCGATACCGGCCTCAAGGTGGCGCAGTTTTCCCTGCTGCGGCACCTGCGGCGCCTGGACCGGCCGAGCATTTCCGAACTCGCCGAAGCCATGGGACTCGACCGCAGCACCCTCGGTCGCAACCTGCGGGTGCTGGAAGGCGACGGCCTGCTGCGCCTGACCGGCGGCGAGGACCAGCGCAACCGCCTGGTCGAGCTGACGCCCGCCGGGCTGGATGCCCTGGAACGCGGAACGCCGGCCTGGGAAGACGCGCAGCGGCGTCTCGCCGGGCGTCTTGGCGAGGAACGCAGCGGCGCCTTGGCGGCGTTGCTGGTGGAGCTGGAGCGATTGGACTGACAACCGACGAAGCCTCTCGCCGAGGCGCTTCGTTCACGATAAAGCGGGTATATACCCGTAGATGGAGCGACCCATGCCGCGTGCCGCCTTCTGGATCCTGCTGTCCGGAGCCCTGATCCTCGCCCTGTCCCTCGGCGTGCGACATGGCTTCGGCCTGTTCCTCGCGCCGATGAGCGCCGACTTCGGCTGGGGCCGCGAAGTCTTCGCCTTCGCCATCGCCTTGCAGAATCTGGTCTGGGGCCTGGCCCAGCCGTTCACCGGGGCGCTCGCCGACCGCCATGGCGCGGCGCGGGCGGTGCTGGTGGGGGGCCTGCTGTACGCCCTCGGCCTGGTCCTGATGGGACTCGCGCAGTCGGCCGGCGGATTGTCGCTGAGCGCCGGATTGCTGATCGGGCTGGGCCTTTCCGGTACCTCGTTCTCGGTGATCCTCGGCGCCGTCGGCCGCGCCGTGCCGGCGGAGCAGCGCAGCATGGCGATGGGTATCTCCAGCGCTGCCGGCTCCTTCGGCCAGTTCGCCATGCTGCCCGGTACCCTCGGCCTGATCGGCTGGCTGGGCTGGTCCTCGGCCCTGCTCGCCCTGGGCCTGCTGGTGGCGCTGATCGTGCCGCTGGCCGGGCTGATGAAGGATCGCCCGTTGCCGCCGCAGGGCCACGAACAGAGCCTCGGCGAAGCGCTGCGCGAGGCCTGCGCGCATTCCGGGTTCTGGCTGCTGGCGCTGGGCTTCTTCGTCTGCGGCTTCCAGGTGGTGTTCATCGGCGTGCACCTGCCGGCCTACCTGGTCGACCAGCACCTGCCGGCGCAGGTCGGCACCACGGTGCTGGCGCTGGTCGGGCTGTTCAACGTGTTCGGCACCTACATCGCCGGCTGGCTCGGAGGGCGCTGGTCGAAGCCGCGCCTGCTGACCGCGCTGTACCTGGTGCGCGGGGTAGTGATCGTGCTGTTCCTCTGGCTGCCGCTGAGCGTCTACAGCGCCTACGCCTTCGGCGTGGCCATGGGGCTGCTGTGGCTGTCCACGGTGCCCCTGACCAACGGCACCGTGGCGACCCTGTTCGGCGTGCGCAACCTGTCGATGCTCGGCGGCATCGTGTTCCTCTTCCACCAGTTGGGCGCCTTCCTCGGCGGCTGGTTGGGCGGGGTGGTCTACGACCGCACCGGCAGCTACGACCTGGTCTGGCAGTTGTCGATCCTGCTCAGCCTGCTCGCGGCGCTGCTCAACTGGCCGGTGCGCGAGCGCCCGGTGGCGCGCCTGCAGGCGGCCGGAGGCGCGGCGTGAAGCTGGCCTGGCTGCTCGCCGCCGGGACGCTGCTGGGACTTGCCTGGTGGGGCTGGCAGCGTGGCGGAATGGCGCTGCTGGAACTGGGCATGGGCGCATGCTGATAGGTGGCGATAGGCGCGGGGAAGGGTAAGCTGGGACATTCGTCGCCAAGGAGCCATTCCATGAAACCTCGCGTGCTGTTGTCCGCCCTGGCGCTCGCCGGGCTGCCGCTGAGCGGCTGGGCCGCCGATTGCCCGGAACTGTTGCAGGGCCAGTTGACCAAGCTGCGTTCCAAGGAAAACATCGATCTTTGCCAGCGTTACGCCGGCAAGCCGCTGGTGGTGGTCAACACTGCCAGCCACTGTGGCTTCACCCCGCAGTTCAAGGGGCTCGAGGCGCTCTACCAGCGCTACAAGGGGCAGGGTCTGGAAGTGCTCGGGGTACCTTCCGACGACTTCAAGCAGGAAGCCGCCGATACCGCCGAGACCGCGAAGATCTGCTATGGCAACTACGGCGTGACCTTCGCCATGACCCAGCCGCAGCATGTGCGCGGCGACGAGGCGATCCCGCTGTTCCGCCAGTTGGCCGAGCAGAGCGGCCAGGCGCCGCGCTGGAATTTCTACAAGTACGTGGTGGATCGCCAGGGCAGGGTGGTCGCGCAGTTCTCCAGCAAGACCACCCCGGACGATCCGCAGCTCCAGGCCGCCATCGAGAAGGCCATCGCCAGCCAGCCCTGAGGGACGGCCAGGCATGAAAAAGCCGGGCAATGCCCGGCTTCTTCGTTGGCGCGTGCGATCAGAAACGATAGGTGACCTGGGCGGTCAGGCCATGCGCGCTGTTGTCGTACTTGGCGCTGTAGGCCGGCTGCAGGGCGCTGCCTTCCTGGTTGACGCCGGCGGTGGTTTCCCACAGGTAGGCGTAGGCCACGTCGACGGTCAGGTCCTGGTTCGGCGACCAGCCGGCACCGACGGTGAAGACCTTGCGGTCGCCCACCGGGATGCGCACGTTGCGGTCCTCGTTGGAGGTCGGCGAGGGCTCGTAGGCAAAGCCGGTACGCAGCACCCACTCCGGGGTGGCCTGGTAGGAGGTACCTACCGAGAAGGACCAGGTGTCGCGCCAGTTCAGGTCTTCGCCGATGGTGTTGAAGCCCAGGGCCTGGCCGAGCGCCGGTACGCCGCTGTTGCGCACCTCGATCTTCTCCAGGCGGCTCCAGCGGGTCCAGACGGCGCCCAGGTAGCCCGTCCACTTGTCGTCGAACTTGTGGGTGATGGAGGTATCCACCGATTCCGGCAGGGTGATGTCCAGCTTGGCGTCGTACTTGCCGTTCAGGCCCAGGGCACCCGGAGCGTTCTTCACTTCGGTGTTGCCGCCCAGGTGGTACTTGACCTTGGAGTGGTAGGTCAGGCCCCAGGTGGTGTCGTCGGTCAGGTCGACCATCACGCCGACGTTGTAGCCGATGGCGGTGTCGTCGCCCTTGATGTTGATCTTGGTATCGCCGTTGCTGCCGAGCAGGCCATTGGTGGCCAGGGTGTTCTTCAACTGGCCGTCGATGCGGTTGAAGGTTGGACCGAAGCCGACGGAAACCTTGTCGTTGATCTTCCAGGCGATGGTCGGCTGCACGGTGATCACCTGCACCTTGCTATAGGAGCCGTGGGAGCTGCCCATGAAGCCGTTTTCGTAATCGTTGATGATGCCGTAGGGCACGTAGATGCCCAGGCCGAAAGTGAAATCTTCGTTGATCGGCGTGGAGAAGTAGCCGAACGGTACGGCGGCCAGCGGTACCGAGTCGCCCTTGTTGCTGCCCTGGGCGGTGCTGTGGGCCTGGCTGATGTCGTCCTTGGCCTTGACGATGGCCAGACCGCCGCTGACTTCGGTGCGTTTCAGCTTGGACAGGCCGGCCGGGTTGCCGTAGATGGTGCTGGCATCGAGCGCGGACGAGGCGCGGCCGGCGTAGGCGGTGCCGGCGCCGCTGGCGCTCTGTTCGTTGATGGCGATGCCGTTGGCGAGGGTGTAGGTCGAGACAGCGCTAATGGTCAGTGCGAGAGAGGTTTTAAACCATATTGTTTTCATTGTTGGAGCAACTCCTGTGTATAACGGCGCGCAAACTACCAAGATTCCCAGACCGGCGCCAGTGTTCCGAAGTTCCGCAGGGTGCGGAACAGAGCGGTTGGCTCCGGTGCCAGTGAAGCGAAGGTAGCGCAACCGTTCGTGTCTGTATGTAAAAAATTTTCTGACCGGCTGGTCTGTTTCGGACGCGGGATTTTTCCATTCGCCGTCAGGCGACCTGGCTGAGGCTGCCGATGCAACGTTGCCAGGCGTCGATGAACTCGTGCAGGCGGCCGTGCGGCTGGAATACCTGGCGCCACACGCGAGCCTGGGCGAGGTGGTCGTGCTGGTCGGGCAGCGGCAGTCGCGCGGCTTCCACCAGCGACCAGGCGATGGCCGTGCTGTAGCGCAGGTTCACCGTCAGTTCCAGGTGCGGCGCGGCGAGGAAGGCATGCTGGCTGGCCAGGCCGCGGACCCGGCTGGCGCGCTCCGGGTCCAGCGCCAGGTACTGGTCCCAGAGCTGCTGGTGGCGTTCGCTGGCGATCCGGTACAGGCCGTGGCCACGGCGGTCGTCGAGGGCGCTCCCCAGCGCCGACTGGCAGGCCGCCGCGCCCAGCAGCAGCGCTTCGGCGGCGGAGCTGTGGCAGGACAGGTAGTCCAGGGTCGGACGTATCACGTGCTGGCAAAGATCGTTGGCGGAAATACCCATGACGGCCTCGCGCAAGGTGGATCGGCGGGGCCGGGCAGTTTGGCAGCTTCTATTCCGATGGCCCCGCCGATAGCGGACTTAGCCGCTTGATTTGAAGTGTAGTGAAACAAATAGGCTGTAAAGGACTGTTTTTAAATTGTTTCCAGCTTTAGAGAACAGCTGATATGCCTGCCGGAAATTAAACCGGCGCGTCCTTGCTTCGCTTGTGTTGGGCGGAATTCTCAACCCCTGCGCAGGCTGTAGAGGAAGTCGCGGATGATGGCTTTCACTTCATTGGCCGCTTGCCGCTTGTTGCGTGCATCGCGAAGACTCATCGCGGCCTGGGTAAGGAAGCCGTAGAGCTGGCCGACCAGGGTTTCCCGGCGGTAGTCCTTGAGTTCGCCACTGGCCGCCAGTTCGTCCACCAGGCGCCCGACGTAGCGCAGCGTATGGCGCGAGTCGATGCGTTTCCATCGCTCCCAGCCGACGACCGTGATCACCTCCTGCAGCGACAGTTGCCGCTTGCCGCGCGCCATCACGCTGTCGATGAAGGCCTCGGCCAGCGCGGCGGCCTCCGCCCACTTGTCGACATGCCCCGGCACCCTGTCCAGGTCCTCGGCGATCGTCCGCACCTGGCGTTCGTAGCATTCGGCGAGCAGTTCCTGCTTGCTGCCGAAGTGGTGGTAGAACGCGCCCTTGGTCACGCGCGCCTCGCGGGCGATGGCGTCGATGGAGACGCCGCCATAGCCATGTTCGATGAAGGCGGAGAGGGCGCTTTCCAGCAGCGCCTCGCGGGTCGCCTCGGCATTTTCCTGCTGCCTGCTCTTGACATTCATACTGTTGCCTTCTTACATACCGTCGGTATGTTCATGCTAGCACGCCTGGCGATCCGTCGGGCATTGCGTCCGTCCCGGCTGGTCGAACCCGCACGGAAAAGGAGAGAGCGAATGAGTACCGCAGTGGAGATCGCCTGCCGTGACGGCGTGCGCCTGGCCGGCGACCACTTCCCGGTCGCCGGCGATGCGCAGGGGAGCATCGTGGTGGCCTGCGCGCTCGGCGTCAGGCGCGCCTTCTACCAGCGCTTCGCCGTCCTGGCCGCGGCTTCCGGCTACGAGGTGCTGTTGTTCAGCTACCGCGGCAGCGAAGGCGCCGACCCTGCCGTGGCTAGCTATCGCCTGGCCGACTGGGGGCGCGAGGACATCGATGCGGCGCTGGCCTGGTGCCGAGCGCGCGCGCCGGAGCTACCGCGCTATTTCGTCGGCCACAGCATCGGCGCGCAGTTGCTCGGTCTGGCTGGTCAGGCCAGCGGATTGAGCGGCGCCGCGTTCGTCGCCGGTTCGTTTCCGTACTGGAGGCGCTGGCGAGGCAGGCAACGCTGGCAGATGTTCGGCCTGTTCTGCGTGGCGGTGCCGGTACTGACCGGACTGCTCCGACGCTTTCCCAGTCGTTTCTTCGGCCTCGGCAGCCTGGATATGCCGAGTCATTTCATGCGCGACTGGGCGCGCTGGGTGCGGCAGCCGGACTACCTCCTGGCACCGTGCTTCGGATTGCAGCGGCAGGGTTACGAGGCGCTGGACATCCCCGTCGCCAGCTTCCTGTTCGAGGACGACGACTACGTGCCCTGGGCTGCGGCGGAAAAGCTTCACCAGGTCTATGCCGCGGCGCACCTGGAGTTGCGTCGCAAGGGACGGGCCGAGGGTGCGGTCGGGCATTTCGGGCTGTTCCGCAACGAGGCGTTGCAGAAGGAGTTGCTCGACTACTTCAGGAAGCTGCCCGACGCGGCGTAAGCCGCGTCTGAGCGTATGGCGTCAGTCGCCGGTGGCGACCGGGCGGCGCGGGTCGGTGATCCACTCGCTCCACGAGCCGGCGTAGAGGCGCGGAAGCGGGAAGCCGGCGAGGCTCAGGGCGAACAGGTTGTGGCAGGCAGTGACGCCGGAGCCGCAGTAGGCGACCAGTTCGTCCACCGGGCGACCGCGCAGCAGGGCGGAGAACCGCTGGTGCAATTGTTCCGGCGGAAGGAAGCGGCCGTCGCTGCCAAGGTTGTCGGTGAAGGCGGCGCACTGGGCGCCGGGAATGTGCCCGGCGACCGGATCTATGGGCTCGACTTCGCCACGGAAGCGCGGCTGCGCGCGAGCGTCGAGCAGCGCCAGTCCGGGGTGGCCCAGTTGGGCCTGGAGGGTGGCGGCGTCGATCAGCAGCGAGGCATCGGGCTGGCCCTGGAAATCGCCGGGTCGAACGCTGCTTTCGCCATTGGTCAGTGCCAGCCCCGCGGCCTTCCAGGCTGCCAGGCCGCCGTCGAGGAGGTAGACCCCGTCGCGCTTGCCCAGCCAATGCAACAGCCACCAGGCGCGGGCGGCGAATGCACCGGGGCCATCGTCGTAGAGCACCACCTGGCTGTCCTGGCGCAGGCCCCAGGCTTGTAGCTTGAGCGCTAGCTCGGCGGGATCCGGCAGCGGATGGCGACCGGTCACGCCCTTGCGCACGTGACCGGAAAGATCCCGTTCGAGGTCGGCGAAATGCGCGCCGGGAATGTGGTTCTCCTGATAGACGCGGGCACCGTAGGACGGGTCTTCGAGGGCGAAACGGC
Source organism: Pseudomonas sp. HMSC066A08 (assembly GCF_001813025.1). NCBI lineage: Bacteria > Pseudomonadati > Pseudomonadota > Gammaproteobacteria > Pseudomonadales > Pseudomonadaceae > Pseudomonas > Pseudomonas sp. HMSC066A08. Next base: position 297,749 of record NZ_KV811371.1, read on the forward strand.
AGTCGAGGACCAGCAGGTCGGGTTCGCTGAGGCGGGCGGCCAGTTGTTGCGCGGTCAGCAGTTGGGCGGACGACATCGCGGACTCCTTGGGTCGGGAAGCAAAGCCGGTGGCGAATGGGTGGATCATGCCCTTTGGACCGCGTCGCGTCATCCCGGCGTCGCGCGGCGAGGCGGAGAAATGGCGAAAGGAAAGGGCTGGCTCCAGGCGAGGAAGATTCCTACTCGGTCATCAGCCTCGCCTGGCAGCGGGGGCTTTGTCCAGACATGCAGAATCGGCTCGTTCCGAGATACCCGCTCCTGTGTTCTATCCCTCGGGATGCTTGTCCGATTGGCTTGGCCCGGCACTTGCGCCGGGCTTTTTTTTCGCCTCGGCTGTTTCAGGGGATCGCCAGGCGGCCGATCCGGTCGTTTTCCAGGCTGCCGAAGTAGAGCTGGTCGCCCACCGGCTTCGCCGAAGTGATCATGCGCAGGTGGTGGCCGCTGGTGTCGTGCAGGCTACGGACGATCCTGCCCTGTTCGTCGATGGCGATGACCAGCCCGTAGGCAGTGGGCTTGGGCAGGAACATGCGCGGCAGCTTGGCCAACTGCGCCTTCAGCCAGGGATGCCGGTGGAGGAAGTCGGCGTCGGCCTTGCGCGGGGTCGGCAGGGCCACCCAGAAGGTTCCCTTGCGGTCGCCCTGGAGGTTGTCCGGCAAGCCCGGCAGGTTGTCGATGAACACCTCGTGCTGGCCGGCCTTCTCGCCTTTCAGCCAGTAGCGGGTGATGCGATAGCGGTAGGTCTCGTTGACCAGTACGAAGTCCTCGTTTGCCGAGAGTGCCACGCCATTGGCGAAGTACAGGTCCTTGAGCAGCACCTCGGTCTTGCCGGTGGACGGGTCGTAGCGCAGCAGGCGGCCGTGCGGTCGGGCCTCGAGCAGGTCGAGGATGTAGTCGGGCTGGTGGAACTTGCTGGAGGCGTCGCTGAAGTAGATGCGGCCGTCGCTGGCGATGTCGAGGTCGTCGGTGAAGGCGAAGGGGATACCGTCGGCCTCGGTGGCGAGGGTTTCCACCTTGCCCTGCGGATCGATGCGCAGCAGGCCTTTCCAGGCGTCGGCGAGAATCAGGTTGCCGGCGGCATCGAAGTCCATGCCCAGCGGCCGGCCGCCGGTGTCGACGAAGGTCTCGACCTTGCCGCTGGCGTCCAGGCGTACCACGCGGCCGTCGGCGAGACCGGCATAGACGCGACCCTGGCTGTCCACGGCGGTGTCCTCGGGGCCGTGCAACTGGCCCTGGCCAAGCAGCTCGGCCTTCATCAGGGTGTCGTTGGGTTCGAGGACCCCGGTCATCTGCGGAGCGGCCGGGGCATCCCAGGCGAGCGGGTCGATCGGGCTGGTCTTCAGGGCCAGGTAAAGAGCCGCGCCAGCCAGCAGGAGGACGATTATTCCGCTGAGCTTCTTCATGCAGTTCCCTTGTTCGGATTGTCGGACAAAGGGCGGAGTATGGACATTCGCTACGTTCATCGGCAAGCGCGGTGCCGAGCGGAATGCTCGCATGGCGCCAGCCTCTATATAATGCGCCGCACTTGACCAAGGAGATGTTCGTGACCGCGCCCGAAATCCAGTGGATCCGCGATGATGCCAGCCTGGCGCAGCAATGCCGGGAATGGCGCACACAGCCGTACCTCGCGCTCGATACCGAGTTCATGCGCGTCGATACCTTCTATCCCGCGGCCGGTCTGGTGCAGGTGGGCGATGGCCGGCAGGAGTGGCTGATCGATCCGCTGCTGATCCAGGACTGGAGCCCGTTCGCCGAGCTGCTCGAAGACGAGCGGGTGGTGAAGGTGCTGCATGCCTGCAGCGAAGACCTCGAGGTGTTCCTGCGCCTCACCGGCAGCCTGCCGGTGCCGCTGTTCGATACGCAGTTGGCCGCCGCCTATCTCGGCATGGCCCATTCGATGGGCTACTCGAAGCTGGTGAAGGAGGTGCTGGATATCGACCTGCCCAAGGACGAGACCCGTTCCGACTGGTTGCAACGGCCGCTCACCGAGATGCAGATGCGCTACGCTGCCGACGACGTCCAGCACCTCGCCCAGGTCTACCTGGCCCTGGATTCGCGGCTGAGCGAGGAGAAACGCGCCTGGCTGCTGGAGGACGGCGCCGAACTGGTCGCCAACCTCTGCCGCGAGAGCGATCCGCGCGAGGCCTACCGCGAGGTCAAGCTGGGTTGGCGGCTGCGTCCGCAGCAACTGGCGGTGCTCCGCGAACTCTGCGCCTGGCGCGAGGAGCAGGCACGCCTGCGCAACCGGCCGCGCAACCACGTGCTGCGCGAACGTACCCTGTGGCCGCTGGCGCGCCTGTTGCCGAAGAACAAGACCGACCTGGCGGCGATCGAAGACATGCATCCGCGCACCGTGCGCCAGGACGGCGACTTCCTCATCGAACTGATCGCCCAGGCTTCGCGCCTGCCGCAGAGCGAATGGCCCGAGGCGCTGCCCGAGCCGCTGCCGCCGGAGGTCACTCCGCTGCTCAAGAGCCTGCGCGCCATCGGCCAGCGCGAAGCGGAGACCCTGGGCATGGCGCCCGAACTGATGCTGCGCAAGAAGATCCTCGAAGCATTGCTCAAGAGCGGCTATCCCGACGGTCCCTACGAACTGCCCGATTCCCTCCGCGGCTGGCGCCGCGAACGCATGGGCCAGGCCCTGCTGGATGCCCTGGAGAGCGCATGAAACGAATCTGTTCCGTCTACAAGAGCCCGCGCAAGAACGAGATGTACCTCTACGTCGACAAGCGCGAGGCGTTGAGCCGCGTGCCCGAGGCCCTGCTGGTGCCGTTCGGCGCGCCGCAACATGTCTTCGACCTGCTGCTCACCCCCGAGCGCCAACTGGCCCGCGAGGATGTCGCCAAGGTCCTGGAGAACATCGAGAAGCAGGGCTTCCACCTGCAGATGCCGCCGGGCGAAGAAGAGTACATCGAGCATCTCCCGGAAGAGTTGCTGCGCATGAACGACCCGCTCTGACGCGAGCCGTACCCCGCTGGCGCCGGCTTCCCGGCGCCACTTTCACGACGTGAAACCCGCTCTGTGCAAGGCTGTGCCTTCGGTGCATGATGTCCGCAAGATGTCGCACGATAGCGGAACCCCTGGCAGCGACCGTGGTCTACCAGCGCCAAACCTGCTGCTCTCGAGGGCTTCCCTCCAGGAGCCGTGATGCATGAAAGAACAATATTCTCCGGCCTGATCGCCAGCCCTTGTCCGGCTTGGCAGTGTGACCCATGCGCTTGCTGATTCTCGAACGTGACCACGCTCTCTATGCCGCGCTGCTGATGGCGGCCGACCCCAGCCTGAAGGTGGTGGCGGGGGACGACCCCCTGCAACTCATCGACGCCGCCAGCGAGTGCTCGATCTGGCTAGGCCAGCCCGACCTGGTGGCGCAGATGCTGCGCCAGGGCGTGCATCCGGTCTGGGTGCAGTCGACCTGGGCGGGCATTACGCCGCTGCTGGCCGCCGACCTGCCGAAGGACTACAGCCTGACACGCGCGGTAGGCATCTTCGGCCAGGTGATGAGCGAATACCTGCTGACCTACATGCTCGCCCACGAGCGCCAGTTCCTCGGTCGCCTGGCCAGCCAGGTCGGTTCGCAATGGGATAGCCGCACGCCTGGCGGGTTGCGTGGCCGGCAGGTGGTGATCGTGGGCACCGGGGAGATCGGCCAGGCGGTGGCGCATACCCTGTCCGGCTTCGGCATGGACCTGACCGGGGTGGCGAAGAATCCGCGTTCGCTGGTGCCGTTCAACCGCATGGGGTCGCTCGACGACCTCGGTCGCCTGGTGGAGACGGCCGACTACCTGATCAACCTGCTGCCCGACACCCCCGATACCCACGACATCTACGACCGTGCGCTGTTCGCCCGGCTCAAGCCCACGGCGCTGTTCATCAATGCCGGGCGTGGCGTCGCGGTGGTGGACGCCGACCTGGTGGCGGCGCTGGAGAACAACCAACTGGCCGGCGCGGTGATCGACGTCTGCCGCGAAGAGCCGCTGCCGGCCAATCACCTGTTCTGGCATACCCCGCGCCTCTTGCTGACCGGGCACACCGCCGCGCCTACCCTGCCGGGGGCGATGGTCGAACTGTTCCGCGACAACCTCGCGCGCTTCTGGGCAGGCACCGCCATGCGCGGCGAGGTGGACTTCGCTCGCGGCTACTGAGCCGCCTTTCCTCAGGCGGCGAGCGGGAGCAGCGGATTCACCTCGACGGTGATGTGCACCAGCTCCTCATGCTCGGCCAGGCGGCGCTTGAAATAGTCGGCGCTGCCTTCCTTCGTGGTCAGCAGACTCAGCAGGCAGGCGTACTTGCCCTGGCCGACCTGCCACAGGTGCAGGTCGAGCAGTTCCGCCGGCAGCGGGCTGCTGGCGATCGCCGCGCGGATTTCCGCAGCCACCGGCGCGTCCATCTGCGCATCCAGCAATACCCGGCTGCTCTGTCGGATCAGGCCGCATGCCCAGACACTGACCAGTACCGCGCCGACGATACCCATCAGCGGGTCCAGCCAGGCCGCGTTCCACAGCAGGCCGCCGGCCAGCGCGACGATCGCCAGCAGCGAGGTGGCGGCATCCGCCAGCACGTGCAGGTAGGCGGCGCGCAGATTCAGGTCGTGCCCGTGGGCATGATGGTCGTGGTCGTGGTCGTGGTCGTGGTCGTGGTCGTGGCGGTGGTGATGGTGCGAGTGGCCGTGCCCGTGCCCGTGATGGGCATGGCCGTCGCGCAGCAGCCAGGCGCAGGCGAGATTGACCAGCAGGCCGAGCGCGGCGACCAGCATCGCCTGCTGGTAGTGGATCGGGCTGGGGTCGAGCAGGCGTTCGACCGATTGGTAGAGCATCAGCCCGGCCACCAGCAGGAGTAGCAGGGCGCTGGTGTAGCTGCCGAGAACCTCGATCTTCCAGGTACCGAAGCTGAAGCGCGGGTCGTTGGCATAGCGCCGCGCGGCGCCGTAGGCGAGTACCGCAAGACCCAGGGCCAGGGCATGGGAGCTCATGTGCCAGCCGTCGGCGAGCAGGGCCATGGAGTTGAACAGCCAGCCGCCGGCGATTTCCGCGACCATCATGCAGGCGGTGAGCAATACCGCCCAGCGCGTGTTGCGCTCGGCCAGCGGGTTGCCCTGGTCGAACCGATGGGAATGGCGCAGGGGCTGGGTAGTCGGGGTTCCGGGCATTTGCTACTGTCCTGTCGAGACGACGAAAATATACTATACCCCAGTATATTACCTTGAGGAGAGAGCGGTGGCCCATACCATCCATGGGAAGAAGAAACTCCTGGCGCGGGTGCGCCGCATCGCCGGGCAGACCCGGGCGCTGGAGCAGGCGCTGGAGGAGGGCAGCGAATGCGCGGCGGTGCTGCAGCAGATCGCGGCGATCCGCGGTGCGGTGAACGGCCTGATGAACGAAGTGCTGGAGGGGCACATCCGTGAACATCTCGGCGCCGAGCAGGCGAGCGCGGAGCAGCGTCGCGAAGACCTGGAACTGGTGGTGACCGCGCTGCGTTCCTACCTGAAGTAGCCGTGTGCCGGCCGGTGCTTGGCCTGGAGGGGGCGGGGGACTAGACTATCGCGCCTTTTCACCAGCTCCCGATGCCATGGCCGCCAAAGTCGAACCCTTCTGGAAACGCAAGACCCTCGCCCAACTCGACCAGGACGAGTGGGAGTCGCTGTGCGACGGTTGCGGCCTGTGCTGCCTGCAGAAGCTCGAGGACGAGGACGACGGCAGCGTCTACTACACGCGTATCGCCTGCAAGCTGCTCGACCTGCAGAGCTGCCGCTGCACCAACTACGCCGAGCGCATCCGCTTCGTCCCCGACTGCATCCAGCTCACCCCGGCGCAGGCCGACGAGTTCCAGTGGTTGCCGCCGACCTGCGGCTATCGCCTGGTTGCCGAAGGCAAGGACCTGCCGCTCTGGCACCACCTGGTCTGCGGCGATCCGGAGCGGGTCCACAAGGAACGCATTTCCCAGTCCGGGCGCATGCTCAGCGAGACCCAGGTGGCCGAGGACGACTGGGAGGACTACCTGATCTTCCGCGCCGGCTGAGCTCGCGTCCGTCGCACTTCCCTATCTTGTGAAATGATATGTATTATCATTCGCATATTTACAAGGGACTTCCGTATCCGACGGAAGCGGGGAGGCGAGGTGTTGCAGCGGGTCAACGGCGCGGGGGGCGCCGCCGGAGGATGCACGGATGGATGAGCGCTTCCGTGGGTCCGTCTCGCATGCCTATCAGGCGTTCCATGGCGAGTTGCTGCGCTTCCTGCGCAAGCACCTGGGCAGTTCGGCGGACGCCGCCGACCTCGCCCAGGATACTTTCGCCCAGTGGCTGAAATGGCCGGGCCGGCAATCGGTCGAGCAGCCGCGCGCATTTCTTTTCCAGATCGCCCGCAACCTGTTGCGCGACCATTGGCGCCGGCAGCAGAGCCGCGGCCAGGATCTCGACCGGCCGGCGGCGAACGACGAACCCGCCGCTCTGGAAGGCGAGGCGGCCGGGCCGGGCGAGCGTTTCGAACAGCAGCAGCGCCTCAGCCACCTGGCGGCCGCGCTGGCCGAACTGCCGCCGCGGCGGCGCGAAGCGTTCGTCCTGCACAAGTTCGACGGCCTGTCCCAGGTCGAAGTGGCCGAGCGCATGGGAATTTCACTGAGCATGGTGGAAAAGCACATCGCCAGCGCCTTGCTGCACTGCAAGCGGCGGCTTGGCCAGGGAGGCGAAGGATGAAGCCGCTGGAACGACTGGAACCGCTGTTCGCAGACGAAACCGAAGAGGACATCGATCACCGCGCCGCCTACTGGTTCAGCCGGCGTCGTTCCGGGCATTTCAGCGCTGCCTGCCGGGCCGAGCTGGAGGATTGGCTACGCGCCGATCCGCGCCATCGCGAAGCGCTCGAGGGCATGGAGCGGCTCTGGCGCGAATTCGACGGCCTGCCGCGCCCGGCGCTGGACGATATTCCCGAGCCGGTGCCGGCCTGGCGCCTGCCACGGGCGCTGGCGGCGGCGTTCTTCGTGTTCTGCGCGCTGCTCGTCGCCACCCTGTTCTGGCGCGACCAGTCGCTCGGGCCGAACCTCGCCTACGGCACGGCGCCTGGCGAGCAGCGCGAGGTGGTCCTGGCGGACGGATCGAAGCTGTTCCTCGACGTCGATACCCAGGTGCAGGTGCGTTACGCCGAGCGCACCCGCGACGTGCTGTTGAAGAAAGGCCAGGTGTTCTTCGTGGTCAGCCACGATCCGACCCGGCCTTTCCGGGTCGGCAGCGGCGACAGCCGGGTCACCGTACTCGGTACCCAGTTCAGCGTCCGGCGCGACGCGCAGGCCCTCGCCGTGGCGGTGAAACAGGGGCGCGTGGCGTTGCAGCCGTCCCTGGAGAAGGATGCCGAGCATGTGCTGCTGGCTGGCGACAGCGCGCGCCTGGACCTCGCCGACCAACGCCTGGAACTCGGCCATGTGGCGCCGGAGCAGGTCGCCAGTTGGCGCGATGGGCAACTGGTGTTCCGCGACAAGCCGCTGGGCGAACTGGTGGAGGAACTGTCGCGCTATCGCGCCGCGCCGATCCGCCTGGGAGATCCCCGGCTTGCCGGCAAGCGGGTCTCCGGTACGGTGCGGATCGCCCGCCCCGACGATTTTCTCCTCGCCCTGCCGGCGCTATTGCCGGTGCGGGTGCAGCCGCAGGCTGGCGGCGAGGTGCTGATCCTGGCGCGCTGAGGCGCGACGCCAGCATTAATGAAAATATTTTTCATTCGCATATGTGGGTTTTTCTCCCTGCTGCGTCTTCTCTGCTGTCCGTCGCCTCTGCCGGCGACATCCAGCAGTCACTTGGGGAGAGTTCCAGCATGACCTTGCCTTTCACCTGCGCCGCCTGGCGCCCGCTGTGTTCCGCCGCCGTGCTCGGTGCCGCGTTGTGGGCCGCCGGCGCCAGCGCTGCCGAACGACGCTTCGACCTGCCGGCGCAGCCGCTGGCCGCCTCGCTGTCGCGCCTGGCGCAGCAGGCGCAGGTCCAGGTGCTGTTCGACGAGTCGCTCCTGCGGGGCCTGCGCGCTCCGGCGTTGAGCGGCAGCTACGGGGTGCGCGAGGCGCTGGAGCGGTTGCTGGTCGGTTCCGAGCTGGAGCTGGTGGAGGCGGGCGGCGGCTACGTGGTGCGCCGGCGCCAGGTCGACGCCTATAGCGACAACGCGCTGCAACTGGACGCGCAGACCATCGTCGGCAACGGTCGCGAAGTGGACGCCAGCAACGTCGGCCGTTCGACCCTGACCCGGCGGGATATCGAACGCCAGCAGGCGGACAACATCCCCAGCCTGCTGCAGACCCTGCCCGGAGTGACCATGGGCGGCTCGCCCAAGCCGGGCGGACAGACCACCAACATCTGGGGCCTGGGCGACGCCGAGGACGTGCCCTATACCCTGGACGGCGCGCAGAAGAGCGGCTTCGAGCGCTACCAGCAGGGCACCGTGTTCATCGAACCGGAAATGATCAAGCGCATCGAGGTGGAGAAGGGACCGCACTCGGTGTTCACCGGCAATGGCGGCTTCGGCGGCACCGTGCACATGGAGACCAAGGACGCGCCGGACCTGCTGCGCGAAGGCCGCGACGTCGGCGCCATGCTCAAGTACGGCTATCACTCCAACGACCAGCAGAAGATCTACTCCGGCGCCGTGTTCGGTCGCAGCGAAGACCGCCGCGTCGATGCCCTGCTCTATCTCAACGGTCGCGACGGCCGCGACATGAAGCTGGCCGACAACCTGCCGCTGTCGCCCACCGACTACCCGATCAACCCCAAGCGCCTGCCCAACAGCGCCCAGGACGAGAAGACCGGCCTGTTCAAGCTCAACCTGCACCCCACCGAGGAGCACGACCTGGGTTTCACCTACCTGCGCTCGAAAAGCTCGCGCTGGACGCCGTTCTCCGCCAGCAGCTACCCGACCCCGCCGAGCCAGTGGACCATCGACCGCTACGGCTACGAGCTGGGCCTGACCCGCCTGCTGGCCCACCGCGATACCACCGACACCACCTGGACCGGCAAGTACAACTACCATCCGCTGGACAACCCCTGGATCGACCTGCAACTGAGCTATTCCGACGCCCGCACCGAGCAACTCGACCGTCGCGAGGACACCGCCTTCTACCAGCTCGCCACCGGTGGCAAGCGGATGCGTACCGAGTACCAGGACAAGGTCCTGGAACTGCGCAACACCAGCCGTTTCGATACCGGAGCGCTACAGCACGAGCTGACCCTGGGCGCGGCGCTGCACAAGCACAAGCGCGACATCCTCATGCACATGCCGGGCAAGACCTACGAGACCCCGCGCTACAATTACGGCTGGCTGCAACCGGCATTCATGCCGGCCGGCAAGCAGGACACGCAGAGCTTCTACATCCAGGACGCGATCACCTACGGCAGCCTGACCGTCACCCCATCGATGCGCTTCGACAGCGTGCGCAACGACGGCCAGGCCAACCTGGCGCCGATCTACGACAATCCCAAGCTCGGCCATGACTATCGCGCCCAGACCTACTCCGGCTGGTCGCCGCGGCTGTCGGTGTTCTGGACCGCGACGCCGAACCTGGCGTTCTTCGCCGACTACACCGAGACCTGGCGAGCGCCGGTGATCGATGAGCAGTACGAAGTGCAGAACAGTTCGACCATCGGTGGCAGCAGCCGCGACCTGGACGCCGAGCGCATCCATGCGATCCGTGGCGGCAGCGTGATCAACCTGCCGGACCTGCTGGTCGCCGGCGACAGCCTGCAGATCCGCACCACGTTGTTCCAGAACCGCATCAAGGACGAGATATTCCGCACCCGCAGCGTCGGCTGCCGCCAGCAGTCGATCGACAACGGCAGTATCGGTGGTAGCTGCGGCGACATGCTGCCGCTGAGCAACTACCGCAACCTGCCGGGCCTGACCATCAAGGGCTTCGAGATCGAGAGCTTCTACGACAGCCAGCGGCTGTTCGCCAGCCTGTCCTACTCGTGGATGACCGGCAAGCACGATGGGGCCTACAGCAATCCCTGGGGACCGAACGTGTGGGCGCGCGACATCCCGCCGCCGAAATGGGTGGCCATGCTCGGCCTGAAGGTTCCGGAATGGGATGCCAAGCTCGGCTGGCAGGGCGAGTTCGTGCGCAAGACCGACCGCCTGCCCAGCGATCGCTACAGCGGCGGGATGGGTACCGGTTCCGGTGATATCTACTGGGATCACGCGGCCAACGACAGCTACGACACCCATCGGCTGTTCGCCGAGTGGGTCCCGGCCAAGCTGGGCCTGAAGGACACCCGCATCGACTTCACCGTGGACAACCTGTTCAACCGCTCCTATCGCCAGCCGCTGGGCGGCGACCTGGTCTACAGCCAGGGACGCAACGCCAAGATCAGCGTCACCCAGTTCTTCTGAGGGGCATCAGCGCACCGAACCGATGCGCCGGGTGTCCTCGGCATACCAGACGGCGAACACCCGGCCGACCAGGTCGGCGCGCGGTACGTAGCCCCAGTAGCGGCTGTCGTTGGAGTTGTCGCGGTTGTCGCCGAGCATGAAGTAGTGGCCGGCGGGGACGGTCCGCTCGACCATGCGCAGGGAGTCCGGCTGGCGCAGCGCCTGCTGCGCCAGGTAGGGCTCGGTCACCTGGTGGTCATTGACGTAGAGCCGGCCGCCATCGATCCGCACGCGATCGCCCGGTATCCCGGCGATGCGCTTCACATAGGCGATGCTGCGCTGCGGCGGGAAGCGGAACACCACCAGGTCGCCGACCTGCGGTTCGGCGAAGGCGTAGCGCGCGGCGTTGGCGAGGATGAAGTCGCCCTGTTGCAAGGTCGGTTCCATCGAGCGCGAAGGGATCTTGTACAGCGCCACGCCGAGGAGCCGTGCGCGCGGGTCGAGACTGGCGGTGCCGAACGGATTCGCCAGGTAGACGGCCAGCATGATCGCGGCGAGCAGGCCCATGGCGGGCCAGAAGCGTCGTTTCACGAAGGTTCCCTTTTTCGTGGCGGAAGGCCGGCGTCGCCGGCCCCCGCGGTCGTCATACCAGGCCGAGGACCTTGAGCAGGAAGGCGTATTCCAGCGCCACGTCCTTCAGGCCCTGGTAGCGGCCGCTCATGCCGCCGTGGCCGGCGCCGAGGTCGGTCTTGAGCAGCAGCAGGTTGGCGTCGGTCCTGGTCGCCCGCAGTTTCGCCACCCACTTGGCGGCTTCCCAGTACTGCACGCGGCTGTCGTTGTAGCCGGCGACCACCAGCAGGTGCGGGTAGTCCTGGGCCCTGACGTTCTCGTAGGGCGCGTAGGCGGCGATCCGCGCATGCACCTCGGGCTCCTGCGGGTTGCCCCACTCGTCGTATTCGGTGACGGTCAGCGGCAGGTCCGGATTGAGCATGCTGTTCAGCACGTCGACGAACGGCACCTCGGCGATCGCCGCGCCGAACAGTTGCGGGCGCTGGTTGAGCACCGCGCCGATCAACAGCCCGCCGGCGCTGCCGCCGCTGATGGCGAGGCCCTCGGGACGGCAGTAGCCCTGGGCGAGCAGGTGTTCGGCGCAGGCGATGAAGTCGTCGAAGCTGTTCTGCTTGTGTTCCAGCTTGCCGGCACGGTACCAGGCCTCGCCCAGTTCGCCGCCGCCACGGACATGGGCGATGGCGAAGACGAAGCCGCGTTCGAGCAGGCTCAGGCGGGCGTGGGAGAACCAGGGATCGAGGCTATGCCCGTAGGCGCCGTAGCCATACAGATAGAGCGGCGCGGGGCGCCCGGCGGCGATGCCGTCGAGGACTTCCTTGCGCGCCACCAGGCTGACCGGCACCTGCGTGCCGTCGCCGCTGCTGGCCCAGATGCGCCGGCTGGCGTAGGCGTCGGCGTCGAAGGGGCCTTCCACCGGGGTCTGCTTGAGGACGGTCTGCGTGCCATCGGCGAGGTTCAGCTGGCGTACCTGCGCCGGACGGTTCAGGGCCTCGTAGCGCAGTCGCACGCAGGGACTGTCGAATTCCAGGCTGTCCTGCACGTAGAGGCTGTAGGCGGCGTCCGGCAACTGCACGCGGTAGGCCGGCAGGCCTTGCGGTTGCACCTCGATCACCGGCAGGCCGCCGTCGCGCAGGCCGAGGATCACCGCTTCGGCGTTCAGGCTGACATCTTCCAGGGTCCGCTGCGGGTCGTGGGCCACGCGCAGTTGCCAGTGCTCGCGAGTCGGCCGCGACTCCTCGGCCTGGTAGAGGGCGAAGTTGATCCCCGCCTGGTTGCTGCGGATCAGCCACAGGCCCCGGCCATCGAGGCGACCGTGGTCGGGGTAGTATTCGTGGCCTTCCTCGCGCGGCGCCAGGCAACGGAACGTACCCTGCGGCTGGTCGGCGTCGAGCACCCAGGCCTCGCTGGTGGTCTTGCTGTTGAGCAGGAGGATCAGCTGGCGTTCCGAGCTGGAGCGGTAGCAGTGCAGGAAGAAGCGCCCGTCGCCTTCCTCGAACACCAGCTCGGCGCCGGCCTCGCCCAGGCGGTGGCGATAGAGCTTGTGCGGGCGGTGGGTGTCGTCCAGTTCGCCGAAGAACAGCGTGCGGTTGTCGTTGGCCCAGGTCAGGCTGCCGTCGCAGTCGTCGAAGGGCAGGGCCTGCACCGCGCCGCTGGCGAGGTCCTTGACGAACAGGCGGTAGATCTCGTCGCCGCTGGTGTCCAGGCTGTAGGCCAGCAGGCTCTGGTCGGGGCTGATGCTGAAGGCGCCGAGGGAGAGGAAGCCGCCGTCGGCCAACTGGTTGGGATCGAGCAACAGTTGCTCGGCGCCTTCGTCGACCGCCAGGCTACCGTCCGCCGGACGCGGGCAGCGGTAGTGGCGCGGGTATTCGTCGCCGGCGGTGGTGCGCTGGTAGTACAGCCACGGACCCCACGGACTGGGCAACGACAGGTCGGTCTCGCGGATGCGTCCCCTGATCTCCTCGAACAGGGTCTCGCGCAACCCGGCCTGGTCGGCCAGTTCCCTATCCAGGTAGGCGTTCTCGGCCTTCAGGTAGTCGAGCACCTCCGGGGCGTCGCGCTCTTCCAGCCAGGCGTAGGGGTCGCGTCCGGCGTCGCGGCGGGCGATGGGGGGCGGCGGATGGGGCATCGGGAATCCTCGTCGGTCCGGCCATGCGCGAGGCCGGGAAATCTGAATAAAACTGGCGGCGCGGCGTCCGCCATCGGTGGGTAGGCGCGTCGGCATGCAAAAGCGGCTATCATAAGCCCCCCATCACCGCTATCGCCACGCACGCCGCATGAATGAACAAGACTATCTGATCGCCTGGGGCGCCTACGCCATCGCCGGACTCGGCCTGATGCTGGTGTTCTGGCTGATGACCGGCTGGATGTGGCGCTGGCTGCGCGAACCCCTGCGGCTGATCGTCTTCATCCTGCTGTTCACGCCGACCCCGGTGGACCCGCAGAACGACCTCTATGCCCCGGCCATCGCCATCACCGCGCTGGATGTCGTGTTCAAGGTCGGCAACAACGCCTGGCGCGCGGTCTCCGACCTGGCCCTGGTGGCGCTGCTCGGTTTCGGCCTGTACCTGTTGATCGCCGCCATCCGCTGGCCGCTGGAGCGGGCCTGGAAGAATCGCCGGCATCCGTCGCAGGACGCCGAGGACGAGCCGACCCTGCGGCAGATGATGCAGCCCGAGTTGATGCCGGACGTCGACACCCGCACCGACGAGCACGGCGACCGGCGCATGCGCATCGAGCCGCGCCTGTAGCCTTTCGCGACGAAATCCATTCTTGCGCTACGCCCGGCAGGCGTTCAGCATGAGGCGAGGCCTATGTCGGGATTTCCCATGGATTGCGTGTTCTGCGCCATAGCGGGTGGCCGCGAGCCGGCGCACAGACTCTTCGAGGACGAGCATTTCATCGTCCTGCTGGACATCTTTCCGCTGCGACCGGCGCACGTGCTGATCGTAGCCCGCGAGCACGCCCCGCACCTGAGCGATCTTTCCGCCGGCGCCCGCGACGCCCTCCCGGCACTCGCCGAGCGTATCGGTCGCGCGTTGCGCCGGGCCGGTTTCGGCGTGGAAGGCATCAACTTGTTGCTCAACGATGGCGTGGCGGCCAACCAGCACGTGGCGCACCTGCATCTGCACCTGATTCCCCGGCGTCGCGGCGACCTGCCGCGACTGCTCTGGCGCGCCCTGACCCGTTTCCTGCCGGTCGGCCGCGCGAGCCTGCGGGCGCGCCTGCAGCGGGAACGAGAACTACTACGTACAGCCTTGCTCAGGGAGGTTTGAGCCATGTGTGAACTATTGGGCATGAGCGCCAACGTCCCGACGGACATCGTCTTCAGCTTCACCGGACTGATGCAGCGCGGCGGCGGTACCGGCCCGCACCGCGACGGTTGGGGCATCGCCTTCTACGAAGGACGCGGCGTGCGGCTCTTCCAGGACCCGCTGGCGAGCGTCGATTCGGAGGTGGCGCGGCTGGTGCAGCGCTTCCCGATCAAGAGCGAGACGGTCATCGGGCACATCCGCCAGGCCAACGTCGGCAAGGTCGGGCTGAGCAACACCCACCCCTTCATCCGCGAACTCGGTGGGCGCTACTGGACCTTCGCGCACAATGGCCAACTGGCCGACTTCCAGCCCAAGCCCGGCTTCTACCGCCCGGTCGGCGAGACCGACAGCGAGGCGGCCTTCTGCGACCTGCTGAACCGCGTGCGCCGGGCTTTCCCCGAGCCGGTGCCGGTGGAGGTGCTGTTGCCGGTGCTGATCTCGGCCTGTGACGAATATCGCAAGAAAGGCGTGTTCAATGCCCTGATCAGCGACGGCGACTGGCTGTTCACCTTCTGCTCCAGCAAACTCGCCTACATTACCCGCCGCGCGCCGTTCGGCCCGGCGCGGTTGAAGGATGCCGACCTGACCGTGGACTTCCATGCGGAAACCACGCCGGATGACGTGGTCACGGTGATCGCCACCGAGCCGCTCACCGACAACGAGAACTGGACCTTGCAGCAGAGCGGCGAGTGGGTCCTCTGGTGGGGCGGCGAGGTGTTGGCCAAGGGGCGGGTCTGAATCGCCATCGTGGACGAGGAGAGCGCATGTTCCGCAGTTACCTGAGACTGCTGCTGTTCACCCTGGGCCTGCTGCTCGGGGTGCAGGTGCCCGGCTTCATCGACGACTACGCCAAGCGCGTCGACGCCCATCGCCTGGAGGCCGCGCAGAACATCCAGGGCTTCCAGCAGACCGCCGGGCAGTTCTTCAACGGTAGCCTGGAGGAACTGGTCAGGCATTACCGCAGCAACAGCGATCCGGTGTTCCAGCGCGACGGCGAGAACCTCGACCGCCTGATGCGTCGCGCGCGCATGCTCGACGCCGAGTGGCAGGCCATGCAGGGCCCCTGGTACGCCCGCGCCTGGCACATGCTGCGCGCGCCGAACCATGAGTTGCTGATGGAAACCTATGCCAGCTACAGCTACCAGGTCCTGCTCAAGCCGGAGGTGATCGCCTGGGGCCTGGGCTGCGCCTTGCTGGTCGCCTGGATCGCCGAGCTGATCGTGTATTCGCTGGCCTCGCTGTTCGGCTTCGGCGAAGACCGCCGCACCCGCGAGCGTCACTGGAGCTGAGGCGCGACTCAGGCCGCCGCCAGTTCCAGGAATGCCCTGATCACCCGCAGGCCGCGGCGCTTCTCCAGGCAGCCGATCAGGTGGCGGTTGGTCAGCTCGGGACCGACCAGCGGCACCGCGCGAACCCGCGGATCGTTGCCGACCTCCAGGGAAGACACCACGCCGACGCCCAGTTCGGCGGCCACCGCTTCGGTCACCGCTTCCCGGCTGTCCAGCTCCAGCAGCACCCGCGGCTGCACCCCCTGGTCGGCACAGGCGCGGTCGAAGGTGCGGCGGGTGATCGAACCGGGGTCGCGCAGCACCATGATCTGCTGGTCGAGCTCTTCCAGCGGTACGCCTTCGTTGCGTTCGCACCAGGGATGCTGGCGAGGCAGCAGGGCGCAGATGCGTGAATTCACCAACTCCTCCAGGAACAGCCCGGGACGCGCCTCGACCTCGGTCAGCACGGCGACGTCGACGTGTTCGCTGAGCAGCGCCGCGAGGGTCTCCTGGGCGTTGCCCAGACGCAGGTTGACGGTGATTCCCGGATAGCTCGCGCGCAGCCGGGCGAGCATCGGCATCACCAGGTGCGGGCCGTCGGCGGCGACTTCGAGGCGGCCGGAGACCAATTGTCGATTGGCGTCGAGCAGGGCCTCGGCTTCTTCCTCCAGGGCGAACAGGGTGCGCGTGATCGCCACCAGGCGCGAGCCCTCCTCGGTCAGTTCGATGCGCCGGGCGGTGCGCCGGAACAGGGTGACCTGGTAGTGCTCCTCGAGTGCCTTGACGTGTCCGGTCACCGCCGGCTGGCTGATGCACAGGCGCTCGGCGGCGCGGGTGAAACTGCCTTCGCGGGCGACGGCGTCGAAGGCGCGGAGCTGGAAGAGATTCATGGTATCGGCCTGGCTTATGGCTGGCATCGGAACAAACAATTTGAACGATAGTAGCGCGGCGCTCACCTTATGTCTCCAGGCTTCCCTGGAACGCCGGCGCGGAACGACCGCCCGGACCGCGAAGCCCGATCCGGTTTCTTTGGCCGATTCCCGCAGAGGAAATGAGCATGAGCACTGCCGAACGCGCACCCATCCTGCTGACCCCCGGTCCGCTGACCACCTCCTACCGTACCCGTCGGGCGATGATGGTCGACTGGGGCTCCTGGGACAGCGATTTCAACGAACTCACCGCCAGCGTCTGCCAGCGCCTGCTGAAGATCGTAGGCGGCGAAGGCAGCCACACCTGCGTACCGTTGCAGGGCAGCGGCACCTTCGCCGTGGAAGCGGCGATCGGCACCCTGGTGCCGCGCGACGGCAAGGTCCTGGTGTTGATCAACGGTGCCTACGGCAAGCGCCTGGCGAAGATCTGCGAGGTCCTGCAACGGCCCTTCAGCACCTTCGAGACCGAAGAGAACGTGCCGACCACCGCCGCTGACGTCGAGCGCCTGCTGGCCGCCGATCCGGCGATCAGCCATGTGGCGCTGATCCACTGCGAGACCAGCACCGGCATCCTCAATCCGCTCGAGGCCATCGCCAAGGTCGTCGAGCGTCACGGCAAGCGCCTGATCGTCGATGCCATGAGCTCCTTCGGGGCGATCGGGATCGATGCCCGGAAAGTTCCGTTCGATGCCTTGATCGCCGCCTCCGGCAAGTGCCTGGAGGGCGTCCCGGGGATGGGCTTCGTCTTCGCCCGCAGCGCCGCCCTGGAAGCCAGCGCCGGCAACTGCCACTCCCTGGCCATGGACCTGCAGGACCAGCACGCCTATATGCGCAAGACCGGGCAGTGGCGCTTCACCCCGCCGACCCATGTGGTCGCCGCCCTGCACGAAGCGCTCAGCCAGTACGAAGAGGAGGGCGGCCTGCCGGCGCGCCAGCGGCGCTACGCGAGCAATTGCGAAACGCTGCTCGGCGAGATGGCCCGGCTCGGTTTCCGCAGCTTCCTGCCGGCGGAAATCCAGGCGCCGATCATCGTTACCTTCCACGCGCCGCGCGATCCGCGCTACCGCTTCGCCGACTTCTACCAACGCGTGCGGGAGAAGGGCTTCATCCTCTATCCGGGCAAGCTGACCCAGGTGGAAACCTTCCGCGTCGGCTGCATCGGCCACGTCGACGCCGCGGAGATGCGGCAGGCGGTCGCCGCCATCGGCGAGGCGCTGCGCGAACTGGAAGTCCTCGAGATCTGAACTGAACGACAACGAGCAAAAAAGGGTTCACGACAATGAATTACAACCAGCCAGCCACCCTCCAGGCCGCCATCCTCGACTGGGCGGGAACCGTGGTCGATTTCGGCTCCTTCGCGCCGACCCAGATCTTCGTCGAGGCCTTCGCCGAATTCGGCGTCCAGGTCAGCCTGGAGGAAGCGCGCGGTCCGATGGGAATGGGCAAGTGGGACCACATCCGCACCCTCTGCGACATCCCGGCGATCGCCGAGCGCTACCGCGCCGCCTTCGGCCGCCTGCCCAGCGACGACGATGTCACCGCCATCTACGAGCGCTTCATGCCGCTGCAGATCGAAAAGATCGCCGAACATTCGGCGCTGATCCCCGGCGCCCTGCAGGCGATCGCCGAACTCCGCGGGATGGGCCTGAAGATCGGTTCCTGTTCCGGTTACCCGGCGGTGGTGATGGAGAAGGTGGTAGCCCTGGCCGAGACCAACGGCTACGTCGCCGACCACGTGGTGGCCACCGACGAAGTGCCCAACGGCCGGCCATGGCCGGCCCAGGCGCTGGCCAACGTGATCGCCCTGGGGATCGACGATGTGGCGGCCTGCGTGAAGGTCGACGACACCTGGCCGGGTATCCTCGAAGGGCGCCGCGCCGGGATGTGGACGGTGGCGCTGACCTGCTCGGGCAATGCCCTGGGCCTCACCTACGAGCAGTACAAGGCGCTGCCGGCGGGCGAACTGGAGCGCGAGCGGACGCGTATCGAACAGATGTTCGAAGGTTCGCGTCCGCACTACCTGATCGAGACCATCGCCGAGCTGCCAGCGGTGGTCCGCGACATCAATGCGCGCCTGGCGCGCGGCGAGATGCCGCAGGGTAACTGAGCCACGTCTGTGCCGAGGCCGCCGCGGGCAATCGTGGCGGCCTCGGTTTTCTAACCGGCGTCCGGGTGCCCCAGGCGAGTCTTGAGGAAGTCGATGAACGCGCGGACCTTCGACGGCAGGTGGCGGGTCGGCGGATAAACGGCATGCACGCCCTGGAGCGGAAACCCGTGGTCCGCCAGCAGGCGTTGCAGCGCGCCGCAGCGCAAGTCGGCCTGCACCAGCCAGTCCGGCAGCACGGCGATACCCAGGCCGTCGAGGGCAAAGGCGCGCAGGGCCGCGGCGTTGTCGGCCAGCAGCATGGGATGGCGCGGTCCGCGGTAGCTGCGCAGGGCGCCGTCGGGGGCGCGCACTTGCCAGGGCAGGGAGTCCGCCAGCCGGCTGTGACCGAGATTCTGCAGGCGCTCCAGGCCCTCCAGATCGGTCGGCGGCGGTTCGCCGAGCGCCGCCAGGCAGGCCGGGCTGGCCACCGCCAGGACCTCGAAGCTGGCCAGTTGCACCGCATGGTGCGTGGAGTCCTCCAGGTACCCCAGGCGGATGGCGACGTCGAAGCGTTCGCCAATCAGGTCGGCATGCAGCGATGAGGTCGACAATTGCACCTGCAACGCCGGGTGCAGCCGGGCGAACGCCTGCAGGGCCGGCACCAGTTGGCGCAGGCCGTATTCCTGGGTGGTGGTGACGCGCAGGCTGCCACGCAGTTCGCCATGCTCGGCGCGGGCGTCGTCGATCGCCAGGCGCGCCTCGTCGAGCACCTTCACGCAGCGCTGGTAGAAGCGTTCGCCAGCATCGGTCAGGGCCATCCGCCGGGTGCTGCGGCTGAGCAGAGAAACGCCCAGCTCGGCCTCCAGCCGCTTGAGGTTGAAGCTGACTACCGCACGCGTCTGGCCGAGGGTGTCGGCGGCGGCGCTGAGCGAACCGCAGTCGACCACGGCGCGAAAGGTTTCGAAGCGGTCGAGGCTGACCATGGAAGGCGATCCTATTGTCAAATTCGATTTGACAGTCTATGCGCGATTACCCTCTCCAGATAGCGCGAGCGCCTCGCTATGCTCCCCGGCAAACCTCCGGAGAGCCCATGAATCAACCGTCCCGCCTGGCCACTTTGTACCTGCTGGGGTTCGCCCTGGACCTGGTGAACATCTTCATCGCCAGCGTCGCCTACCCGGACATCGGGCGTTCCCTTGGCGCTTCGGTGGCGACCCTGGCGTGGATCGGCAACGCCTACCTGCTCGGCCTGACCCTGGTGATTCCGTTGAGCGTCTGGCTCGCTTCGCGCCTGGGAGAACGACGACTGATGCTGCTGGCGCTGGCCGGTTTCGCCAGCGCTTCGCTGGGTTGTGGACTGGCTGGATCGGCGGCGACGTTGATCGTCTGGCGCCTGTGCCAGGGGTTGGCCGGCGGGTTACTGATCCCCCTCGGCCAGGCCATGGCCTATCGGAATGTCCCGGCGTCGGCACGGGCCGGCCTGACCGCACGGGTGATGCTGGTGGCGCTGATCGTTCCCGCCGTGGCCCCGGCCCTCGGCGGCTGGCTGGTGGACAGCCTGTCCTGGCGTGGGATCTTCTTCGCCAGTGTGGCGCCGGCGCTGCTGGTGCTGGCCCTGGCGATGCGCTGGCTGCCCAGGCACAAGCATGCGGCGCAGCGCCTGGACCTGCGCGGCCTGCTGCTCGGCTCGGCGGCGCTGGCCACGCTGCTGGTGGCGCTCGCCTGGCTGGGATCGCCCGGCGGCGGCGGGCGTGGCCTGCTCCTGGTGCTGCTGGCCTGCGTGCTGGGCTGCTGCTACTGGCGTGACGGGCGCGCTCGTACCGACGCGCTGCTCGACCTTGGCTTGCTGGAGGCGCCGTTGCTGCGTACGGCGATGCTGGTCTATCTCTGCGTGCCGGGAGCCTTCATGGGCGCCAGCCTGGTCGCCATGCTCTATCTGCAAGGTCCCCTCGGCCTCAGCGCGAGCCGTGCCGGTGCGCTGATGCTGCCCTGGGCGCTGGCGGCCGGCCTGGCCATCGGCCTGACCCGGCGACGCTTCAACCGCTGGGGACCGAAACCCTTGCTGCTGGCGGGTATGGCGATACAGGCCGGCGGTCTGCTGTGGCTGGCTCGAAGCGGGGAGGGGAGCGGCTTCTGGCAACTGGCGGGGGCCTACGCGACCATGGGGTTCGGCGGCAGCCTGTGTAGCAGCGCGGCACAGGGCATGGCCTTGCTCGACGTCCCGGCGGCGCGCATGGACCATGCCAGCGCCTTGTGGAACATCAATCGGCAACTGGCGTTCTGCCTGGGCATGGCCGTGCTCGGCGGGTTGCTCAACCTGTTGCAGGCGCGGGCCGACCCTGCGGCCTTCGTCCACTGCTTCCTGTTCGCCGCCGCTTTCACGCTATTGCCTCTGCCATGGGTGAGGCGTATCGATTCCGCCGGGGTTCGCGCCCTGGTCCAGACCTGAAAGGAGCTACACCATGACTTGTGCCTACCGCCGGGAAATCCACCATGCCCACGTGGCGATCCGCGACTGGCTGGCCGGCGACTCAGGGGCCGACGCGCTGGATGCGTTGTTGGCGCGTTTCGCCGAGGACTTCTCGATGGTCACGCCGCATGGCGTGGTCCTGGACAAGACTGCCCTGGGCGAGCTGTTCCGCAGCAAGGGCGGCACCCGCCCTGGGCTGCGCATCGAGATCGACGGCGAGAGCCTGCTGGCTTCAGGCGCGGATGGCGCGACCCTGGCCTATCGGGAAATCCAGTCCGACGCGGCGGGTCGCAGCGAGCGCCTGTCCACCGTAGTCCTGCACCGTGACGACGAAGGGCGGCTGTACTGGCGCCACCTGCAGGAAACCTTCTGCGGCTGAGCCTGCCTCAGTCGCTGGCACCGAGCAGGCGCAGGAAGGCATCGGCGAGTTCGCCGGCCAGCGGTTGGGTATCCAGGCGGCCGCCGGCGATGGCGTCGTCGGCGGCGCCATGCAGCCCGGAGTAGAGCAGCAGGGCGTTCAGCCGTGGGTTGCGCAGCGGCCAGGCGCCGGCCGCCGCGCCGTTCTCCAGTAGCTCCGCCAATTGCTCCAGCACGCGGTCGCGCTCCTGGTTGCCGCGCTGGTGGTGATGGTGCTCGCTGTAGACCACATCGTGCAGCCGGTAGCCCTCCAGGTAGCCCGCCAGGCCGCTCGCGGTCCAGGCGCGCAGGCGGCCGGGATGGTCGTTCGCCGGACAGGCCTCGACGGCATTCGCGATGCGCTGCTGGAAAGCCTGGGTGAAGCGCTCGCGCAGGGCCAGGAGGATGTCGGTCTTGGCTTGGAAGTAGTGATAGAAGGTGCCCTTGGCGACCCCCGCGGCAGCGACGATGTCGCTGATGGTGGTGGCGTCCACGCCCTTGTCTAGGAACAGTTGCTGCGCCGCCGCCATCAGTTCCTCGAGACGAACCTCCGCAGGCTTGGTGCGCGGTTGGCGGGCAGGCTGTTCGGCGTGGCGATCGGGCATGGAGCGCGGGTCCGGTGGTTGGGTTGCCGGCAGTGTAAAAGAGCGTGGAGGGGAAGACGAGGCATGACAGGAAGATGAGAATGTTTCGCGATATTTATTGACTGACCGTCGGTCAATGGATTATTCCTGGGCCAGCGCCTCTCATCGGAGTACTCCATGAACCCTTCGCGTCGTGTCGCCCTGGTCGCCGCCATCTACCTGGGAACCTTCATCGCCTCGCTCGACATCAGCATCGTCAACCTCGCCCTGCCGACGCTGCAGTACGCCCTGGATACCGACCTGGCCGGCCTGCAGTGGGTGGTCGACGCCTATGCGCTGTGCCTGAGCGCCTTCATGCTGTCTTCCGGGCCGCTGAGCGACCGCTACGGCCGCAAGCTGACCTGGCTGCTCGGGGTCGGCCTGTTCAGCTTCGGTTCGCTGCTCTGCGCGCTGGCCACCTCGCTGCCGCTGCTGCTGTTCGGGCGCGCGGTCCAGGGCATCGCCGGGGCGCTGTTGATACCCGGCGCGCTGTCGATCCTTACCCAGGCTTTCCACGATCCCGGCCAGCGCGCCCAGGTGATCGGCGGCTGGACCTCCTTCAGCGCGCTGTCGCTGATCCTCGGCCCGCTGCTCGGCGGCCTGCTGGTGGAGCACGCCGGCTGGCAGAGCATCTTCCTGATCAACCTGCCGCTCGGCCTGTTGGCGCTCGCCCTGGGCCTGTGGGGCATCGAGGAAACCGCGCACCCCGAGCACGCCGCCTTCGATCCCCTGGGGCAACTGCTCAGCGTGGTCTGGCTGGGGGCGTTGACCTACGCCCTGATCGCCGCGGGAGAGGGCGGCTGGTTGTCTCCCACGGCCTGGCCGGCGCTGCTCCTGGCCGGGGTCGGCCTGCTTGGCTTCCTCTTCGTCGAGCGGCGGACCGCCCGACCGCTGCTGCCCCTGGGGTTGTTCCGCCAGGCCGGGTTCGCCGTCTGCAACCTGGCCTCGTTCGTCCTCGGTTTTTCCGGCTACGCCAGCCTGTTCTTCCTTTCCCTGTTCTTCCAGCAGGTGCAGGGTGCCTCGGCGCAGCAGGCCGGCTTCTACCTGGCGCCGCAGTTCCTCGCCATGGGCGCACTGTCCATGCTGTTCGGCCGGTTGCAGCGGCACGTACCGCTGCGACGCCTGCTGGTGCTGGGCTACCTGGTGATCGGCCTGGCCATGCTGGCGCTGGCCGCTTGCGGTACGGGAACCGCGTATCCCTGGGTCGGCCTGTTGCTGGTGGCGCTCGGCCTGGGCATGGGCCTGGCCGTTCCCGGCACCGGTCTGGCGGTCATGGCGAGCGTGGCCCGCGAGCGTTCCGGGATGGCCTCGGCGACCATGAATACCCTGCGCCAGGCCGGCATGGCCGTCGGCATCGCGTTGCTGGGAGCGCTGCTGAGTGGGCGGGCGATCGTCGTCCTGGGCGATCGGCTGGAGGGGCTGGGGATTGCCGATGCGCAACGGCTCGCCACCCAGGCGGTCACGGCCCATCGCTTGCCTGGTTCCCTGGCGGGACTCGACGCCGAGCTGCCGGCCGCGCTGGCCGAGGGCTTCCGCCTGGCTATGCTGGTGGCCGGAGCCAGCGCCCTGCTGGCCGCCGCGCTGCTCTGGCGCCTGCGCGTTATCGCCGGACCGGCGGCGGATACAGTTGGCGCATCTGGACGAACGGCAGGGGTACAGTTGCAGGCCGATAGACGCTGACTCTCGGGTCACGATGCTGGCGCGGGGGCGATTTCCTTGCGCTATGCTGCTCGAAGCGAAGAATATTCGCGTATTCCAACTGTTGTGCTAGGGTATGACCTGCGACAACCTGTCGCAGGCAGGTAAAAGCCCTACTTTATCTATGTTTGAGAAAGTCTATTGCAAGATGTGTCATAGGCTCCTCAGCTGAAATGAATTGTAATAACTGACGCTCAGTTTCGGTCCAACGAGCGTCGCGCGAGTCTCTGCTCCGCATCGCGATAAATGGGTTCCTGCCTTGCCTGTTGCACAACAAATAGCCGACCGATAACTGCGACCTGATCACCCGGCGGGAAGGGCAATCCTCCTCGCCCAGGCATGCACGTGCCTTGGCCGCCCTTGGCCTCTTCCGGCACAGCTTCGAAAACGCTGTTCATCAAGGAACGACTCAGCGCGTGGAACGAGTCCGCCACCGGATTCGGGAAAGGTATCCGCTTGCCTTCTCCCGTGGCCGGGCAATGGCCGTTCCGTACCCCGGCGGCGACTGCATGTCTGGAACTGGCTGAAGCCAGCGGTCTCCGCCACAAGCCTTGCAAGGAGACATCCATGAGCGACCACTCGCTCCTTCCATCGATTAAGGCCGGAAGATGACCAAAGCAAACCCGTTTGCCGCATTGAAATGGCTTTCCCTGGCGCCCGCGCTGCTGCTCGGCGGCTGCGACATGACCCTGTTCAACCCGAAAGGGCAGGTTGGCATGGACGAGCGCACCCTGATCATCACCGCGACCCTGCTGATGCTGATCGTGGTCATCCCGGTGATCGTGATGACCCTGGCGTTCGCCTGGAAGTACCGCGCCTCGAACACCCAGGCCGAGTACAAGCCGGACTGGCACCACTCCAACCGCATCGAGGCGGTGGTCTGGCTGGTGCCCTGCGTGATCATCGCGATCCTCGGCTGGATCACCTGGGAAAGCACCCACAAGCTCGATCCGTACCGTCCGCTGGACTCCGAGGTCAAGCCGGTCACCATCCAGGCCGTTTCGCTGGACTGGAAGTGGTTGTTCATCTACCCGGAGCAGGGTATCGCGACGGTCAACGAGATCGCCTTCCCGAAAGACACCCCGGTGAATTTCCAGATCACCTCGGACTCGGTGATGAACTCGTTCTTCATCCCGCAGCTGGGCAGCCAGATCTACTCGATGGCCGGGATGATGACCAAGCTGCACCTGATCGCCAACGAAGAAGGCGTGTTCGACGGTATCTCCGCGAACTACAGCGGCGGCGGTTTCTCCGGCATGCGCTTCAAGGCCATCGCCACCTCCGGGCAGGGCTTCCAGGACTGGGTCGCCAAGGTCAAGGCGGCACCGGCCAGCCTGTCGATCGGCACCTATCCGGAACTGGTCAAGCCGAGCGAGAACGTTCCGCCGACCTACTTCTCTTCGGTCAGCCCGGAACTGTTCGGCCACATCCTCACCAAGTACGAGCACCACGGCGACGCCAAGGGTGCCGCGCACGGCGAGCACGCCGGGGCTGAGCACGAAGCCGCCATGACCGGTCACGACATGCAGGACATGGACATGCAAGCCATGCAGGGCATGAAAGACATGAAGGACATGCACATGCAACCGAGTACCCAGGAGTAAGCGCAGATGTTCGGGAAACTGACACTCTCGGCCGTGCCTTACCACGAGCCCATCGTCATGGTCACACTGGCCGTCGTCGCCCTGCTGGGCCTCGGCGTGGTCGGTGCGATCACCTACTACCGCAAGTGGACCTACCTGTGGACCGAGTGGCTGACCTCGGTCGACCACAAGAAGATCGGCGTGATGTACATCGTCGTCGCCCTGGTCATGCTGGTCCGCGGCTTCGCCGACGCGATCATGATGCGCGGCCAGCTGGCCCTGGCCGAAGGCGCCAACCACGGCTACCTGCCGCCGGAGCACTACGACCAGATCTTCACCGCGCATGGCGTGATCATGATCATCTTCATGGCCATGCCGTTCATGACCGGCCTGATGAACCTGGCCGTGCCGCTGCAGATCGGCGCGCGCGACGTGGCGTTCCCCTTCCTCAACTCGCTGAGCTTCTGGCTGCTGGTGGTCAGCGCCATGCTGGTCAACGTGTCGCTGGGCCTGGGCGAGTTCGCCCGCACCGGCTGGGTGGCCTATCCGCCGCTGTCGGAGCTGGCCTATAGCCCCGGGGTAGGGGTGGACTACTACATCTGGGCGCTACAGATATCCGGGATGGGCACGTTGCTCACGGGGATCAACTTCCTGGTCACCGTGTTCAAGATGCGCGCCCCGGGCATGAAGCTGATGCAGATGCCGATCTTCACCTGGACCTGCACCTTCGCCAACATCCTGATCGTCGCCTCGTTCCCGATCCTCACCGCTGCGCTGGGCCTGCTGTCGCTCGACCGCTACCTGGACATGCATTTCTTCACCAACGAGCTCGGCGGCAACGCCATGATGTACATCAACCTCTTCTGGGCCTGGGGCCATCCCGAGGTGTACATCCTGATCCTGCCGGCCTTCGGTATCTTCTCCGAGGTCACCGCGACTTTCGCCGGCAAGCGCATGTTCGGCTACAAGTCGATGGTCTGGGCCAGCGCCGCGATCACCTTCCTCGGCTTCACCGTGTGGCTGCACCACTTCTTCACCATGGGTTCGGGCGGTGACGTCAACGGCTTCTTCGGCGTCGCCACCATGCTGATCTCGATCCCCACCGGGGTGAAGCTGTTCAACTGGCTGTTCACCATCTACAAGGGTCGCCTGCGCTTCAGCACGCCGATCCTGTGGACCCTGGGCTTCATGGTGACCTTCACCATCGGCGGCATGACCGGCGTCCTGCTGGCCATCCCGGGCGCGGACTTCCTGCTGCACAACAGCCTGTTCCTGATCGCCCACTTCCACAACACCATCATCGGTGGCGCGGTATTCGGCTACCTGGCCGGCTTCGCCTTCTGGTTCCCGAAAGCGTTCGGCTTCACCCTCGACGAGAAGTGGGGCAAGCGTTCCTTCTGGTGCTGGCTGGTGGGCTTCTACATGGCCTTCATGCCGCTCTACATCCTCGGCTTCATGGGCATGACCCGCCGCCTGAACCACTACGACAACCCGCTGTGGAAGCCCTACCTGGTGGTCGCGTTCTTCGGCGCCGTGCTGATCTTCTGCGGCATCGCCTGCCAGCTGATCCAGCTGTTCGTCTCGGTCCGCAACCGCAAGCAACTGGCCGACGTCAATGGCGACCCGTGGGAAGGCCGCACCCTGGAATGGGCCACTTCCTCGCCGCCGCCGTTCTACAACTTCGCCGAACTGCCGAAGGTGCAGGACGTGGATGCCTTCCACGACATGAAGAAGACCGGCACCGCCTACCGCAAGCTGCCGGCCTACCAGCCGATCCACATGCCGAAGAACACCGCCGCGGGCTTCTCCATCGCCGTGTTCGCCTTCGTCTTCGGCTTCGCCGCCATCTGGCATATCTGGTGGCTCATGGCGGTCGGCTTCGTCGGCATGATCGGCTCCTTCATCGTGCGCAGCTACAACCAGGACGTCGACTACTACGTCCAGCCCGAAGAGATCGAGAAGATCGAAAGCGCCCGTTTCCAGCAACTCGCCAAGCAGGTCTGAACCATGTCGACGGCAGTATTGAACAAGCATCTGGCCGACGCCCACGAAGTGGGCCACGACCACGATCATGCACACGATAGCGGCGGCAACACCGTATTCGGTTTCTGGCTCTACCTGATGACCGACTGCGTGCTGTTCGCCAGCGTCTTCGCCACCTACGCGGTGCTGGTCCACCACACCGCCGGCGGCCCCAGCGGCAAGGACATCTTCGAACTGCCCTACGTGCTGGTGGAAACCGCCATCCTGCTGGTTTCCAGCTGCACCTACGGCCTGGCCATGCTCTCCGCGCACAAGGGCGCCAAGGGCCAGGCGATCGCCTGGCTCGGGGTCACCTTCCTGCTCGGCGCCGCGTTCATCGGCATGGAGATCAACGAGTTCCACCACCTGATCGCCGAAGGCTTCGGCCCGAGCCGCAGCGCCTTCCTGTCGTCCTTCTTCACCCTGGTCGGCATGCACGGCCTGCACGTCAGCGCCGGCCTGCTGTGGATGCTGGTGCTGATGGCGCAGATCTGGACCCGCGGCCTCACCGCGCAGAACAACACCCGGATGATGTGCCTGAGCCTGTTCTGGCACTTCCTCGACATCGTCTGGATCTGCGTCTTCACCGTCGTCTACCTGATGGGGGCCCTGTAATGAGCAGCGCTGCACACGACAACCACGGCGCCGGCCACGGTAGCCTGGGTTCCTACGCGATCGGCTTCGTGCTCTCGGTGATCCTTACCGCGATCCCGTTCTACATGGTCATGGACGGCGGCTTCTCGCGCCACGCGACCATCCTCACCATGGTCGTCCTCGGCCTGGTGCAGGTGGTGGTGCACCTGATCTGCTTCCTGCACATGAACATGTCGTCGGAAGGGCGCTGGAACGTGATGGCGTTCATCTTCACGGTGATCGTCATCCTGCTGGTGGTCGGTCTCTCGCTGTGGATCATCTTCAGCGCCGACATGCTGATGATGCCGATGCCCTGAGGGCCATGACGTGAAGCTGAAACGCTATCTCCTGGTGGCCAAGCCGGGAATCATCTTCGGCAACCTGATCGCGGTGGCGGGGGGATACTTCCTCGCCGCCCGCGGCAGCGTCGAGCCGATGCTGTTGCTGGCCACGGTCATCGGCCTGTCGCTGGTGGTCGCCAGTGGGTGCGTGCTGAACAACTGCATCGACCGCGACATCGACCGGCACATGGAGCGGACCCGCGGGCGGGTCACCGTGACCGGGCAGATCTCGCTGAAGGCTGCCCTGGCCCACGGCCTGGTCCTCGGGGTCGCCGGCTTCGGCCTGCTGTGGTGGCGGACCAACCCGCTGACCACCGCGCTGGCCGGCTTCGGCTACTTCGTCTACGTCGGCCTGTACAGCCTGTGGTTCAAGCGTCGTTCGCAGTACGGCACGCTGGTCGGCAGCCTCTCCGGGGCGATGCCGCCGGTGGTCGGCTACTGCGCGGTGAGCGGCCGGTTCGACGCCGGCGCCGCCTCGCTGCTGGCGATCTTCTGCCTGTGGCAGATGCCGCACTCGTACGCCATCGCCATCTTCCGCCTGAAGGACTACGAGGCGGCCGGCATCCCGGTGCTGCCGGTGGCGCGCGGCATCGCGGTGACCAAGATCCACATCGTGCTCTACATCCTCGCCTTCATGGCGGCGACCCTCGCCTTGTGCCTGGGCGGCTACGCCGGCTACGGCTACCTGCTGGTGGCGGTGGCGGTGAGCCTGTGGTGGCTGGCCATCGCCCTGACCGGCTACTGGACCGCCGATGACCGGGTCTGGGCGCGCAAGCTGTTCGCCTTCTCCATCGTCGCCATCACCGCGCTGAGCGTGATGATGTCCATCGACTTCCAGGTGGCGCCCGCCACCCATCTGGTCGCCTCGCTGTTCTGAGGCGACACGCTTCAGGGAAAGCCCCGCCGGTCGATTGGCGGGGCTTTTTTTTGTCTGAGCGATGGCCGGCGTGCCGTCGCCGCCAGGGAGAAGGGGCGTGCGGCGAGCCCTCTGTTCCGGGACTCTGCCGTTGGTTATCAGATTTTTCCGGGAGCTTTTTCGGAGCTGTCCGGCTTGTGGAAAAAAACCTCCATCAATCAAATGCTAATGATTATCAATAATCAAGATGGAGTACTTCATGAATCGTCGCAACGAGCCGTCCCCCTTGCCCACCAAACGCCCGCTGGCGCCGCTGATGCTGTTGATGGCCGCCTGCTCCTCGCCGGCCCTGGCCGAGGACGCGGCGCGCAAGGACGATCCCCTGGAACTGGGAGCCGACACGGTCACCGGCGAGCAGGCCTCGTCCAGGGTCGAACGCTCGGCCTCGGCCAAGTACGCCGTGCCGCTGCTGGATACCCCGCAGACCGTCACGGTGGTGCCGCAAAAGGTGATCCAGGAGCAGAACGCCCTGAGCCTGCGCCAGGTGCTGTCCAACGTCTCCGGCATCACCTTCAACGCCGGCGAGGGCGGCGGCGGCTCCGGCGACAGCATCAACATCCGCGGCTTCAGCGCCAACGCCAACATGCAGGTGGACGGACTGCGCGACAGCGCCCAGACCAGCCGCAGCGACCTGTTCAACTTGGAGGCGGTGGAAGTGATCAAGGGACCGAACTCGGTGTTCGGCGGCGCCGGCACCAGTGGCGGCAGCATCAACATGGTCAGCAAGCAGCCCAGGGCCGAAGCCTTCACCCACCTGGGCGCCGGGCTGGGCACGGACCGCTACCGGCGCCTGACCCTGGACACCAACCAGCCGCTGGAAGGGCTCGGCGAGTCGACCGCCTTCCGCCTCAACCTCATGGCCCACCACAACGACGTCGCCGGGCGCGAACAGATCGACAAGCAGCGCTGGGGCATCGCGCCATCCCTGACCTTCGGCCTGGACACCCCGACCCGCCTGACCCTGAGCTACTTCCACCAGCGCGACGACAACCTTCCCGACTATGGCGTGCCGGCGCTGAACGGGCGCAAGCTGGACGGCGTCAGCCGCCACGATTATTTCGGCTGGCGCAACCTGGACGAGGAACGGATCGACAACGACGTCGCCACCCTCAAGCTCGAACACGATTTCAGCGACGACTTCCAGTTGCAGAACCTCACCCGCTATTCCCACCTGCATCGGGACACGGTGATCTCCGCCTCCCACGTCAACCAGAAGGGCCTGCCGCCGGGCTGCTACCTGCCGGCGGGACCGCAAGCCTACGGGCGCGATTCGAAGACGCGGATGTGGACCAACCAGAGCAACCTCACCGCCCGCTTCGACACTTTCGGCCTGGGACACACCCTGGTCGGTGGCTTCGAGCTGACCCGCGAGACCTACGAGCGCACCACCTACTCCTACAACATCGGCAAGTACTATCCAACTGGCGGCTTCGACCTGTACAACCCGCCGGGCCATTGGTCCGGCCCCACCGACAAGCGCGACAGCGGGCGCAACCGCACCGCGCTGGAGACCAAGGGGCTCTACGCCTTCGATACCATCGCCCTGGACCCGCGCTGGGACCTGAGCCTGGGCCTGCGCTACGACTGGATCGACGGCACCTCGCGGAGCAGGCCGGTCGGCAAGCCGACGGTGCGCGCCGACAGTTCCGACGGCAAGCTCAGCGGCCGTGCCGGGCTGGTGTTCAAGCCGCGCGAGAATGGCCGGATCTACGTCTCCTACGGCACCTCCTTCAACCCCTCGGCGGAGTACCTGGTCAGCACTGGCTCCGGAGTGAGCCAGGCCACCGGCGATCTGGCGCCGGAGAAGAACAGCACCTACGAGCTGGGCACCAAGTGGGAGTTCCTCGAACGCCGCCTGGAACTGGATGCGGCACTGTTCCAGGTGAAGAAGGAGAATGCCCGTGAAAGCCTGCTCGACGGCAGCTACGTGATGGCCGGCGAACAGCGCGTGCGCGGGTTGGAGCTGAGCGCCAAGGGCAAGCTGAGCGAGCGCTGGGACCTGTTCGCCAGCTATACCTTCCTCGATAGCGAGGTGCTGAAATCGGTCAGGTATCCCGAGCGAGAAGGCCAGGCACTGGCCAACACCCCGCCACGCTCGCTGAGCCTGTGGAGCACCTACGAACTGCCCGAAGGCGTGACCCTGGGCTATGGCGCGCGCTACGTCAGCCAGCGCAACGTCACCTCGGCGAGCACCGACAAGCTGGACGCCTACTGGGTCCACAGCCTGATGCTCGGCTACCAGGCGGCCCGCGACCTGAAGCTGCAGCTCAATCTCGACAACCTGTTCGACAAGGCCTATGTCGAGCGGGTGCGCCAGGTCAGTGGCAGCCAGACGCGCTCCTCCGCCATCGAATACGGCGACGGCCGCTCGGCGATCCTCTCGGCGGTCTACGCCTTCTGAGTCTGCGGCCGCGGATTCCGGCACCTTCCACACGGGCGCCGGAATCCGCGGAGGATCGCGCTGAACTTTTTCATTGCGCCGCCAATCAACTCCTATGCACGTCATTTTTCAGGGAGCCTTTTCAGATGGCACGCAAGAACGCAGTGAAAGACAACCTCGAGCAGATCCAGCACCAGAGCTACAGCGAGCTGCAGGAACTGCTCTCCGAAGCCAACAGCATGCTCGCCGACAGCGCCGCCTTCGCCGGCGACAAGGCCGATAGCGCCCGTGCGCGGATCGGCGCGCTGCTGGAGAAGGCCAACGATGCCCTCGGCAAGGGCGGTAGCGCCGTGGCCGAACGCAGCCGCCACGCGGTGGATGCGACGGAAAGCTACATCGGCGCCAATCCCTGGCAGACGGTGGCGATCACCACCACGGTGGGCCTGCTCGCCGGCTTCCTGCTCGGTCGCCGCTCCTGAGCGCGAGGCCGGTGCCGCACAACGGACTCGTTACCTTCGCTTGAAAAAAGGAATTACCCATGCTTTCGATCAAGAAGAACCTCGGCCTCCTGGCCATGACCGCGGCCCTGGCGGCCTGCGCCTCCAATCCCAACGACCTGCCGGATTTCCCGGAGCATGAATACGCGGCGACCCAGCAGGTGGGCGAGGGCGTGATCAACGGCGACCTGTACCTGACCAGTGCGTCGGGTGCGATCCAGAAGGGGACCAACACCAAGGTCACCCTGGAGCCGGCGACCAGCTACATGAAGGCCTACTACGCGAAGTTCGGCAACCTCGATGCCGCCAAGCGTGATCCCGACGTGCAACCGCCGGTGCTCGACCCGCGACGCGCCACCTACGTGCGCGAGGCGACCACCGACCAGAACGGTCGCTTCGACTTCGACCACATCCCCAACGGCACCTACTACATTTCCAGCGAACTGACCTGGAGCGCCCAGAGCGATGGCAAGACCATCACCGAGGGCGGCACGGTCACCAAGCTGGTGACCGTAAGCGGCTCGCAGCCGCAGAAGGTGCTGCTGACCCGCTGATCTCCGGCGGCTCTCGGCCAAAACGGCAAGCCCCTGCCATCGCGGCAGGGGCTTTTTCGTGCCGGCAAGGCCGGATCGCTTGACAGCCAACCGGCCTGCGCCGTAGTTTCGATACCCATGACCTTCGCGACCCTGCTTACCCGCCGCAGCATTATTACCGCCATTCCAGCTATGGCGGGTTAGCCAGCGTCCACTCCGAACCCGCCCTCGAGGCGGGTTCTTCGTTCTGTCTCCTGGGCCAAAACCACCGAACCGGGAGAACAGCATGCAGCACCAGACCCTCCAGAACCTCGTTGGCCGGGCCGACGCCCTGATCAATGCCGGGCAGTTCGATGCCCTGATGGATTTCTATTGCGACGACGCCACCCTGGTGGTCAAGCCGGGCCTCAACGCCTGCGGCAAGGTGCAGATCCGCCAGGCGTTCGACGCCATCGCCCTGCACTTCGAGCACAGCCTGCGAGTACGCCAGCACGACCTGCGGGTGATCGAGGCGGGAGATACGGCGCTGGTCATGGCCGAGGCGGTGATCGAGTCGAGGGCCGGCCGCCTGCAACGGCGGGCCACCTACGTGTTCCGCCAGGAGCCCGGTGGCCAGTGGCGCTGCGCGGTGGACAATTCCTACGGCACCGACCTGCTGGCCTCGGTGGCGGCGAGCGCGGAGGCCGGCCGATGAGCGCCTCGACCCTCAGCGCAAGCAAACCCCTGCTCGCCGGCTACGTGGAAAGCATCCTGGCCGCGCCGGTGTACGACGTCGCCGTGGAAACCCCCTTGCAGGTCGCGCCGCAGTTGTCCCAGCGCCTGGGTAACCGGGTGCTGCTCAAGCGCGAGGACCTGCAGCCGGTGTTCTCCTTCAAGATCCGCGGCGCCTATACCCGTGTCGCGCGCCTGAGCGACGAGCAGAAGGCCCGCGGGGTGATCACCGCCTCCGCCGGCAACCATGCCCAGGGCCTGGCCCTGGCGGCGCAGCGCCTGGGCGTGCGGGCGGTGATCGTGATGCCGCGCACCACTCCCGAACTCAAGGTCAAGGGCGTGCTGGCGCGCGGCGGCGAGGCGTTGCTGCACGGCGACGCCTTCCCCGATGCGCTGGCCCATGCCCTGCAACTGGCCGAGCGCGAAGGCATGACCTTCGTCCCGCCCTACGACGATCCGGACGTGATCGCCGGACAGGGCACGGTGGCCATGGAGATCCTCCGCCAGCACAGCGGCCGCCTCGACGCGATCTTCGTGCCGGTCGGCGGCGGCAGCCTGATCGCCGGGATCGCCGCCTACGTCAAGCACCTGCGTCCGGATATCCGGGTGATCGGCGTCGAGCCGGAGGATTCCAACTGCCTGCAGGCGGCGCTGGCCGCCGGCGAACGGGTGGTGCTGGGCCAGGTCGGGCTGTTCGCCGACGGGGTGGCGGTGGCGCAGATCGGCGCTTGCAACTTCGAGGTCTGCAAGGACCATGTCGACGAGGTGATCACCGTCGGCAGCGACGAAATCTGCGCGGCAATCAAGGACATCTACGACGACACCCGTTCGATCACCGAGCCGGCCGGCGCCCTGGCCGTAGCGGGGATCAAGAAGTACGTAGCCCGCGAACGCACCGAGGGGCAGACCCTGGTGGCCATCGACTCCGGTGCCAACATCAACTTCGACCGCCTGCGCCACGTTGCCGAGCGCGCCGAACTGGGCGAACAGCGCGAAGCGATCATCGCCGTCACCGTGGCCGAGCGGCCGGGCAGCTTCAAGGCCTTCTGCGCGGCGCTGGGCCGGCGCCAGATCACCGAGTTCAACTACCGCTACCACAGCGACCGCCAGGCCCACCTGTTCGTCGGCGTGCAGACCCATCCACTCACCGACAGTCGCGCCGACCTGCTCGCCGGCCTGCGCGAGCAGGGCTTCCCGGTACTCGACCTGACCGACAACGAGATGGCCAAGCTGCACATCCGCCACATGGTCGGCGGCCACGGTACCGAGGTGCGCCGCGAGCGGCTGTTCCGCTTCGAGTTTCCCGAACGCCCCGGGGCCTTGCTGAACTTCCTCGACAAGCTCGGCTCGCGCTGGAACATCAGCCTGTTCCACTACCGCAACCACGGCGCCGCCGACGGTCGGGTGCTGGCCGGGCTACAGGTGCCGGACGAGGAGCGCGGCGAGCTGGAGGCGGTGTTGCAAGCCATCGGCTATCCGTACTGGGAGGAAACCCACAACCCGGCCTACCGGCTGTTCGCCGGTTGAGCGGCGCTCCGCCAGCGGGACATGGCCCTGTCATGTCCCTCGGCTAGACTCCTGCCAGGGATATCCGCCCAGCGAGGGACATGGCCATGCGCAAGCGCAACCCCCGGCGGGCCACGCCGGAAGAACTGCGGGTCTGCTCGGTACTGAAGGAAAAGGGCACCCGCGAGGAGCTCGCCCACCTCGCCGCCCGCGGTGAATGGAGCAACGTGCCGGCGTACAACGCCAGCCGCGAGCAGATCGCCGACCACCTGGGCAAGAGCGTGTCGCCGGAATCCGACGCCTCGTTCTTCGACTCGCGGCGCTTCAGCGAGGCGATCGTCCTGCTCAAGAGCCGGCCGGTGCTGCTGGTGAAGAACGGTATCTTCGACGAAGCGCCGCTGGCCGGCCTGGAGCAGCGCCTGAAGAAGCATCGCGCCGCGCTGGCCACGCCGATCCGCTCGGTCGGCCGCCTGGAACTGATCGACCACGACAGCATGGACTGGTGCGGTACCGGCTGGCGCATCGAGGACGACCTGATCGTCACCAACCGGCATGTCGCCAGCCTGTTCGCCGAACGCCAGGGCAGCCTGTTCCGCTTCCGTCTCAACCAGGCCGGCAAGCAGGTGCGCACCCGCGTGGACTTCCGCGAGGAATACCGCCAGCCGGAAAGCGACGAGCATGGGATCGCGCGGGTCCTGTGGATCGCCCCGGACGTCTCCGAGGCGCCGGACATGGCGATCCTCCAGGTAGTGAAGGGCGACCTGCTGCCGCCGCCGCTGGTCCTCGCGCGCCAGGATGCCGAGCCGCGCCAGGCGGTGGCGGTGGTCGGCTATCCGGCGCGCGACAGCCGCAACGACGCCGGGGCGATGGAAGATATCTTCGGCAACATCTACGACGTCAAGCGCTTCGCTCCCGGCGAAGTCGTTGGATTGCCCCATGATGCCTGGTACCTGACCCACGACTGCTCGACCCTGGGCGGCAATTCCGGCTCGGCGGTGCTTTCGATCGACGGCGGCGAGGTGGTCGGCCTGCATTTCGGCGGCCAGTTCCGCAAGACCAACTATGCGGTGAAGGCCAGCGTGATCCGCAGCCTGCTGGCGCGTCGCGCCTGGGTGCCGGTGGCCGGGGCGGAGCTGAAGCGCGGCGCGCCGCGCTTCCAGGAAAAGCAGCGCAGCGTCGCCGACCTGGCCGAGCGCAAGGGCTTCGACGAGGCCTTCCTCGGGCCGAAGGCGGCCTTGCCCAAGCCGGGCAAGAGCCACCAGGTGCTGCCGGTGGGCAAGGGCACGCGCCTGGACTACCTGCATTTCTCGGTGGTGATGAGCGCCAGCCGGCGCTTGCCGATCCTCACCGCGGTGAATATCGACGGCGCGCTCAAGCGTTCGCTCAAGCGCAAGGATTCCTGGGGCTTCGACCCGCGCATCGAAGCGGCCGCGCAGGTCGGACACAAGGACTTCTACGGCCCGGCTTCGTTCGACAAGGGCCACATGGTGCGTCGCGAGGATCCCGGCTGGGGCGACAGCGATGCCGTCGCCCGGCAGGCCGAGGACGACACCTTCGTCTACACCAACGCGGTGCCCCAGGTGGCGCAGCTCAACCAGCGCAGCTGGCTGTCGCTGGAGGACTACGTGCTGCAGAACGCCAGGAGCGAGGGCTTCCGCATCTCGGTATTCACCGGCCCGGTGTTCCGCGACGACGATCCGCTCTACCAGGGCGTGCAGGTGCCGCTGGAGTTCTGGAAGGTGGTGGCGATGATCGACGCCGACAGCGGCGAACTGGGAGTGTCCGCCTACCTGCTGGGGCAGGAAGGGATGATGCCCAGCGAAGGCTTCCGCTACGGTGCGTTCAAGACCTACCAGGTGCCATTGGCGAAGGTCGAGGCCAGCGCCGACCTGCGTTTCTCCAGCGCCCTGCGCAAGGCCGACGTGCTCGCCGGCACGCCGCTGGAGGAGGCGCTGGAAAGCGGACGCTTCATCGAGATCGACGGGCCGGACGACCTCCTGCTGAGCCGGCCGGGACCGGCCGGCAAGGGCCGCTGAGGTTCAGGCCGGCTGCCGCCACTCGCGTAGCAGTTCGATGAAGGCGCGCAGCTTGGCCGGTACGTGGCGGCGGTTCAGGTAATACAGCCACATCGGCGGCAGCGGCAGGCAACTGCCAGGCAGCACTTCCACCAGGCGCCCGGCGGCGAGGTCCGCGGCGACCCGCTCGCGGATGAATGCCTGGGCGATCCCGGCTCCGGCGCGGGCCGCCTCGATGATCGCCTCGGTGTCGGTGCTGACGAAGCGTGCCGGCAGGTCCACTTCCAGTTCCCGCCCGTCTTCCCGCAGGCGCCACTTGTGCAGGCGGCCGCTGCGCGGGAAACGGAAGCGCACGGCGGCATGTCCATCGAGGTCGGCGACGCTGGCCGGCGTACCGTGCTCGGCGAGGTAGGCCGGAGTGGCCACCAGCAGGCACGCCAGCGGCGCTGTCAGTTGCACCCCGACCATGCCCGGCTGCAGGGCGTCGGCCAGGCGGATGCCGGCATCCAGTCGTTCCCTGACGATATCCACCAACTGGTCCTCGTAGCGAATCTCCAGTTGCACCTTCGGGTAGCGTCGCACGAACTCGTTGAGCATCGGTGCGATCACCAGATTCTTCGCCAGGTGCAGGGCGCTGATGCGCAGCTGCCCGGAGGGTTCCGCGAGGCTTTCGCCGAGCGCTTCGCGGGCGCGCACCAGGTCGCGGTAGGGCTGCTCGGTCTGTTCGTGGTAGCGCTGCCCGGCCTCGCTCAGGCTGACCCCGCGGGTGGTGCGGTGGAACAGCTTGAGACGCAGCTCGGCTTCCAGTTGGTTGATCGCCTGGCTCACCGCCGCCGGCGTCACCCCGAGCAGGGCGGCGGCGCGGGTGAAGCTGCCGGTGTCGGCGACCTGCCTGAAGACGTGCAGGCCGGCGAGGGGATCGCGTCGATTCATTGTTAGAAAAACTTGAAAGTCTACGTAGGAGAAGGCCGGTTCTGTTAAAGCTTCGACCTTTCTAGACTGGCCCGCAAGCACTCGATGAGGACGCCTGCCATGGCTACCCACCTGTCTCTGCAACATGCCCAACACTGCATCGCGGCGGCCATTGCCGAAGCGCAGCGGCAGCGCCTGGCGGTCTGCGTCGCGGTGGTCGACGCCCACGCCAACCTGCTGGCGTTCGTACGGATGGACGACAGCGTTCCCGGCGCCATCGACCTGGCCCAGCGCAAGGCGCGCAGTGCCGCGCTGTTCCGCCTGCCCAGCGGCGAGCTGGGCCGACTCGCCGGGCCGGGCCAGCCGTTGTGGAGCATCGAGCAGAGCAACGGCGGGCTGGCCTGCTTCGCCGGCGGCATGCCGCTGGGCGATGCCGGCGGTTCCTGCCTGGGCGGCGTCGGCGTCTCCGGCGCCAGCGCAGCCCAGGACCAATCCATCGCCGAGGCCGCCGTGGCCATGGCAACAATCCAGAGGTAATCGAGATGAAACAGAAGCGAATCCTGGTGACCGGGGCCGGCAGCGGCTTCGGTCGGGAAGTGGCGTTGCGCCTGGCCGCCCGCGGCCATCGGACGATCGCCGGAGTGCGCGGCGCCGGGCAGGCCGCCGACCTGCGCGAAGAGGCCGGGCGGCGGGGCGTCCCGTTGCGGGTGGAAACCCTCGACATCACCGTCGCCGCCGATCGCGAACGCGCCTGGGAATGGGATATCGACGTGCTGCTGAACAACGCCGGCAGCGCCGAGGCCGGGGCCAGCGCGGAGATCCCGCTGGAACTGGTGCGCGCGCTGTTCGAGACCAACGTGTTCGCCAACCTGGAACTGACCCAGGGTTTCGTCCGGCGCATGGTCGAGCAGAAGCGTGGCGGCAAGGTGCTCTTCGTGTCGTCCATCGCCGGCCTGATCACCGGTCCCTATACCGGCCCCTACTGCGCCTCCAAGCATGCCCTGGAGGCCTTCGCCGAGGCCCTGCATGCCGAGCTGAAGCCGTTCGGCATCCAGGTCGGCACCATCAATCCCGGCCCGTACCAGACCGGCTTCAACGATCGCATGATGGAAACCTGGAAACTCTGGTACGACCCGCAGCGTCACTTCACCGACCACAGCGGCGTGCGCTTTCCCTTCGAGCAGTACGATCCGGAGGAAATGATCGCGCGGATGGTCGAGCTGGCCGAGGCCGACGAAGGCCCGTTCCGCACCCTGTTGCCGGAAGCTTTCGTCGAGGTGGTGAAGGACGAGCAGGCGCAGGCCTGGCAGCGCCGCCTGTAGCGGTCTGCCGCTGCGCCGGGGAGGGCGGCGGCCGGATCGGCCGCCGCCTCGCTCAGCCCCTGCGCAGCAGGACCCGGGTCACCCGGCGTTCTTCCACTTCCACCACCCGCAGTTCCCAGTCCTGCCACTGCAGGCGGTCGCCGATCACCGGCAGGCGGTCGAGCAGGCTCATCACCAGCCCGGCGAGGGTCTGGTAGTCCTCCGTGGCGCGCGCGTCGAACCCCACGCGTCGACGCACCTGGCTGAGGTTCATGGCACCGCTGACCAGATAGCCGTCGTTCTCCTCGACCACGTCCGGACCGTCGATCTCGCTGGCGTCGGGCAGCTCGCCGGCGATGGATTCGAGAATGTCGGTCAGGGTCAGCAGGCCGATGAATTCGCCGAACTCGTTGACCACGAAGGCCACGTGGGTCGAGGCCTCGCGCATCTGCTCCAGGGCATTGAGGATCGAACAGTCCTGCAACAGGTTCAGCGGCTGGCGGGCCAGGCTTTCCAGGTCCGGCTGGGCGCCGGCGAGCAGCTCCTTGAGCAGTTCCTTCTTGTGCACGTAGCCCAGCGGCTCCTCGACGCGCCCGTCGCGCACCAGCGGCAGGCGCGAGTAGGACGATTCGAGCAGCGCCGCGCGGATCGCCTCGCGGCCGCTGTCGAGGTCGATGCAGTCGACCTCGGCGCGTACCGTCATCAGGCTGCGGATGGGCTTCTCGGCCAATTGCAGCACGCCGCTGATCATCACCCGCTCGCGGCGGTCGAAGACCACCTGGTCGTCGCCTTCCTCGAACAGGTCGGCGACTTCCTCGCCGACCTCGTCGGCCTCCAGGCGCTGGCCGCCGAGCAGGCGCAGCACCGCATGGGCGGTACGCGCGCGCAGCGGGCGGTGGCCCTGCAGGCTCTTCTTGCGGCGCTTGCGGGCGACCTGGTTGAACACCTC
This sequence comes from Pseudomonas sp. HMSC066A08, assembly GCF_001813025.1. Classification (NCBI taxonomy): domain Bacteria; kingdom Pseudomonadati; phylum Pseudomonadota; class Gammaproteobacteria; order Pseudomonadales; family Pseudomonadaceae; genus Pseudomonas; species Pseudomonas sp. HMSC066A08. The sequence continues at coordinate 337,772 of NZ_KV811371.1, forward strand.
GATGAGGATCGAGAAGCCGATGGCCGCGTACAGGTAGCCTTTCGGGATGTGGAAGCCCAGGCCCTCGGCGGTCAGGCTGAAGCCGATCATCATCAGGAAGCCCAGGCACAGCATGATCACCGTCGGGTGACGGTTGACGAAGCGGGTCAGCGGCTTGCTGGCGACGATCATCAGGCCGATGGAGACGATCACCGCGATCATCATCACTTCCAGGTGCTCGACCATGCCCACCGCGGTGATCACCGCGTCGAGCGAGAACACCGCGTCGAGCACCACGATCTGCGCGACGATCGGCCAGAACAGCGCGTAGGTCCTGTTGCCGGCGTGCTGGGCGACGTGGCCCTCGAGGCGCTCGTGCAGCTCCATGGTGGCCTTGAACAGCAGGAACACGCCACCGAACAGCATGATCAGGTCGCGGCCGGAGAAGCTCTTGCCGAACACCTCGAACAGCGGTTCGGTGAGGGTCACCATCCACGAGATGCTCGCCAGCAGGCCGAGACGCATCAATAGCGCCAGCGACAGGCCGAGGATCCGGGCGCGGTCGCGCAGGTGCGGCGGCAGCTTGTCGGCGAGGATCGCGATGAACACCAGGTTATCGATGCCGAGGACGATCTCCAGCACGATGAGGGTCGCCAGGCCGAGCCAGGCGGTGGGGTCGGCTATCCACTCCATGGGCGCTTACCTCGCGGCCCGGCTGGGGCGGCCGGCGAAGTGGGGGAAGGTCGAGGCGAGCTGTCCGGCATCGGCCGGCAACGCCGGGCGCAGGGAAAGACGGTGAAGCGGGGAGGGCTGTCCGGAAGGACGACTGGGGGGCTCCGAAAGGGTGGTCATGATGGCCATTGAGAGTCAAAGGGAAGTCGATCCTACTGTGTCGCGGGCCCTCGCCACAGCGGGAAACTATTACAAAACCTTAGGCGAAACCCGTGCCGGCGCTAGACTGGGCGGAACCCCGCCACTGCGAGCAGACATGAGCACCGAGGATTTCGACGCGATCACCACCGCCACCCTGGCCGACTACCAGCGCAACGCCGAAGGCTTCCGCGAGGGCACCCGCGGCCATGACGTGAGCCAGAACGTCGAGGCGCTGCTGCGCCATATCGACGGGCCGCCGCCGTACCGGATCCTCGATTTCGGCTGCGGTCCGGGCCGCGACCTGGCCACCTTCCGCCGCCTCGGCCACCAGCCGGTGGGCCTCGAAGGCACGCCGCGCTTCGTCGAGATGGCCAGGGCCGACAGCGGTTGCGAGGTCTGGCAGCAGAACTTCCTGGCGCTGCGACTGCCGGCCGGGCACTTCGATGGCATCTTCGCCAACGCGAGCCTGTTCCATGTGCCCGGCAGCGCCCTGCCGCGGGTGCTCGGCGAACTCTTCGAAGCGCTGCGACCGGGCGGCGTGCTGTTCAGCTCCAATCCACGCGGCGACAACCGCGAGGGCTGGAATGGCCAGCGTTACGGTGTCTATCACGACTATCCGGAATGGAAACGCCTGCTGGAGAACGCCGGTTTCCTCGAACTGGAGCATTACTACCGGCCGGCGGGGCTACCGCGCGAGCGGCAGCCCTGGCTGGCGAGCGTCTGGCGGCGCCCCGTCTGAAGGCGCTACAGGGTCTGCCGGTGCGGTGTGCCGAGCACGCTGCGATATTGGTCAAGGCGCTTCGGCGAGAGGTTACTGCGCTCCAGGCTGTCGAGCGCGTAGGACTTGATTTCGGCGTCGCTGTAGGGGCGCTCGCCGCTGCGCGGCGGGTTGGCGCAGCCGGCCAGGACGATCAGGCAGGCGGCCAGGGGAACGATCAGGGACTTGCTCATGACGGATTCCTCGGAATTTTCCTCAATGCTATCGGTGGTCCCCCCTGTCCAGGAAATCAGGCCTATTAATAATGAATATCTGGCGATTTGAGTCTAGGCCCCGCCATACGAGGGTTCTAGTCGACCAAAGGCCAGGTTGTGGCGGTATGTTTCACCGACCGGGCGCGCGTTGGTGCGCCCGGTCGGTGGCTTTTTTCCGTTTCAGGATTTTGACAGGCTTGGGTAATCGGTGTAGCCGGCTGCGCCGCCGCCGAAGTAGGTCGCACGATCGCCGCTGGCCAGCGCCAGATCGTGCTCCAGGCGGTAGGGCAGGTCAGGGTTGGCGATGAACGGCCGGCCGAAGCCGATCAGGTCGGCCCAGCCCCTGGCCAGGGCTTCCTCGGCGCGCGCCTTGGTGTACAGGCCGGAGTAGATCAGGCTGCCACGGTAGACGATGCGCAACGCCTCCTTGAATGCCGCCGGCATTGCCGGGGCGTCTTCCCAGTCGGCCTCGGCGATGTGGATGTAGGCCACGCCGATCTCGTCCAGTAGCCGCGCCGCGGCCAGGTAGGTGGCTTGCGGAGTGTCGTCGACCGCGCCCTGCAGGGTGGTCAGTGGCGCCAGGCGCACGCCGATGCGCTCCCTGCCGACCACCGCGGTGACCGCCTCGGCGACTTCGCGGAGGAAGCGCAGGCGGTTCTCCAGCGAGCCGCCGTACTGGTCGTTGCGCGCATTGGCCTGGGAGTCGATGAACTGGTTGATCAGGTAGCCGTTGGCGCCGTGCAACTCGACCCCGTCGAAGCCGGCGTCGAGGGCGTTGCGTGCGGCCTGGGCATAGTCGGCGACGATCTCCCGGATTTCCTCCACGGTCAGCGCGCGCGGCGCCGAGTGCTGGACCATCTCGCCGCCGCCGGCCTGCGACCCGCGGCCCTGGGGATCGACGAAGACCTTCACGCCTTCGGCCACCAGCGCCGAGGAGGACACCGGGGCGGCGTTGCCCGGTTGCAGCGAGGTGTGCGAGACCCTGCCGACGTGCCAGAGCTGGGCGAAGATGCGCCCGCCGGCGGCGTGCACCGCGTCGGTGACCTGGCGCCAGCCGGCGACCTGCTCGGCGCTGTGGATGCCCGGTGTCCAGGCGTAGCCCTGGCCCTGCCGGCTGATCTGGGTGCCTTCGGAAACGATCAGGCCGGCGCCGGCGCGCTGGCTGTAGTACTCGGCCATCAGCGCGGTGGCGACTTCGCCACTGGCGGCGCGGGAACGGGTCATCGGCGGCATGACGATGCGATTGGGGAGGGCCAGTTGGCCTAGGACATAGGGGCTGAACAGCATGATGGCGATCTCGCTCGTGAGGCCGGCCGTGGCGCGGCGTGATGGAATGGATGTGAGTGCATTATTGGCGGTTCGATTCGTGCGAAAAACTGGCCTATGGGAAAATCACACTTGCGTCTATTTCATTAATCAAGGGGCGGTCCCAGCTCCGAACGCAACGACACCGGCCAGGCAGCGACTGCCTGGCCGGTGTCGTCGAACGACCTCTGGCGGCCTTACAGGCGGGCGATCCACTTGCCCTTGCGGCTGCCGTCCCGCAGTGCGCGCAGAGCCTGCGGCAAGGCCTGGAAGTCGAAGGACAGCAACGGCGGCAGGCGCAGGTCGCCGTCGCGCAGGTCGTGGAGCAGGCGGCTGGCGGCGCGGCGCAGGTCCGCGCGGTCGGCACCGCCGGCATGGCTGTGGATGCTGTTGAGAGCCACCTCGTGCTGCGAGATCGCCGTGCCGAAGGCCGGCAGCGGGGCGCTTTCCAGGCGGTCCTGGATGCAGACCAGGTGGCCGTTGTAGCCGAGCAGGGAGGCCAGGCCCGCGGCGTGCTCGCCGCTGACGGTATCGAACACGGCGAACAGCGAACGCTCACCGAGACACTGCGCCAGGGCGTCGCGCCAGTCCGCCCGGCGATAGTCGAAGACCCCGAGCACGCCCAGGCCGAGCAAGGGTTCGCGGTGTTCCGTCGCTGCCGTGGCCCAGACCCGCCAGCCACGCCGTACCGCCAGTTGCGCGAGGAACAGGCCGACCGCGCCGCCGGCGCCGACCACCAGGACGTCGCGGGAGCCGCCGCCGGGCACTTTTTCCAGCGCCTGCCAGGCGGTCAGCGCCGGGCACGGCAGTGCCGCCGCGCGGGCTTCATCGAGCCCTCCCGGCAGCGCCAGCAGGGCGTCGGCGTCGAGCAGGGTGTATTCGGCGAAGCTGCCGTCGCGGCCCAGCCACTGGTGGTAGGCGACCCGGCTGCCGAGGGCGAGGTCGCAGCCGGCGCCGGTGGCGACGACGCGCCCGACGCCGTCGACGCCCGGGACATGGTCCTGGCTCCAGGCCGCATGGCCCCACTCGACGATCTTCCAGTCCACCGGGTTGAGGGCGATGGCACGGTTGGCCACCAGTACTTCGCCGGGGCCGGGAGTGGGCAGCGGCTTGCGCAGCAGGTGCAGGCCGTCGAGGCCGGCGCCTGGGGTCCAGCCCCAGGCGAGGTAGTCATTGCTCATGGTGGAACCTCGGTAGTACGTGTTCGGATATTTCCTCGATGACTTCCGTCAGGTCGCGCTCGCAACGGCGCAAGTGCAGGCCGATGTGCTGTACCCCTGCGTCGCGCAGCGCCTGCAGCTCGTCGATCAGCGCCAGGCGGCCGCAGCGGCCGCCGAAGCGGAAGCGTTCGAGGGGCGCCTGCGGGTCGGCCAGCAGGTCGAGGTGGAAGAAGCTGACGTAGGGCTTGCCGCCGGCGACCTCGCGCCATAGCGCCACCCGCCCGCGATGTTCGTCGGGGGTGCCCGGATAGCTGAGCCAGCCGTCCATGTGCTCGCCGACCCACTGCGGCGATTGCTGGGCCAGACCGGCCACCAGCAGCGGCGGGCGCTGCGGGCGCTCCGGCAGCAGCCGCGCGCCTTCCGGCAGGCGTGCGCGGCCCTGGTCGCGGAGCAGTTCGACGCTGTTGCGGAAGGCGGCGCCGCGGCTGGCGTAGTCGACCCCGAACAGCGGGTATTCCATCGGCCGGTCGCCGCTGGCCACGCCGAGCAGCAGGCGGTCGCCGCTCAACCGGTCGATCGAACTGGCTGCCTTCAGGGTCAGCCAGGGCTGGCGCAGCGGCAGCACCACTGCGGCGGTGCCGAGCAGGATGCGTTCGGTGATGCCGGCCAGGTAGCCAAGGTAGCTGAAGGTCTCGAAGACCTGGGCGGCATCGCCGAAGGCTGGGTCGTACAGCGGCACGTCGCGCACCCAGAGGGCGCGGAATCCGCCGCGGTCGGCGAGGCGCGCGAGCTCGGCGTGGCGGGCCAGGGCGGGGACGCCGAACGGACGCGCGTCGCGTTCGCACAAGGATTGGCCGTGGCGCGACCAGTCGTTGTCCAGCGGCAGTTCGAGGCCGATGGAAAAACCCTTGTCGCCGAGCAGGCGCTGGAAACGGGGATGCATGCTGTCACTCCATGGGCCCGCCGCCTGGCGGGCCACCGTCGGGTTGTTTCAGAGGTTGCCGGTCGCCGCGCCGGCGCCTTGCGGCTGGGCGTCGCGGCGATCGAGGCGGCCGCTCAGGACGGTCAGGCCGAAGGCGGCGAACACCACCAGGGCGGCGATCCACGGCGTATGGGCCAGGCCGAGGTGGGCCACCACCAGGCCGCCGGCCCAGGAGCCGCCGGCGACGCCGAGGTTGAAGGCGGCGATGTTGAAGCCAGAGGCCACGTCCACCGCTTCCGGGGCGACCCGCTCGGCCTGCCGGACCACGTATACCTGCAGCCCGGGCACGTTGCCGAAGGCCACCGCACCCCAGGCCAGCACGGTGAGCACCAGCAGCCACGGGTTGCCGGCGGTGACGCCGAGCACCAGAAGCACCGCGGCGAGCGCCAGGAAGATGGTTTCCAGCGCCTTGACCGGTCCCCGCGCGTCGGCCAGGCGGCCGCCCCAGATGTTGCCGACGGCGACCGAGACGCCGTAGGCGAGCAGCACCACGCCGACCATGTTCGGGCTGAAGCCGGCCAGGTCCTGGAGGATCGGCGCCAGGTAGGTAAAGGCGATCAGCGAACCGCCGTAGCCCACCGCGGTCATCGCGTAGACCAGCAGCAGGCGTGGCTGCAGGAGTACGCGGGCCTGGCGCAGCAGCGGCGCCGGCGGGGTGTGGCGGATGTTGCGCGGCACGAACAGCAGGCTGCCGAGCAGGGCCACCAGGCCGAACGCGGAGACCACCAGGAAGGTGGTCCGCCAGCCGAAGTGCTGGCCGATGAAGGTGCCCAGCGGGATGCCGGTGACGAAGGCCACGGTCATGCCGCTGAACATGCTGGCGATGGCGCTGGCGGCCTTTTCCTTCGGCACCAGGCTGGTGGCGATGATCGAGCCGACCGAGAAGAACACGCCGTGGGCGAGGCCGGTGAGGATCCGTGCGACGATCAGCGCTTCATAGCTCGGCGCCTGCCAGGCGACCAGGTTGCCGGCGGTGAACAGCGCCATCAGGCCGACCAGCAGCAGCTTGCGCGGCACCCGGCCGGTGAGGGCGGTGAGCAGCGGCGCGCCGATGGCCACGCTGAGGGCGTAGAGGCTGACCAGCAGACCGGCTGACGGCAGGTCGACGCCGAGGTCGCCGGCGATGGTAGGGATCAGGCCGACGATGACGAACTCCGTCGTACCGATGGCGAAGGCGCTGAGGGTCAGCGCCAGCAGGGCGAGAGGCATGGGGTGTGCTCCGGTGGGAAGTGCGATGGTCGGCAGTATCCGTGGGAACACTCGGAAGAAAAACGCAGGGCAGGGAACAAGAATATTGATTATTAATCACGAATCTAGTCGCTACGGCCTTGTCGGGCGGGCGCGGAAGTAACGACGGCCCTATTGCAGGCCGTACTTCTTCACCTTGTCGAACAGCGTGGTCTTGGCCATGCCCAGGTCCTGGCTGGCCTGGGTCAGGTTGCCATGGTGGCGGGCCAGGGCGTCGCCCAGCAGGGCCTTCTCGAATGCCTCCACCGCTTCGGCGAAGCGCGGGCCGCCGGTCTGTACGGCCTGTCCGCCCTTGTTGAACACCGGCAGGCCGAGGGCGAAGCGTTCGGCGACGTTGCGCAATTCGCGCACGTTGCCCGGCCAGTCGTGGGCCATCAGGCTGGCCACGGTGGCACGGTCGAGTTCCGGCGCGGGGCGGTCGAAGCGCAGCGAGGACTGCTGGAGGAAGTGTTCGAAGAGCAGCAGGATGTCCTCGCGACGGTCGCGCAGCGCCGGCAGTTCCAGGCTCACCACGTTGAGCCGGTAGTAGAGGTCGCTACGGAACTGGCCGCTCTTGCCCATGGCGGCGAGGTCTGCCTTGGTCGCCGCGATCACCCGGCAGTCCACCGGGATCGACTGGTTCGAGCCGAGGCGTTCCAGGGTGTGTTCCTGCAACACCCGCAGCAGCTTGATCTGCAGGTTGACCGGCATGCTCTCGATCTCGTCGAGGAACAGTGTGCCGCCGTTGGCATGCTCGATCTTGCCGATCCGCCGCTTGTTGGCGCCGGTGAAGGCGTGCGCCTCGTGGCCGAATATCTCGCTGTCGAACAGGTTCTCCGGCAGGCCGCCGCAGTTCAGCGCGACGAAGGCATGCTGGTGGCGCCGGCTATAGTCGTGGAGGCAGCGTGCCACCAGCTCCTTGCCGGTGCCGGTCTCGCCGAGGATCAGCACGTTGGCCGAGGTGTCGCCGACGTTGGCGATCAGCTCGCGCAACGCCTGGATCGCCGGCGAGCGGCCGATGATCCGTTGCGCCAGGTCCTGGCGGCCGGCCAACTGGCGACGCAGTGCGCTGACCTCGCGGGCCAGCCCGCGCTGTTCCAGGGCGCGGCGGGCGACCTCGACCAGGCGTTCCGGAGAGAAGGGCTTCTCCATGAAGTCGTAGGCGCCGGCATGCATCGCCTGTACCGCCATGGAGATGTCGCCGTGACCGGTGATCAGCACCACCGGCAGGCTCGGGTCGAGGGCCTTGAGACGCTCCAGCAGGGTCAGGCCGTCGATGCCGGGCAGGCGGATGTCGCTGACGACGATGCCGGCGAAGTCGCGGTCGACCCGTTGCAGCGCCTCCTCGGCGCTGCCGACGCCGATGCAGGGGATGTCCTCCAGCTCCAGCGCCTGCTGGCAGCCGAGCAAGACATGCGGATCGTCTTCGACGATCAGGACGGAAAGCGACTCGTTCATCGGGCGGGACTCGCAGTCGGGGAATCGGGAACCAGGGACAGGCTCAGCTCAAAGGCGGTTCCGCCGCTTTCGGGGTGCTGCACGCTGAGGCTGCCGCCGGCGGCGGTGGCCAGGCTGGCCGAGAGGGTCAGGCCGAGGCCCAGGCCATGTTCGCCGGGCTTGGTGGTGAAGAACGGTTCGAACAGGTGGACGCGCGCCGCCGGCGGGATACCGGGGCCGTTGTCGCGCACGCGCAGGACGTAGCGCTCCTCCTCGCGCCGGCCTTCCAGCCAGAGCTGGCGGTCGGCCTGGCCGCTCATGGCGTCGAGGGCGTTTGCCAGCAGGTTGACCAGGATCTGCTCCAGGCGGGTCTGGTCGATGCCCAGGCGCACGTCGTCGAAATGCCGGTGCAGGGTCGGTGGGTCCTGCTCCAGGCGCCCGTGCAGGATCAGCAGCGCCGCGTCCACCGCCTTGGCCAGGCTGGCCTGGCCGGCGTCGTCGCTGCGCCGGGCGAAGGCGCGCAGGCTGGCGGTGATGCGGCCCATGCGGTCGACCAGTTCATTGATGGTGGCGAGGTTGGTGCTGGCGGTCTCCAGCTTGCCGCGCTGGAGGAAGCGTACGGTGTTGCCGGAGAGCGTACGCAGTGCCGCCAGCGGTTGGTTGAGTTCGTGGGCGATGCTGGTGGACATCTGCCCGATCACCGCCAGCTTGCCGGCCTGGACCAGTTCGTCCTGGGCCTTGCGCAGGGTGTCCTCGGCCTGCTGGCGCTCGTGGATCTCGGCGGTCAGGCGTGCGTTGCTGGCCAGCAGGTCGGCGGTACGTTCGGCGATCTTCACTTCCAGCTCGCCGTTGGCTCGTTGCAGCGCCTCGCGCGCGGCGAGGCGGGTGGCGAGTACCTTGCGCCGCTCGTTCCAGGCGATCAGCAGGAATGCCAGGAGGGCGAAACCGATGGCGGCCAGCATGCCGTTGCGTACCGCGTCGCGGCGCAGGTCTTCCAGCGGGCTGAGCAGGGTCAGGTTCCACGGTGTGTCGTTCAGCGCGCGGGTCTGCGCCAGGTAGGTGACCGCTTCGCCGCGCGGATGCTGCTCATCGGCGGGGAAGCTGAGCTTTTCCACACCGGCGGCCAGCGGCTCGCGCTGCAGCGGTTGCCACTCGTTCAGCGCCCACCAGTAGTACTGCATGCTGCGCGCCAGGCGCTCCTTGTCGTCGGCGCTCAGGGAGCGCACCGCCTTCAGGCGCAGGGCGGGGTTGCTGGAGAGGATGATGATGCCGTTCTCGTCGCTGACGAAGGCTTCCAGGCGCGCCTTCTCCCAGCGTTCCTCGAGGGCGTCCATCTTCACCTTGACCACCGCCACGCCGATGATCCGGCCGCCGTGGACCAGGCCGTGGGCCAGGTAGTAGCCCGGCTCGCCACGGGTGCTGCCGATGCCGTAGAAACGGCCCGGCTTGCCCTTCATCGCGTCCTGCCAGTAGGCGCGGAACGACAGGTCCTCGCCGAGGTAGCTGTCCGGGTCGCTCCAGTTGCTGGTGGCCAGGACCCGGCCGTTGGTGTCCAGCAGGTACACCGCGCGGCTGCCGGCGCGGCGATTGAGGCCTTCGAGGTAGGCGTTGACCTGGTTGCGACGGTATGGCGTCGGGTCGGTGAGCAGGTGACTGACGCTGCGCTCCAGCTCCAGCAGGCTGGGCAGGTAGGTGTACTTGCTGATCTCGCTCTCGACCGTACGCGCATGCAGCTCCAGCTGGCGTTCGCCATTCTCGGCGAGGGCACGGATGCCGGCGCTCTCGCTGACCCGGTAGCCGCCGTAGCCGAAGCCGAGCATCAGCAGGAGCAGGGGAATGGGGAGCAGCAACTGGCGGACGAGGCGGGGCTTCACGGTCAGTGACGGAGGTACGCTGCAGGGCGGGTCGGGGGATTCCATCACAGTCGTCGCGGCTAGGCCAGCCCGCCGCCACGATGGGCGGCGGAGCGGGCGGTTTTCCGGCACGGCCGGCAGGCGGCGCCGGAAGGGTTCACTCAGTATTCCCAGAAGATCCGTTGCAGCTCCTTGCTGTCCTGGGTCTTGGTCATCGCGACCGCGGCCAGGATGCGCGCCTTCTGCGGGTTCAGGTCGTGGGCGACGATCCAGTCGTTCTTGTCGTCCGGCTGCTCGGCGTTGCGCAGGACGAAGCCGCCGGCATTGACGTGCGAGGAGCGGATGATCTGCACGCCCTGCTTGCGTAGTTCCTGCAGGGTCGGCACCACGCGCGCGGGCACCGAGCCGTTGCCGGTGCCGGCATGGATGATCGCCTTGGCGCCGGCTTGGGCCAGGGCCTTGTAGGCGGTGTCGCTGACGTTGCCGTAGCTGTAGGCGATTTCCACCGGAGCCAGCGCGGAGATCTGCTTGATGTCGAACTCGGAGTTCACCGTGTGCCGCTTCACCGGTGCGCGGAACCAGTAGCTCTTGCCTTCGACCACCATGCCCAGCGGACCCCACGGGCTCTTGAACGCTTCGGTCTTGATGTTGACCATCTTGCTCGCGTCGCGGCCGGAGAGTATCTCGTCGTTCATGGTGATCAGCACGCCCTTGCCGCGTGCCGACTTGTCGCCGGCCACCGCCACGGCGTTGTACAGGTTGAGCATGCCGTCGGCGGACATCGCGGTGCCCGGGCGCATCGAGCCGACCACCACGATGGGCTTCTCGGTGTGCTCGACCAGGGTCAGGAAGTAGGCGGTCTCTTCCAGGGTGTCGGTACCGTGGGTGATCACGATGCCGTCGACGTCGTCACTATCGGCCAGCTTGGCGACGGTCTTGCCCAGTTCCAGCAGGTTCTCGTTGGTGAAGCTTTCCGAGGCGATCTGGAACACCTGTTCGCCGCGGACGTTGGCGATGTCCTTGAGCTGCGGCACGCTGGCCAGCAACTGGTCGACCGGTACCTTGGCGGCGGTGTAGGTGGCGCTGTTGGCGGCGCTGGCGCCGGCGCCGGCGATGGTGCCGCCGGTGGCCAGGATGACCACGTTGGACAGTTTCTGTTGCGGTGCGACTTCCTTGGCCTGGGCGGCCTGCGGCAGCAGGAGCATCAGGGCCATAACACCGGGGGCGAACGCGTGGAGCAATGGCTTCATGGCGATATCTCGTGTCGGTAGGTTGGTAGGGTTATCGTCGTTGCACGCAATCAGGCGCGGGCGGCGTCGGCCGCCCGCCGTCCTGTCAGGGTCTCACCACCAGGCCGACGCCGCGGCCACGGGGATCGGAGGCGGTCTCCAGGACCTTGCCGTCGACGCGGATGGCCTGGATATCGCCCATGTTCCAGCCCTGGTCCTCCAGGGTGTAGCCCATCGCCTTCAGCTCCTCGGCGACCTTGCCGGCGAGCGGCGCGTAGGCGTCGTAGTAGATCGTGTCCTTGGGCAGCAACTGGTGGTGCACGCGCTGCGCGGCCACGGCCTTCTCCAGCGGCAGGTGGAAGTCGTAGATGTTGTTCAGCACCTGGAAGATCGAGGTGAAGATCCGCGAGCCGCCGGGCGTGCCGACCACCAGGCTGACCTTGCCGTCGCGGGTGACGATGCTCGGGCTCATCGAGGAGAGCATGCGCTTGCCCGGTTCGATGGCGTTGGCGTCGCTGCCGACCACGCCGAAGGCGTTGGCCACGCCCGGCTTGGCGCTGAAGTCGTCCATCTCGTCGTTGAGCAGGAAGCCGGCGCCCTTGACCACCACGCCGCTGCCGAAGTCCCAGTTGAGGGTATAGGTGTTGCTCACCGCGTTGCCGTCGGCGTCGACGATGGAGAAGTGCGTGGTCTGGTGCGGTTCCAGGCCGGGACGGACCTTCTCGGTCGGCGAGATCGCCGTCGGATTGACCTCGGCGGCACGCTGCTTCAGGTATGCCGGGTCGGTCAGGCGCGCCACCGGGACCTTGGAGAAGTCCGGATCGCCGAGGTAGTCGGCGCGGTCGGCGAACACGCGTTTCTCGATCTCCGCCAGCAGGTGGATATAGCGCGCGGAGTTCAGCTCGACGCCCTTGAAGTCGGCGGCACGGTTTTCCTTGATGCCCAGCAACTGGGCCAGGGCGATCCCGCCGGAGCTTGGCAGCGGCGCGGTATAGAGCGTGTTGCCCTGCCAGTCGACGCGCATCGGTTCGCGCCACCTGACCTTGTAGTCGGCCAGGTCCTGGTGGGTGATCAGTCCCTTGTCCTGCTGCATCTGTGCCACCAGCAGGTCGGCGGTATGGCCTTTGTAGAACTCGTCCGGGCCCTTGTCGGCGATACGCTCCAGGGTCTTCGCCAGGTCCGGCTGGAGGAACGCCTCGCCGGCCTTCATGTGGCCGAAGTAGTCGCCGAAATTGGTCTTGCCGTTGAACAGGGCGACGGCGTCCTGGCGGTACTGGAACTGCTTGTCGGCGACCTTGAAGCCCTTCTGCGCGTAGCCGATGGCCGGGGTCAGCAGCTCGCTCCAGGGCAGCTTGCCGAAACGCTTGTGGGCTTCCCAGAGGCCCATCACGGTGCCCGGCACGCCGGCGGCCTTGGCGCCGACCAGGCTGAGGTTCTCGATCACCTCGCCCTTGTCGTCCAGGTACATGGTCTTGCTCGCGGCCTTCGGCGCCACCTCGCGGTAGTCGAGGAAGTACGGCTTGCCGTCCATGTACAGGGTCATGAAGCCGCCGCCGCCGATGTTGCCGGCCTCGGGGTAGGTAACCGCCAGGGTGAAGGCGGTGGCCACCGCGGCGTCCACCGCGTTGCCGCCGGCCTTGAGGATCTGCGCGGCGACCTTGGCGCCGTACTCGTCGGGCGCGGCGACGGCGCCGCCGTCGAGCGTGGCGGCGAAGGCCGAGGAGGATGCGGCGGCAATGGCGACGCCGAGGGACAGGGTTCTGAAGAGCACAGCTTGCATGGGCTTTCCCTATTTATTGTTATCGCAGGCGAGGGTGGAGCAGGCCCCCGCCGGGCGGGCCGGCGAGGGCGGGTACATCAGTGCGGGAGGATCTTGGCGAGGAACTGCTGGGCGCGTTCGGAGCGGGCGCTGACGTCGCCGAAGAACTCCTCCTTCTCGCAGTCTTCCACGATCTGCCCGCGGTCCATGAAGATCACCCGGTTGGCGACCTTGCGCGCGAAGCCCATCTCGTGGGTCACGCACATCATGGTCATGCCTTCGTGGGCCAGCTGGACCATCACGTCGAGCACTTCGTTGACCATTTCCGGGTCGAGCGCCGAGGTCGGCTCGTCGAACAGCATCACCACCGGGTCCATCGCCAGCGCACGGGCGATCGCCACGCGCTGCTGCTGGCCGCCGGAGAGCTGGCCGGGGTGCTTGTGCGCGTGCTCCTTGAGACCGACGCGCTCGAGCAGGGCCAGGCCCTTCTTGGTGGCTTCTTCCTTGCTGCGGCCGAGTACCTTGATCTGCGCGATGGTCAGGTTTTCGGTGATGCTCAGGTGGGGAAACAGCTCGAAATGCTGGAACACCATGCCGACGCGCGAGCGCAGCTTGGGCAGGTTGGTTTTCGGATCGGCGATGGAGGTGCCGTCGACGACGATGTCGCCCTTCTGGAAGGGTTCCAGTGCGTTGACGCACTTGATCAGGGTCGACTTGCCCGAGCCGGACGGCCCGCAGACCACCACCACTTCGCCTTTCGCAACCTCGGTGGAGCAGTCGGTCAGGACCTGGAAGTCGCCATACCACTTGCTGACATTCTTGATGGAAATCATACGGTTAACCTTTTCTGCAGACGTTTGACGGCGAACGAGGCGGTGAAGCTTACGACGAAGTAGACCAGGCCGGCGAAAATCAGGAACTCGTTGGCCTGGCCGATGATGTCGCCGCGCGAACGGGCCGAATTGAGGAAGTCCATCAGGCCGACGGTATAGACCAGCGAGGTGTCCTGGAACAGGATGATGCTCTGTTGCAGCAGCAGCGGGGTCATCTTGCGGAACGCCTGCGGCAGGATCACCAGGCGCATGGTCTGCCCGTAGGTCATGCCCAGTGCCTGGGCGGCGCCCATCTGGCCTTTCGGGATGGCCTGGATGCCGGCGCGGACGATCTCGCAGTAGTAGGCCGCCTCGAACATCATGAAGGCCACCAGGCAGGAGGTGAACGCCCCCACCGGGGTGTCCTCGCCGGTGATCCAGCGCAGGATGAAGGGCACCGCGAAGTAGAACCAGGTGATCACCAGCAGCAGCGGGATCGAGCGGAAGTAGTTGACGTAGAAGCCGGCGATGTTCGACAGCAACTTGCTGTGCGACAGCCGCATCAGCGCCAGCACGGTACCCAGCGCGACGCCGCCGAGGACGCCGAGGACCATCAGCTTGAGGGTCATCAGCATGCCTTCCCAGAGGCTCGGCAGGGCGGGAACGATTCCACTGAAGTCCATCATTTACCTCCTACGGAGATCAGGCCCGGTACGGCGACCTTTCTCTCCACCAGGCGCATGATCAGCATCAGGCTCATGTTCAGCGTGAAGTAGATCAGCGTGGCCAGGGTGAAGGCCTCGAACAGGTTGGCGGAGAACTCGGCGGTCTGCTTGGTCTGCGCCAGCAGCTCCATCAGGCCGATCAGCGACGCCACCGAGGAGTTCTTGAAGATGTTGAGGAACTCCGAGGTCAGCGGCGGGATGATGATCCGGAAGGCCTGCGGCAGCAGCACGTGGCGGTAGATCTGCGGCAGGCGGAAGCCCATCGCGCGGGCCGCCGAGGTCTGCCCGTAGGGCAGCGCCTGGATGCCGGTGCGCACCTGCTCGCAGACCCGCGCGGCGGTGAACAGGCCGAGGCAGACGACCACGCTGAGGTAGGCCGAGGTGGTCGGGTTGAGGTCCTGCTTGAACCAGGTCTGCAGGCCCTCGGGCAGCAGGTCGGGTACCAGGAAGTACCAGATGAACAGCTGCACCAGCAGCGGCACGTTGCGGAAGATTTCCACGTAGGCGGTGGCGATCCCCGATACCAGGCGGTTCGGCACGGTGCGCATGACGCCGAGCAGCGAGCCCAGCGCCAGGGCGATGATCCAGCCGACCAGGGCGATGGCGATGGTCCAGCCCAGACCGGCGATGTACCAGTCGAGGTAGGTTTCGCTGCCGATCCCGGTGGACTTGAAGAACACGCCCCAGTCCCAGTTGTAATTCATGTTGGGGTTTCCCCTCGGTTCAATCGGTTGCAGACACTGGCGGGGAAGGCAGGCGCCGGCGCGGCCGTGCGGGCCGGCGACGCTGCTCTTCCATGGGAGACGGCTGGGGAGGGCAGGCCTCTCCCGCGTCCCCGAGGCCCCGCCGCAAGGCGGGGGCGACGCGCGAAGCGCTGGCGCTCCGGGAGGAGCGCCAGGCGCTCGTTACATCTGCTCGGCGGCCTTGTCGGTCGGACTGGCGATCAGCTTCTTCAGCTCTTCGCTCATGGGGAAGTTGAGGTTCAGGCCCTTCGGCGGGATCGGCTGGGTGAACCACTTGTCGTAGATCTTGTTGACCTCGCCGGAGGCGTAGGTATCGGTGATGGCCTTGTCGACCACTTTCTTGAACGCCGCGTCGCCCTTGCGCACCATGCAGCCGTAGATCTCGAAGGACTGCGGGGTGCCGCCGACGACCCAGTCGTCCGGCTTCTTGGCCTTGGCCATTTCGCCGTAGAGCAGCGCGTCGTCCATCATGAAGGCCACCGCGCGGCCGGACTCGAGCATCATGAAGGACTCGCCGTGGTCCTTGGCGGAGATGATGTTCATGCCCATCTTCTTGTCCGCGTTCATGGCCTTGAGCAGGCGCTCGGAGGTGGTGCCGGCGGTGGTCACCACGTTCTTGCCCTTGAGGTCGTCGAAGTCCTTGATGTTGGCGGTCTTCTTCGACAGCAGGCGGGTGCCGACCTCGAAGATGCCGACGGAGAAGTCGACCTGCTTCTGGCGCTCTTCGTTGTTGGTGGTGGAGCCGCACTCGATGTCCACGGTGCCGTTCTGCACCAGCGGGATGCGGGTCTGCGAGGTGACCAGGTTATAGCGGACCTTCAGCTCGGGGAGGTTGAGTTCCTTCTTCACCGCCTCGACCACTTTCAGTTGCAGGTCGTGGGAGTAGCCGATCGGCTTGCCCGGCTCGGTGCCGAGGTAGGAGAAGGGAATCGAAGCGTCACGGTGACCGAGGGTGATGGTGCCGGTTTCCTTGATCTTCTTCAGCGTGCCGGTGAGCTCGTCAGCGACGACCGGAGCGGACAACAGAGCGGCCACGATGGCGGTGCTCAGCAGACTGGGAGCGATACGCATGAATTTCTTCCTCGACTTGTTTTGATTTTTATTGAGCCGCGAGCGCCTGGCCTCTCCGGGACAGGGTGTTTCGCGGTTTTCCCCGGCGGGGGAAGCCACGAGAGTATCGTGCTTGCCGAACAGTGTAGTGGCAGGATGCATGCCAGCTTATGAAATCCGGCTTTTTTTAACCTAACTGTTTGAAAGTAAAAGAAATTAAATTTGGATGAAAATGCCCCGAAATGGCCTTTCGTCCGCTCTTCCGAATATTTTCGGGGCATGGCGTTCGGTTTTCCGAACGTTTCGCCAAGGTCCGTTCTTGAGCCATTCCGGGGTTTTCTGACGGTTCGTTCAGAAACTGTTCAGGCTTCGTTCAGGCCCGATTCAGGCCGGGTTCAGCAGAATTCACGCTGCGAGGCGCAAGCCGTCACGTCTTGCCTTCCTTCCCTGGCGACGGCCGCCTGGAGTCCACATGCGCTATCTCATCCTCAGCCTGCTGGCCGTGCTCGCCGCACCTGCCTGGGCTGCCGACGACGGCGACTTCTGGTACCTGCAGACCAGCGTCTACACCCGGCATTTCAACCCGGACCCGGAACACAACAATCACCAGGACCTGCTCGGCCTCGAATACAACCGCGCCGATGGCGTGCTGGCCGGCGGCGCGACCTTCCGCAACTCGTTCAGCCAGCGCTCCAACTACGCCTACCTGGGCAAGCGCTTCGACAGTGACAGCTACCCGGTCTACCTGAAGCTCACCGGCGGCCTGTTGCAGGGTTATCGCGGCGAATACCGCGACAAGATCCCGCTGAACCGCTTCGGCGTCGCGCCGGCGATCATCCCCTCGGTGGGCGTTCGCTTCGGCCCGGTGGGCAGCGAGCTGGTGCTGCTGGGCAATTCGGCGGCGATGATCAACCTCGGCCTGCGTCTCTGAGGCCAGGAACGGGCACGGAACGCTGGTTGGTCTAGGCTGTCGTCTGTTCCCCGAGCCGCGTTCCTGAGCGGTTCGTCACTCGACAGGAGACTCCCATGCAGATCGATCTGAGCGACAAACTGGCAATCGTCAGCGGTTCCACCGCCGGCATCGGCTTCGCCATCGCCAGCGGCCTCGCCGCCGCCGGCGCCACCGTGGTGGTCAACGGACGCAGCCAGGCGGCGGTGGACCGTGCGATCGCGGCGATCCGGAACGGCCAGCCGGATGCCAGGGTACGTGGCGTCGCCGGCGACCTGGGGACGGCGGAAGGCTGCGCGGCTTTCGTTGCGGCCGAGCCGAAGGCGGACATCCTGGTCAACAACCTGGGCATCTTCGAGCTGAAGGATTTCTTCGACATCGAGGACGCCGAGTGGAGCCGCTTCTTCGAGGTCAACGTGATGTCCGGGGTGCGCCTGGCCCGCGCCTATGTCCCGGGGATGGTCGAGCGCGGTTGGGGACGGGTGGTGTTCCTGTCTTCGGAGTCGGCGTTGAACATCCCGGCGGACATGATCCACTACGGCTTCAGCAAGACCGCCAACCTCTCGGTGTCGCGCGGCCTGGCCAAGCGCCTGGCCGGCACCGGGGTGACGGTGAATGCGGTGCTGCCCGGACCGACCCTCACCGAAGGCGTCGCCGAGATGCTCCGCGAGGATGCGCAGAAGGCCGGGCAGAGCATAGAAGAGGCCGGCACCGCCTTTGTCCGGCAGCACCGTTCCAGTTCGATCATCCAGCGCCTGGCGACGCCCGAGGAAGTCGCCAACCTGGTGGTCTACACCTGCTCGACCCAGGCCTCGGCGACCACCGGCGCGGCCCTGCGGGTCGACGGCGGGGTGCTCGACAGCCTGGCCTGACGAGCGCGCAACGCCAGCGTAAAAATGCTCCTCGGCACTCGCGGCGCGGCATCCGGCGGCCCTGGCCGGTTGCCGCGCCGGCGCCTGGCGGCGGCGCTCGTAAAGCTTGCGTAACGAGGCGCGACAGGAGGCGCCGGCAGGTCTAGAACGGCAGGTACCGTCATTCAGAGGATACCGCCACTCATGTCAGCAGCCTCGCTAGCCACCCTCGACGGGTCGCTCCGCATGACCCCTGTCGAGCAACCCCGACCGCCGGCTCTCGCCGACCTCGGCAGCCGCCTGATGATCGTCGTCGAGCGACGCGAGGACTGGGCCTCCTACCTGCCCAGCGAGGAAGTCCTCACCGCCCAGGAATACCTCGAGCAATCGGCGCGCGACCACGGCGGCCGGCGCGTGCAGGTGATCAACCTGTGCCGCGGCTACAAGTACCTCGGCCTCGGCTACTACTGTTCGCTGCTGGCCGAGGCCCGTGGCCACCGGGTGATCCCGTCGCTGCGCTGCATCAGCGAACTGGCTCGCAAGTCGGTCTACGGGCTGGCCCTGGGCGGCCTCGACAAGGCCCTGGACAAGGCGCTGTGCCGCACGCCCTATGGCGCTACCGACGGCTTCACCCTGACCCTGTATTTCGGCCATACCGAGTTCGAGCCGCTGGCCGACCTCGCCCGCCAGCTGTTCGAAGCCTTTCCCTGCCCGATCCTGCTGGTGGAGTTCCGTCGCCAGCAGGGCTGGCATATCGAGGGCGTGCGCCCTGGCGTGCTGAACCGCCTGCGCAGCGACCAGGAGGACGTCTTTGCCGACGCCCTCGACGGTTTCAGCCGGCGCGCCTGGCGCATGCCGCGTTCGCGGCGGGTGGCGCGCTACGACATGGCGATCCTGCACGATCCCGACGAAGCGCTGCCGCCGTCCAACCCGCAGGCGCTGGCCAACTTCGTGCGGGTCGGCGCCAGCCTCGGCATCGACGTCGAACTGATCGGACGCAAGGACTACGCGCGCCTGGCCGAGTTCGACGCCCTGCTGATCCGCGAGACCACCCGGGTCGACCACCATACCTATCGCTTCGCCGAGAAGGCCGAGCGCGAAGGCCTGGTGGTGATGGACGACCCGGCATCGATCCTGCGCTGCACCAACAAGGTCTACCTCGCCGACCTGCTCGGCTGCCGGCAACTGGGCATGCCGCTCACCGAGATCCTCTACAAGGAACGCCCGCAGGACTGGCAGCGGGTGGCCCGGCGCCTGGGCTTCCCGCTGGTGCTGAAGATTCCC
>NZ_KV811371.1:357061-449679 GCF_001813025.1 Pseudomonas sp. HMSC066A08
GCCTGGGCTTCCCGCTGGTGCTGAAGATTCCCGATGGCTGCTTCTCCCGTGGCGTGGTCAAGGTCAACGACGACAGCGAACTGCTGGCGGCGGCGAGCGAGTTGTTCGAGCGCTCGGTCCTGTTGCTGGCCCAGGAGTTCTTCTACACCGAGTACGACTGGCGCATCGGCGTGCTCGACCGCCAACCGCTGTACGCCTGCCAGTACTTCATGTCGCGCGGCCACTGGCAGATCTACAACCACAAGGCCGACGGCCAGGACGTCAACGGCGAGTGCCGCGCCGTGCCGCTGGAGCAGGTGCCGCCGGCGGTGCTGGAGCTGGCCCTGGAGGCCGCCGGGCGGATCGGCGACGGCCTCTACGGGGTGGACCTGAAGCAGGCCGGCGACAAGGTGCTGGTCATCGAGGTCAACGACAACCCGAATATCGACGCCGGCATCGAGGACGGCCAGCTCGGCGACGAACTCTACCGGCGCATCCTCCAGGCCTTCGTCCAGCGCCTGGAACTCAAGCACCGTGGCCAGTTGAGCAAGGCGCTGCGCTGAACGGCGCGCTTCAGTCCGGCCGGCGCGTGGCCAGGCGCAGGCCGGAGCCGCGGGCGAGGGCGGCCGGCCTGACGCAACGGATCCGGTAGCGACCGCGCTCGTCGATCTCGATGCCCTGCAACTCGGGAGCGAAACCGGGAAAGTGCTCACCGAAGGCCTGCAAGGCCAGCAGGTAGTCGATCAGCGCCGGCGATTCCTCGGCCACCCGTTCGCCGGGCAACAGTAGCGGAGTGGCCGCCGGATGGACGCCGACCAGGCTGGCGACCACACGGCCGCCGAGCCTGTCGATCGCCACCGCTTCGGTTTCGTCCCTGACCAGGTGGCCATAGACCGTGGCCGGCGCCAGCGCGGCGTGGCCGGCAGCCCTGGCGGCGGCGTCGGCGAGGGCGGTCAGGTGCAGCCGCAGGCTGGCCTCGTGGATCATCGCGCAGAGTTCGCGCAGGCCGATGTAGCGGTACAGCGGCGAGCTATCGAGGAGCTCCGGCAACACCTGCTTCAGCGGCGCATCGTCGTCGTGCCGGCGCTTGAATTCGCAGAGCCTGTCCACCAGCGGCTGCGCGTGTTCCGCCCTGGCGCCCCGGGGAAACAGCAGCAGGAAGCGATAGTCGCCGGTGCGCAGCGGCGCGATGCCGTGCCGGCGCAGGTAGCGGCAGACCACCGCGGCGGGTACTCCGAAGCTGGCCGGGCGACCGCGCGAATCGAGGCCGGGAGCGCTCAGGGCGACGCGCAGGGGGGCCAGCCGAGGACTGCTGTCGAGCGTGTCGGCGAGCCCGTGCCAGCGCTTCGCCGGCGTCTCCCGGCCGGCCTCGATGCCAGGCCCCGGGTTGCCCCGGAGTATCTCGAAGAACCACGTATCGCCATCCTCCCTGGCGAGCCGCGCGGCGGCTTCCCAGAGCGCCCGGCGAAAGGCCTCGGCGATGTCGCCGGCGTGCGCCGCCGAGGCTCCCGCGGACGTCTCGCGGTAGGCCGTGGAGAGGTCGTTCAGCGGCGTCGCCAGGCGCTCCGTGGTGCTCCCCGAGCCGATCCGCCACTGCTTGGCCGGCGCCAGGTCGAGGCGTGCGCGGCCGTTATAGCGGGCACTCACCGGCGTGCGCGGGACGGGCGGGGCATAGTCGCGCAGCCGCCTGGGGCCCGCCGGGTCGCGCCATTCGCGCAGGTCGCTGTCGATGCGCTCGGCGATGAAGCGTGCGGGGCCGGCGGCCAGGTTGAAGCATCCCTGGACCTCGTCCAGTAGCCGGCTGGACAACTGTTCGATGCGCAGTTGACGAAACAACAGGAACAGCGGAATGGACGGTGCGACCTGGCGGAGTTCATCGAGGGCCGCCAATTGTGCGGCCTCGTTCTCGCCTGTCGGCTCCGCGACGAGCAGGAGGATGCCGGCGGGGTGCGCGGCGTTGCCGAGAAAATCCAGGGCGACCTTGCGGCTTGGCGCCTGGAAGAGTCGATAGCCGCGTATTTCCAGTTGTCGACAAAGCTCGGAAAGACGATTCGCATCATTGGCCGCGTTTATGTTGGAAGTGACGAGTATTGAATGACGCGAAGGATTGTTTCGAGGCATGCTGTTGTCCTTGTCCATTCGAACCGCTCGGTTTCGCCGGCAAAAGCGTCGCCCGGCACGCCGAAGGCTCTCGCGAGGCGCGACTAGTGATTGATGATGTACTTGGCGCTGGCGAAGGTCGGTGGGATATAGAAGTTCCACTTCTTTTGCCGGGCGAGTGCCTTGAAGGCGCCGATGCAACTGCAACCGACCTTCTGGAAGATGTTGCTCTTGTGAAACTTGACGGTACTCAGGGAGCGGCTGATCTGTTCGGCTATTTCTTTTTCCGAGAGACCGGAAAGCAGCAGGTAGATCACGTCCCATTCGCGCGAGGTGAACAACTCCGAGGGAGGCGTGAAGGTGAAGGTACCGATGCCGTCGGTGGCGATGAAGCCGCGCGGGGCGACCGAGGTCAGGGTCTTGGCATGGGCGATCACCCCGGTGCGGTTGCCGCGCCGGTCATACAGCGGCATGCGCTCGAAGTACAGGCAGCAGGGCGCCGGATGGTCGTCCGGCCTGAGCAGCGCCAGGGCCTCGATGCGCTTGCCGGTCTGGATGACCAGCTTGTCGTGCTCTTCGATGCTGGCACTGAAGGGGGACAGCAGGGAGTTTTTCTGGCCGAACCGCGGGGTGATCAGTTCGGTATAGCGACGATTGACATAGACGAAGTTGAGACAGTTGTCTTTCACACTCCAGGCCTCTTCGCTCTGCTCCCAGGAAATGATCAGTTCGATGGGAATGTGCACCGACATGTGGTGAGTCATGTCCAGCAGCTTTTCGATATCCAATAGCGTCATTGGCTACTCCACTCATTTACATGTGGGCGGGTCTTTGAATGGAAGAAAGATGGCGAGGCGAGTGCGTGCCGGGATGTTCGTTGGGTCCTGCGGAAGTTTCTCTGGCAAGTGCTATCTTCTTTTCGGTGGCGTTCGACTCCTGCGTCTGCGAAGTGTTACCGGAGCAACTACGCCGGGGCGCAATTCGATTTCAGGTTATATCCGCGACCTCATGTCCAGGCTGTACTTTTGATCGAGTTTTTTTGCGCTGTTCTAATAGGGGACGGGCGCGTTGTTCGAAAAGTCGATTGACAGTTGACGGAGGTGGCCAGGGTCCTATCGAACAATTCCAGGAATTCCCTTTTTCCAATGCGCGATGCCGCCGGTCCGTAGTTCGCTCGCCGGGGCCGTTGCGCGGCTATGGTGGAAGTCCCGAGGCCTATCGAGGCTTTGTCATGTCGCGTGTGCTTTTCCTGCTCCTGGCCATGGTGCTCGCCGGCCTGGGCCAACCGACCCTCGCCGCGCCCCTGCCGGAGGAGCTGCCGGCAGCGTTGCCCGCCGCGCCGCCGGTCGCGCCGTTGCCCATGGGCAGCGCGCCACAGCCGCAACCGGATGCCGCCGGGCCGGACCTGCCGGGCAGCGACGCGGCCAGTGCCGATGGCGAGGCGACGACCAAGGACGGCTTGAAGATCGGCAACGGCAGTCTCCGCCTGCGCCAGGACGATCCCGGGCCGACCCGGGAAAGCCCGCTGCGCGATCCCCGCCTGAATCCCTACGCACCGCGCCAGCCCTGACCGACGGCCCGCACCCGGTGGCCGGGCGGGTCTAGGCTTGTGCTGCGGTCGGCGGCGTTCCACGGCGAGCGCCGACCGTTCGTCCGCGCCGCGGGCTTTTTTCCCCGCCGCTGTCGAAAGGCGCCCCCGCCGGGCGACTACCGAACGAACGGATCGTCGATCCGCACCAGGAGCCCACCGCCATGAAATACCTCTGCCTGATCTATTTCGACGAAGCGAAGCTGGCCGCCGTGCCGGCCGAGGAGCTTGCCGCCATCGTCGACGAGTGCATGACCTACACCGACCAGTTGGGCAAGGCCGGCCACTACATCGCCTCGCACGCCCTGCAGTCGGTGCAGACCGCCACCACCCTGCGCCACCAGGGCGGGCGGCTGGCGATGACCGACGGGCCGTTCGCCGAGACCAAGGAGCAACTCGGCGGCTTCTACCTGATCGAGGCGCGCGACCTCAACCAGGCCCTGCAGATCGCCGCGAAGATTCCGCCGGGACGGCTCGGCTGCGTCGAGGTGCGACCAGTCAGGGAATGGGAGTGAGGGCGCCCGGCGCCGGAGGTGAAGCATGTGCCCCCTTTGCCTCGCATCCCTGTCCCTGCTGTGCGCCGGCGGCGCTTCGCTGGCCGGCCTCGCTCTGGCGACCGGGCGCCGTCGCCGGAACGACCCCGGGCAGGCTGGAAAACCGAGAATTTCCGTGGAGAATCGGCAATGAATCCTTCCTTGCAGGAACACCCGGTGAGCAGCCGGGAACAATGGCTGGACGCCCGTCGTCGCCTCCTGGCGCGGGAAAAACAACTCACCCGCCTGCGCGACCAGGTCGCCGCCGAGCGACGCGAACTGCCCTGGGTCAGGGTGGACAAGGACTACCGCTTCCAGGGCGAGCGCGGCGAGCGTTCTCTGGCCGAGTTGTTCGGCGGTAATAGCCAGCTAATCGTCTACCACTTCATGTTCGCGCCGGGCTGGAGCGAAGGCTGCGTCGGCTGTTCGTTCCTCGCCGACCACATCGACGGCGCCAACCGGCACCTGGCGCACCACGACGTCAGCCTGGTGGCGGTATCGCGCGCGCCCCTGGAAGAGTTCCAGGCGTTCCGCCGGCGCATGGGCTGGCGTTTCGACTGGTACTCCTCGTACGGCAGCGATTTCAACCGTGACTTCGGGGTGTCCTTCGACAAGGCGCAACTGGCCGCCGGCAGCGTCGACTACAACTACCGGCCGACCCCCGACGCCGGCGAGGAAATGCCGGGTGCCAGCGTATTCCTGCGCAATCCGGCGGGCGAGGTGTTCCACACCTATTCGGCCTATGCGCGCGGCCTCGACATCCTGCTCACCACCTACAACTTCCTCGACCTGACGCCCAGGGGGCGCAACGAGGACGTGATCATGGACTGGCTGCGTCACCACGACCGCTACGACGAGGCGCCGAAAAGCGCCTGCTGCCATGCGCAGGCCAGCCATTGAGGGAGCACGGCGAGCCGTTGCGCAGCCGCATCGAGGCGCTGTACCGCGAGGAGTCGCGGCGCGTGCTGGCGACCCTGATCCGCCTGCTCGGTGATTTCGAGCTGGCCGAGGAGGCCTTGCACGACGCCTTCATCGCCGCCGTCGAGCAGTGGCCGCGCGACGGTATCCCGCGTAACCCGCGCGCCTGGCTGGTTTCCGCTGGGCGCTTCAAGGCCATCGACAACCTGCGCCGGCGCGCGCGCTTCGACGCCTCGCAGCGGCTGCTCGCCGAGCAACTGGAAGAGCAGGCCGAGGCGCCGGCGGAGGAGGGCGACGCGGTGGAAGACGACCGGCTGCGCCTGATCTTCACCTGCTGCCACCCGGCGCTGACCCCCGAGGCACAGGTGGCGCTGACCCTGCGCGAGGTCTGCGACCTGCGCACCGAGGAGATCGCCCGCGCCTTCCTCGCCGCGCCGAGCGCCATCGCCCAACGTATCGTGCGGGCCAAGAACAAGATCCGCGAGGCCCGGATTCCCTACCAGGTACCGACCCTGGAGGAACTCCCCGAGCGGCTGGGCAACGTCCTGCAAGTGATCTACCTGGTGTTCAACGAGGGCTACTCGGCCTCCACCGGCGCCAGCCTGACCCGCGCCGACCTCAGCGGCGAGGCGATCCGCGTCGGCCGCCTGCTGGTCGAGCTGCTGCCCGACCCCGAGGCTCTCGGCCTGCTCGCCCTGATGTTGCTGCACGATTCGCGGCGCCAGGCGCGGACCTCGGCCAGCGGCGAACTGGTGCGGCTCGACGAGCAGGACCGTGCGTTGTGGGATCGTGGACTGATCGTCGAGGGACTCGGCCTGGTCGAGCGGGCCCTGGCCAGCCGCCGCGTCGGGCCCTACACCCTGCAGGCGGCCATCGTCGCGGTGCACGCCCAGGCGCCGCGCGCCGAGGACACCGACTGGGCACGGATCGTCGCCCTCTACGACGCACTGCTGCGCCTGGCGCCGTCGCCGGTGATCGAACTCAACCGCGCCGTGGCCCTGGCCATGCGCGATGGCGTCGAGGTCGGGCTGGCCGCGGTCGATGCGTTGCTGGCGCGGGGTGAACTGGCCGATTACCACCTGGCGCACTCGGCGCGCGCCGACTTCTGCCGCCGTCTCGGTCGCCGCCGCGAGGCCCGCGAGGCCTACCGCGCGGCGCTGGCCCTGGCGCGCCAGGAGCCGGAGCGGCGCTTCATCGAGCAGCGCCTGCGCGAACTCGATTGAAGCCGACTCAGGCGCCGTTGGCGCAGGCCGTACGCGCTTCGCCGCCAACGCCGCGGGTGAACCACCAGAACGCCAGGGCCGCCAGGCTGATCGCCGCGCCGAGCAGGCTCACCGCGTCCCAGCCGGCCCAGGCGTACAGGGCGGTGCCGGCGCTGGCGCCGAGGCCGCTGCCGGCGGCGTAGAACAGCATGTAGCAGCCCACCAGGCGGCTGTGGGCGCGCGGGTCGATGGCGAAGACCAGGCTCTGGTTGAGCACATGGATCGCCTGGCCGGCGAGATCGAGCAGCAGCACGCCGAGAATCAGCGCCGCCAGCGAATGCGCGCCGAGGGCGAGCGGCAGCCAGGACAGCAGCAACAGCAGCAGGGCGCCGCCGCTGAGCGCCTGGGCGTGGCCGCGATCGGCCAGGCTGCCGGCCCGTGCCGCGCCCAGCGCGCCGAGCGCGCCGACCAGGCCGAAGGCGCCGATGGCGCTGTGCGACAGCGAATACGGCGGCGCGCCGAGCAGCAATACCAGGCTGCTCCAGAACACCCCGAAGGCGGCAAACATCAACAGCCCGAGCAGGCCGCGCACCTGCAGCACGCGCTGGCTCGCCAGCAGGCCGAACATGGAGCCGAGCAGTTGCCGGTAGGACAGCCCCAGCTCGTTGCTCGGCGCCGTCGGCAGTACCCGCCAGAGCAGCAGGCCGAGCCCGCCCATGCTCGCTGCCGAGACCAGGTAGACGCTGCGCCAGCCGCCGAGGTCAGCGAGCAGCCCGGCCAGGCTGCGCGCCAGCAGCAGGCCGATCACCACGCCGCCCTGCGCCGCGCCGACCACCCGCCCGCGCTCGCCAGGCGCCGCCAGCGCCGCGGCGTAGGCCAGCAGTCCCTGGGTCATGGCGGTGCCGAGCAGGCCCAGTCCGAGCAGCCCCAGCGCCAGGCCGAAGGTATCGCCGGCGAAGCCCACCAGCAGCAGCGACAGCACCAGCAGCAGGAGCTGGACGAACATCAGCCGGCGCCGCTCCAGCAGGTCGCCCAGCGGCACCACCAGCAGCAGCGCCAGGGCGCAACCGGCCTGGGTCGCGCCGAACAGCAGGCCGACCCCGGCCTGGCCAATGGCGAACTCGTCGCCGAGGGCGTCCAGCAGCGGCTGGGCGTAATAGACGTTGGCCACGCTGAGACCACAGGCGACGGCGAACAGCAGGACCAGCGCGGAGGGGAGGGAGGATGGCGAGGATGGCATGCGAAGCGCTCCGTAAGGTTTCAATATGAAACTAAATCGGAGGCTAGGAATTTTGGTTTCAAAATGCAACCTAAATTATCGCAACAGTGCGTCCATCGATAGTGACTCGCGCACAGCGGAACGCGGGCCCGCCGCCGATCTACCTGGCGGCGGGCCGCGCAGCGGACGCTACCGGTCCTGCTCGCAGTTGACCATCCAGGCCACGCCGAAGCGGTCGGTGAACATGCCGAAGCTCGCCGCCCAGAAGGTCGGGCCCAGCGGCATCTGGACCGAGCCGCCCTCGGCGAGGGCGTTGAACAGGCGCTCGGCCTCGGCCTTGCTGTCGACGTTGAGGCTGATGGAACAGCCCTTGATGCCTTCGTAGGGATAGGCCGGGTGATTGTCCGAGGCCATCAGGGCGAAGCTGCCGACCACCAGCCGTGCGTGCATGATCTTGTCTTTCCAGCCGGCCGGGATGTCGCCGCACTCGGGGCTATCGCCGAACGGCAGCATGGCCTCCAGGGTACCGCCCAGGTGCTGGTGGTAGCAGGTGAAGGCCTCCCGGCAATTACCGTTGAAGATCAGGTAGGGGGCGATTTGCATGGCGCTTTCCTCGTTCTTGGCGGAGTGCGGGGCGGTTCAGTTGCGTTTTTCCAGTTCGGCGCGCAGGCGCTCCTCGCGCTCGCGCAGTTCCGGGGTGAACTCCTCGCCGAAGTCCTCGGCCTCGAAAACCTGGCGGATTTCGATCTCGGATTCGCCGTCGAATGGGTTCGGGCATCGCTTGACCCATTCGACGGCCTCTTCCAGGGAGGCCACCTGGAACATCCAGAAACCGGCGATCAGCTCGCGGGTCTCGGCGAAGGGGCCGTCGATCACCGTTCGCGCGTTGCCGGAGAAACGCACCCGGGCGCCCTTGGCGCTGGGCTGTAGCCCTTCGCCGGCGAGCATCACCCCGGCCTTGACCAGTTCCTCGTTGTAGCGGCCCATCGCCGCGAGCAGTTCCTCGCTGGGCATCTCGCCGGCTTCGGAAGCCTGGGTGGCCTTGACGATCACCATGAATCTCATCTGCGTTCTCCTTGTTGTTCTGCGCAATGACGGCCCGTTCTGGCCCGCCTCCCGAACTGGTCGAACGGCGGGCCGGCGGATCGACAGGCGACGGCGGTTTTTTCGCTGGCCGGGGCAGTATAGGAGGCCCGCGCCGAGTGGCCGGGATGGCCGACGAGCGTCGCTGCGGAGCTTTCCGACCGCTGGGCGGGCCGCGCCAGCCGTGGCCTGCAGGGCTTCTACACTGTTCCAGCAGAGCCATTTTTCGCGAGCCTCCGCATGCCCCGTATCGTCTTCGCCCCGGCCATCCAGCGGCACGTCGCCATGCCCGCGCTGGACGTCGGCGCCGCCACCGTCTCCGCCGCCTTGCAGGCGGCCTTCGCCCGCGAGCCGCGCCTGCGCGGCTACCTGCTCGACGACCAGGGCAGCTTGCGCCGGCATGTGGCGCTGTTCGTCGATGGCGTGCAGGTCCGTGATCGCCGGGGATTGGGCGATCCGCTCCAGGACGATAGCGAGATCTACGTGGTGCAGGCGCTGAGCGGCGGTTGACCATGACAGAGGAGGACATCCGGTGAGCGAGCGACTCTATGTCGGCACCCGCAAGGGCCTGTTCGAGTTGCGGCGCAACGCGGCGGGCCGGTGGCTGCCGATGGCCAGCCACTTCCTCGGCGAGCCGCTGAGCATGCTCCTCGCCGACCCGCGCGACGGCGCGCTCTACGCGGCGCTGAACCTCGGCCACTTCGGCGTCAAGCTGTGGCGTCGCGACGCCGGCGCGACGGACTGGATGGAATGCGCGGTGCCGGTCTATCCGCCGCAGCCGCCGGCAGCCGCAGGGCAGGCGGCGGAGCCGTCCTGGTCGTTGCAGCAATTGTGGATCCTCGAGCCAGGCGGCGCCGACCGGCCCGGCACGCTGTGGGCCGGGACCATCCCCGGCGGCCTGTTCCGTTCCGACGACCGTGGCGCCAGCTGGCGCCTCAACCGCGAACTCTGGGAGCGACCCGAACGCGCCCAGTGGTTCGGCGGCGGCTACGACCATCCCGGCATCCATTCCATCTGCGTCGACCCACGCGACAGCCGCCACCTCACCGTCGCGGTGTCCTGCGGCGGCGTCTGGCAGAGCCACGACGACGGCCGCAGCTGGACCTGCACCACCAGAGGCATGCGCGCCGACTACATGCCGCCGGAGCAGAGCGAGGAGGCGGCGATCCAGGACCCGCACCGCCTGGTGCAGTGCCAGGCGCGCCCGGAGTTCCTCTGGGTACAGCACCACAACGGCATCTTCCGTTCCCGCGACGGCGGCCTGCATTGGCAGGGCGTGGTCGCCGAGCCGTCCAGCTTCGGCTTCGCCGTCGCCGTGCATCCGCGGCAGCCGGACACGGCCTGGTTCGTCCCGGCGACCAAGGATGAATGCCGAATTCCCAGGGACGCCCGTTTCGTGGTCACCCGCACCCGCGACGGCGGACGCAGTTTCGAGACCCTCGAGCGCGGCCTGCCCGACGGCCCGGCCTACGACCTGGTCTACCGCCACGGCCTGGACATCGACCCCAGCGGCGAGCGCCTGGCCATGGGCTCGACCACCGGCGGCCTGTGGCTCAGCGAGAACGGCGGGGAGGACTGGCGGCAGCTCTCCGCCAACCTGCCGCCGATCTACTGCGTGCGCTTCGCCTGAGCGCGCGGCGCTGGACAGCCTCGGCGCGCTTGCATAAGTTCGTGGGTTTTCGCCAAGGAGCCCACCCCATGAGCCTCGAATCCGTCCGGCGGTTCTTCGCCGAGAAAGCCCCGGACCTGCGCATCATCGAGCTGGAAACCAGCACCGCCACCGTCGCCCTGGCCGCCGAGGCCCATGGCGTGGAGCCGGGGCGCATCGCCAAGACCCTGTCGCTGCGGGTCGGCGAGCGCACCGTACTGGTAGTGGCGCGCGGCGACGCGCGGCTGGACAACCGCAAGATCAAGGCCGCCTTCGGCGGCAAGGCGAAGATGCTCGGCGCCGAGGAAGTGGTCGAGCTGACCGGGCACCCGGTCGGCGGAGTCTGCCCGTTCGGCCTGGCGACGCCGCTGGCGGTGTACTGCGACGTCTCGCTGCAAGCCTTCGACGAAGTGCTGCCGGCCGCCGGGGCGGTGCACAGCGCGGTCCGCATCGCCCCGCAACGGATGGCCGAGCTGGTGGATGCGCAGTGGGTCGATGTGTGCCAGGAAGTCCTCCAGGAAGCCTGACGGCAACTGCCGGGCTCAGGCCAGGTTGAGCTGCCAGGACACCCCGAAGCGGTCGGCCAGCCAGGCGAAACGCTGGCTGAAGCCGTAGTCGCCGAGCGGCATCAGGGCCTTGCCGCCGTCGCCCAGGGCCTCGGCCAGGCGCTCGATCTGCGCGTTGCTCTCGCAGTCGACGAAGAAGGAGAACGCCGGGGTGAAATCGAAGGCGTGCCGCACATGGCTGTCGATGCAATGCACGCTCTGGTCGCCGAGGCGGAACAGCGCCTTCAGCACCGAGCCCTCCGGGCCCGGCCCCTCGGCGCCGTAGCGCTGGATCTGGAGGATCTCGGCGTCGTCGAACAGCGACAGGTAGAAGTTCATGGCCGCCTCGGCCTGGACCCCCTGGAACATCAGGAAGGGGCGTACGCGTGCGCTCATCGCGGTCTCCTCTGGAAGGCTGGCTCGAGGCTAGAGCCTAGCTCACCACGTTGCGGGTGAAACGCACCACCTCGTCGCCGTCGTTGACGTAGGCGTACGGCTGGTCGCTGGCGAAGGCATGGAAGTCGCCGGCCTCGATGCGCCGTTCGCCGTCGGCCAGTTCCAGGCGCAGGCGACCTTCGATGACCAGAACCATCTCCCGCCAGCCGGCGGCGTCGGGTTCCGATACGTAGCGCTCGCCCGGTCCCAGCGACCAGGCCCAGAGTTCCACCTCGCGCCGCGCCGGCGCGCTGGCGAGGAGGGTGGCGCGGCTCTCGGGGTGGTGGCCGACCCAGGCCACCGCATTGATCCGCGAGCGGTCGGTGGCCGGTGCCTGGACCAGGTCGGGGAAGAGCACGCCGAGGGCGGCGGCGATACGGTCGAGGGTCGACAGGCTGACATTGACGTCGCCGCTCTCGATGCCCACCAGCATCCGCCGGCTGACACTGGCCGCGCGAGCCAGCGCTTCCTGGCTGAGACCGGCTTGCAGGCGCAGGCGGCGGACGTTGCCGGAGACATGTTCGAGGACGCTGGGGCGTTCGGTAGGGTTGGGCAATATATTGCTCACTGTCGCGGTTTTGCGCATTATAGTGCACATCCCGTTTCCCGCAGTCCATCGGGCTGCTTCCCACTGCCGGACCTCTTCCATGACCTCCACCTCCCGCGGCCTCGCCGGAACGCTGTTGCCGGTCGGCCTGCTATTGATCGCCATGGCCTCGATCCAGAGCGGCGCCTCCCTGGCGAAAAGCATGTTCCCCCTGGTCGGCGCCCAGGGCACCACGGCCCTGCGGCTGTTCTTCGCCGCGCTGATCCTGCTGCTGTTCCTGCGCCCCTGGCGCAAGCGCCTGAGCCTGCAATCGCTGCGCTCGGTGGTGGTCTACGGCATCGCCCTGGGCGGCATGAACCTGCTGTTCTATCTCTCGGTGCGCACCGTGCCGCTGGGCATCGCGGTGGCCCTGGAGTTCACCGGGCCGCTGCTGGTGGCGATCCTCTCCTCGCGGCGCCTGCTGGACTTCCTCTGGATCGGCCTGGCGGTGTTCGGCATCTGGCTGTTGCTGCCGCTGGGCAACAGCGCCGAGCCGCTCGACCTGGTCGGCGCCGCCTATGCCCTCGGTGCCGGCGTGTGCTGGGCGTTGTACATCCTCTTCGGCCAGCGCGCCGGCGCCGACCATGGCGCCCAGGGCGCCGCGCTGGGGGTGCTGGTGGCGGCGATCCTGGTGGTGCCGATCGGCGTCGCCCACGCCGGCGCCGACCTCCTCGACCCGGCGCTGATCCCGTTGGCGCTGGGCGTCGCGGTGCTCTCCACGGCCTTGCCCTACACCCTGGAAATGGTCGCGCTGACCCGCCTGCCGGCGCGCACCTTCGGCACCCTGATGAGCATCGAGCCGGCCTTCGGCGCGCTCTCCGGGCTGCTGTTCCTCGGCGAGCGGCTGAGCCCGACCCAGTGGCTGGCCATCGGCGCGATCATCCTCGCCTCGGTCGGCACTACCCTCAGCGTCAAGTCGCGTGGCGCCGCCCCGGCGCTACCGGCCAAGGACTGAGGCGGCCGCCGCGTCCTCCCGTTGCAGGCGCTCGTGCTGGCGGATGAAGCGCCGCGCGCTGCGCGCCAGGCGGATGCAGAGCATGATCGCCGCGCCGGTCAGGCCCACCACCAGGCCCTGCCACAGGCCGCGCGGTCCGGTGGGCTCCTGGAACCAGTCGGTGAGGCCGAGGCTGTAGCCCACCGGCAGGCCGATGCCCCAGTAGGCGAACAGGGTCATGATCATCGTCACCCGGGTGTCCTGGTAGCCGCGCAGGGCCCCGGCGGCGGTGACCTGCAAGGCGTCGGAGAACTGGAACAACGCGGAGAACACGATCAGCGAGGCGGCGATGGCGATCACCGCCGGGTCCGGCGAATACATCGCGGCGATCTGCTCGCGCAGCAACAACATCAGGCTCGCCGAGACGCAGGCGTAGCCCAGCGCCGCGGCCATCCCCACGCCGGCGGCGAAGCGCGCGTCGCGCGGCAGGCCGGCGCCGAGGTTGTGGCCGACCCGCACGGTCACCGCCATCCCCAGCGAATAGGGAATCATGAACACCAGCGCGCTGAAGTTCAGGGCGATCTGGTGGCCGGCCACCACGTTCTCGTCGAGCCCGCCGATCAGCAGGGCGATCACCGAGAAGATGCTCGACTCGGCGAACACCGCAATGCCGATCGGC
This sequence comes from Pseudomonas sp. HMSC066A08, assembly GCF_001813025.1. Classification (NCBI taxonomy): domain Bacteria; kingdom Pseudomonadati; phylum Pseudomonadota; class Gammaproteobacteria; order Pseudomonadales; family Pseudomonadaceae; genus Pseudomonas; species Pseudomonas sp. HMSC066A08. Next base: position 370,511 of record NZ_KV811371.1, read on the forward strand.
AGGCCGACCGCCACCAGCGGGCCGATGGTCGCGCGATCCGGCCACTCCCAGCGCGAAAACAACTGGCTGGCGCGGTAGATGGAAGCCTTGTTCACCCAGAACAGCATGCCGAGGAACATGAACCACATCACCGAGCCGGTGGCCCAGCCGCAGCCGGGGCCGCCCATCTTCGGCATGCCGAAGTGGCCGTAGATCAGCGCGTAGTTGATCGGGATGTTCAGCAGCAGCCCGCCGATCCCCAGCACCATGCTCGGCCGGGTCCGTCCCAGGCCGTTGGTGTAGCAACGCAGTACGTGATACAGCGCCGCCGCCGGGAAGCCCAGGGCGATGCCCTTGAGGTACAGCAGGCTCGGCCCGATCAGTTCCGGGCGCACTTTCATCAAGCCGAGGATCGGCTCCGACAACCACCACAGCACCGCCCCCGACAGCGGTCCGATCAGCAGCGCCAACCACAGCGCCTGGCGCACCAGCGGCCCGGTGCCGGGCTGGTCGCCGGCGCCGTAGCGCTGGGCGACCTTGGCGGTGGTGGCGAGCAGGGTGCCGGTCATCAGCAGGAACATCGGGATCCAGATCGAGTTGCCCAGCGCCACCGCTGCCAGGTCGTGCGGACTGGCGCGCCCGGCCATCACCGCATCGACGAAGCCCATGGCGGTGGTCGCCAGTTGCGCGATCATGATCGGCGCGGCGAGGGTCAGCAGTTCCTTGAGTTCGGCGCGGATGCGCAAGCCACGGGAAAGGGGCAGGGCGGGGCTGTTCACGGCAGTCCTTGTTTGGGCAGGGGAACCGGGTAGTTTACGGGTTGACGGGGTAGTCAGGAAGGGTGTGCAGGGGCGTGCCGGTTGCCCAACCCCGTAGGGCGAATAACCGCCTTGCGGTTATCCGCCGGATACCCGTGACAGCGGCAGATGACATGCCCTGGAAACGCCGGACATCTCCCCCAGACTTTTCCGCAGCCTCTCTCAGACGCCCAGGAATTGGATAAAAAACCAGTAGGAGGAAGATGGAGGGGTCGCCAAGTCCATCTGTTTTCTTGGGGGCAGAAAAGACGCGGGCCGCAGGTGCAGGAACACCTACGACCCGCTAACCAGAGACCAGCTAATCAAGGAGCTGACCCATGGCTAAGGCCGATGATACGTCGAATCCCGCAATAACCGCACAGTCCCCTTCCACCTTCATCCCCCTGCGACGCACCTCGCAATGCAACCAGCACCCCGGCTGCGCCACCCTCTACCTGGACAGCAGCGCAGCCAGCGAAGACCTGTTCGACACCGCCCGTCGCCGGCTGGAGTCGGCGATCGGAACGCTGAGCGTCCTCGATCTGCTCGACGAAACCGAAGAGCCCGGCGAAAGCATCTGCCGCATCACCGGCTCCCTGCTGTCGTTGCTCAGCGACGCCCTGTCGCTGTTCGAGGCGGAATACGCACGCAGACACCGATAACCGACGGAGGCGGTGCCCCCCGGCAAGGCCGGGGGGTTGAGTAGCGGGGCGAAAAGGGGATCCCTCTCCGCCCTGGCTCGGCAGTTGCGCGGTCGGGCGAAAGCCACCTGTCCGCTACGCACGCCAACCCAGGCAATCCCTGGCGATGACCGGTCTTTCATCTGCGACTGTTTCTCATTTACACTCGGCCCCCATTCTTCGGAGCCAGGCTCCTTTCCTGGGTGCATCGTGCCGTTCGATCCCGCCAAGCCGACGCTGTTGTCCACACTGGTTCGTCACTACGAGGAACTGGTCGACCATGTTCGCCGGCGCTTCGGCGACCGGGGCATGGCGCGCGAAGTGGTGCACGACGTGTGCGTGCAGTTGCTCGAACGCGACGAGAAGGAGGACGTGCACACGCCCCTGGCCCTGCTGCGGAAAATCTCCCACGACGCCGCCGTGAGCCGCTATCGTAGCGACCGTCGTCGAACCGCCTGGGTGGAAGCCGTCGCCGAGCTTCCGGAAGTCGCCTGCATGGCGGCGACGCCCATGGGTCGCCATGAGGCCGAGCGCGAGTTCCAGGCACTGGTCGACGCCATCGCCACGCTTCCTCCTCGCTGCCAGGCCGTTTTCGTCATGCACAAGATCCACGAAGTTCCCCAGGCGCAAGTCGCCGACCGGCTCGGCATCTCCGTCAAGACCGTGGAAAAGCACCTGCGCCTCGGACTGGCGGCCTGCCGGGAACGGCTCGGCCGCGGCGAGGCACGGCCATGACCCAGCCCTCGAAACGGAATGGGCAGGTTCCGCTGGACGACGCCCTGGAGCGTCATCGCGACGCGCTGAAGGACCTGTTCCCGCTGCCGCCCTCCCGGCCGAAATCGCGCAAGGCAAGCAAGGCGGCCGGCGTCGCGCTATTGCTGGCGCTGGCCATCGGCGCCCTGGCCTGGCTGGACCCGGCCTACAAGCGCGAGCGCTTCGCCACCGCCATCGGTGAGCGGCGCGACGTGACCCTGGCCGACGGCAGCCAGCTCCTGCTCGACAGTGGCAGCCAGGTCGAGGTCAGTTGGCACCCGCTCAGCCGCCGGGTCGCGTTGCGCGCGGGGCAGGTGCTTTTCGAGGTATCCCCGGCGCGCTATCGGCCCTTCGTGGTGTCCGCGGGTTCGACCGACATCCGCGTGCTCGGCACCCGGTTCAATGTGCGTCGCCTGGACGACGACGTCCGCGTGACCCTGGAGCGCGGCCGGGTGGAGGTCGGCACCTCGGCTACGGCGCAAGCGCCAGTCGTGCTCCTGCCGGGCCAGCAGGTCGATGCCATTGGCGGGCAACTGACGCCGCTGGCCAAGGTCGATGCCGCCACGGCGATGGCCTGGAAAGACGACCGCCTGGTCTTCGAGCGCACGCCCCTGGGCGAAGCCGTCGCGCTGCTGCGCCATTACCGCAAGGCGCCCATTCTCCTGGACGACCCCAGCCTGGCCTCCCTCCGGCTGACCGGCGTCTTCGCCGCGCACAACGCCGACCGGCTGCTCGACCTGCTGCCGAGCATCCTTCCCGTCGCCGTGTCGCGGCAGGAGGACGGCAGCGTCGAGATCCAACGCAAATCGACGCGAAAATAATTCTCGGACGCAGGTAGGGTTTCCCGCGCACCGTGGCGGCTATCCAGGAAAAGCCAACCCGCATAGGAAATCGAGACGTGCATTTTTCCCTCCGCAGTCGCCACCTGCGTCCTTCATTGCTCGCCAGCAGCCTGCTCCTGGCGGTGTCGGCCCAGGGCCAGGAAAAGCTCGACATGGATCTGCCCGCCGCGCCGCTCGGCCAGGCGATCAACGCCCTTGCGCAACAATCCTCGGTACAGATCCTTTTCGCCGGCGATCTCGGCACCGGCCGCCAGGCGCCCGCGCTGAAGGGGCGTTTCACCCCCGAAGAGGCATTGCGCCAGTTGCTCAGGGACAGCGGCCTGAAGGCGCAGGCCAGGGACGAACATACCTTCATCGTCGTTCCGGCCAGCGAAGCCGCCGTGCCCGCTACGCAAGCCCGCAGCGAACCGCTGGACATGGAGCAGATGGAAATCACCGCCTCGCGCACCAGCAGCGACCTGGTCTCCGCCACCCGCCAGTCCACCGTCATCGAGCATGCCCAACTGGAGGAGCTGCGCCAGGGCTCCGACAGCCTGGCCACCGTGCTGGCCAAGGCGGTGCCGGGGATGTCCGATTCCAGCCGCACCATCACCGAATACGGCCAGACCCTGCGCGGGCGCAGCATGCTGGTGATGGTCGATGGCGTGCCGCTGAACACCAACCGCGACTCCTCGCGCAACCTGGCCAACATCGACCCGGCGCTGATCGAGCGGATCGAGGTGATCCGTGGCAGCAGTGCCATCTACGGCAGCGGCGCCACCGGCGGGATCATCTCCATCACCACCCGTCCGGCCGGCGGCGAGAACCGCGCGGAAACCCGCCTCAGCGCCACCTCGCCGCTGACCCGGCTGGGCAGCGATGGCCTCGGCGGCCAGTTCCAGCAATACTTCGCCGGCTCCCTGGGGGCGCTCGACTATTCGTTCGACTTCGGCACCCGCCACGTCGGCGCTTCCTACGACGCCCATGGCGACCGCATCGCCCCGGAACCCAGCCAGGGCGACCTGTTCGACTCGAACGTCTACAACATCGGCGGCAAGCTCGGCCTGCGCATCGACGAGAACCAGCGCGTGCAGCTCGCCCTCAGCCACTACGACGCCCGCCAGGACACCGACTACGCCACCGACCCGAGGGTCGCCAGGCTGCCGCCGGGCTCGGTCCCGGCCAACGCGATCAAGGGCCTGGAGCTGGACGAGCAGAACCGCATTCGCAACACCCTGGCGAACCTCGAGTACGAGAACCTCGACATCCTCGGCAGCCGGCTCTCCGCGCAGCTCTACTACCGCGACTATTTCACCCGCTTCACTCCGTTCGACGCCCGCGCCGTCTCCACCCGCGGCGGCAACGTCGACCAGATCATGCAGAACAGCGAAGTGTTCGGCAGCCGCCTGACCCTGCGCACGCCGCTGGGCGAAAGCGGCAATACCGAACTGGTCTGGGGCGGCGACTACAACCAGGAACGCAGCGACATGCCGCTCGACGTGTTCGACCCGGCGGCCTACGACGCCAGCGGCGGGCTGGTCTTCGACAAGATCGGCAAGCTCACCTACATGCCGCCGCTACGCACCCGCAGCGCCGGCGCGTTCGCCCAGTTGCAGCATCGCTTCGACGAACACTGGTCGATCGACGGCGGCCTGCGCTACGAATACTCCACCGCCGAATTCGACGACTTCATCCCGCTCTCCGAGTCCAAGGCCGCCTCGCCGGTGACCGTCAAGGGCGGCGACCTCGACTACGACGCGGTGCTGTCGAACCTCGGCATCGTCTATTCGCCGGTGGCCGGCCAGGAAATCTATGCCTCCTTCAGCCAGGGCTTCCAGTTGCCCGACGTCGGCATCCAGCTGCGCAACGCCCGCCGTGGCTTCGATATCGGCTCGTCGAACCTCGAACCGGTGAAGACCAACAACTACGAACTCGGCTGGCGCGGCGCCATCGGCGACAACACCCTGGGCAGCCTGGCGCTGTTCTACACCACCTCCAAGCTGGGTGACGTGCAGAGCTTCAACAACGGCCTGATCCTCACCCGCACCAAGGAGCGCATCTACGGCGTCGAGGCCAGCGCCGACTGGCTCAGCGACGACGAAGTCTGGGGTGCGGGCGGCAGCGCCACCTGGATGCGCGGACGCGAGAAGCCGGACGGCAAGGACTGGCAGGACATGACCGGCTACCGCGTGCCGCCGCTTAAGCTGACCGCCTACCTGCAATACAAGCCGGATGCCGACTGGAACAACCGCCTGCAGGCCACCTTCTTCGACTCCAAGGACTACCGCCTCGACGGCGTGGAAAGCTTCGGCCGGCGCCAGGTCAGCACCTACACCACGGTCGACCTGGTCAGCCAGTACCGCATCACCCCCGACGACCAGTTGAGCCTGGGCATCCAGAACCTGTTCAACCGCGACTACTACCCGCTCTACAGCCAGCTGCTGCGCAACAACAACAACACCAGCCACCTGCCGGCGCCGGGCACGGTGCTGACGGCGAGCTATACGCACAACTGGTGAGGGGAGGGCGGAGCCACCGGGCCTGGGCGGCCCGGTGGGGGGCTGGGCCGCAGCGTCGAGGGCTGCACGCCTTCGGAGAGAGGACGGTTGGGGGCGGGTTCTTGCGGGGCGGCAGCTACCGGCCAATTGCGCTCAGTGTGCCGGGCACTCCGGGCCTGGATTACGCGAAATCCCATACCTCCTCCGGCCTGGAACTCAGGGCTCGGAGTCGGGTGTGGCATCTTTGGCTGGGTAGGGATGCTCGGCTTGATACACCGCATAGACTTTCTGAACCTCGGGATCATCAAGGTTCTCGTAGGTAATGTTCTCACCATCCATACCATCGAGTCCGTTGATTTGCCCGATGATCTCAGGCCACTGATCACGGCTGTGGATAGGCACAACGAATGGGACAAGGTAGCGGTCCAGGTGACCCTTGCCAGGATTGTGAATCTCATCGTCCAGGGCCTGGAGATAGTCGTCCTTGCGTGTGCTGGCCCAGTCGATGGCAAAGCCGGCTCGATAACTGAGCTCCATGTAGAACAGCAGAATCGAGCGTCCCTTGCCGTCTAGAAAGGGATGCGCAAAGCAAAGAAGTCCCATGACCTCACCGGGCTTCTGCATGAATCCCTGCTTCTTGCTCGCCAGGCTCAGGGCATAGTCCACCGCGCGTTCGATTATCGCGGGACTTTCGAAGAAGGTACGTCTGGGAGCGCCCTTGGGACCTTTCCAGACAGAAAGATGAGGGACCAGCTCGAGACGGTCACGCCCGGCCCAGGGGTAGAATTTCTCGAACAACAACCTGTGTACCTGCAAAAGGGCCTGGTAGTTCAGGTCCTTTGCGCGTTCGAGATAGGAAAGGGCTTCATCGAGCCCCATTTCGAAGGAGAAGTGTTCGTTTTCCTTCACTTCCGCCGGATCTTTCAGACCCAAGCTGTTGCGCAGGTAGCCAGTCGTTTCGAAGTCACCAAAGGGATCGAAACTCATCCACCAGGTATCTCTTTCGCCTTGCGCTTCTCGATGACGTAGCGGCGCTGGAGATCGAACGCCTGGGACTTGCTTAGTGCGCCTTTGCGCTTGAGGTTGATCAGCATCTGCTCAACGCTATCGAGAGATACCGAGTCGCCGGCCAGGCACGTGATGGTGAGCGCCATCCGGCTCAGACCATCGCGCTCCGCGCTAACGCCATTGGCCTGGGCAAGTCTCTGAATTTCGGTTGCGACTAAGCCTTTGCTCTTTTTCATCGCTAAACCTCTTTCCATTCCGCAACTTTAGCATCAAAGCCATACATACGCGGGACCGCTCGACAGTACGAACTCGGGCTGCCCCAGCACGTCAGTGTCGCGGCACGCATCCTCCAGCCCTGCATCGAGTGTCCGCTCACGACCGGTTTTGCCTGCGACGAATGGGCTCAGAACACGACCCGCCCCGACATGCCCGGCTGTACCTCACCGCCGATCCAGATATCGCCGCCGACCTGCTCGACGCTTATCCGCCCCCGGCGACCCAAGGCCGTGCCCTGGCTCGCCGTGTAGCGCCCGGGCATGACTCCCGTGCCGATCAGCCATTGCGCCAGGCTCGCGTTGAGGCTGCCGGTGACGGGGTCTTCATTGAGCTCCTCGCCCATGAAGGCGCGCACTTCCACATCCGCCTCCGCCTGGGGACCTTGCCAGGGCGCGACCACGCCCACGTTGAGCCCGTCGAGCTTCGCGTAGTCCGGGCGAATGGCCAGGACCTCGTCACGCGTGGCCAGCCGAACGGCGACCCAGCCGGGTCCGTTGTCCACCCATTGGCTGCCGCGTACCTGCCCCGGGGACAGGCCAAGCCCGCTCTCGATCCGTCGCAACACCTCGTCTTCGACCGCTCCGCCACGAAGCAGGGGAGGCGCCGCGAACGACAGCAAGGCGCCCTTGCGGCGGATGCGGATCAGGCCCGCCAGACACTCCTGGACGATCTCGTCAGCAGCATTGCCGCCCCCCTGGTTCAGCCAGACCTGGCAGCTCCCCAGCGTCGGATGCCCGGCAAAGGGCAACTCCCGCAACGGGGTGAAGATCCTCACGCGATAGTCGGCTTCGGCAACGGTCGGCCGCAGCAGGAAGGTCGTCTCGCTCAACTGGGTCCAGGCGGCGAACTCCAGCATCTGCCGGCTGCTCAGGCGGTCGGCGCCAATCACCACGGCAACGGCGTTGCCTTTGAAGGGCTGTTCGGAGAAGACATCGACTTGCTCGAAGGGTAACGAAACCGGCATGGGGCCTCCTGAAGTTATTGCGGGGGAGGATAGGGCAGGGGGCGGATGTCTGAAACCGGGGTGCGGATTTTCGGGGGGGCTTGGGGTCTCTCGTAAGAGGCCGCAATCGGCCAGAAGCGGTCGTTGGTAGCAGGCATTCCTCTCAAATCAGCTTGCAAATGACATTCAGATCGCCATAAACGAATTGCGCGCTGGCCCTGCAGTAGATGTCGTAGTGATCAGCCAATTGCGCACCATTCTGCGGATTACTTAAGTAGGCGTTGATTAGTTCTCCCGGCTGGTGCAAGCACGGCTTGCTCAGGACATGCCCCTCAGTGAGTTCCTGATCCCTGCGGAGCTGTATGCGTCCGTCGCGCAAGATGTTCCGGAGTAGGTTCCATTCGTAGAAGAAGATACCGTCTAGCTCATAGAAGTTGAGAAATGGGATGTTGTGTAGCAGGATAAAGTAGCTGTTATGCGCATGCGCATTGGCCAAGCCGTGGCTACTGAGTTTTTGCCTAATGCTGTCATCGGTGAGGTTATCTCTCAGTACTGCGAGCTGCTTGGCGAAGCCCTTACGGAACTCGGGCTCGAGAAAGAGTCGGCATTTCTCAGAAAGATAGGTAGGAAGATTCGATAGCCGATACTTCACCTGAATAAAGTAATAAATATCATCTTCTATATCATGAAGAATAAGGTCTATGTCGTAACCCTTAATTTTCGATTTGTTGCCCGGCTTGAACTCGCCATGGATCTCGAACCGTGGGTCGTTGAGATTTCTGATGTAGTTGACAATGTAGTCCGTCTCGAAACCGATACCGAGTGCCCCTCTGAAATCCTGGCCCCTACCACTCGGCGCCACGTCCCCCAGTAACTGCCCTACGAACTTTCTCAATCCATATTTAAAACTTAACGTACCCCGTACATAGGTATTGCCCTTGTACTCGATGAAGCTGCTGGCCGAATTTAGGGTCAGTGCCCGCTCCGACAGAGCGGCGTTTATCATGCTGATAGTCGCCGGACTCACACAGCTTTGCAGCTCAGCTTCAGGGGTGATGCGCTCACCTAGCAGTGCGCGCAGTTCAAGATGCGCAGCGAAGTAGACAATCTCGCACAGATACTGATACTGGGGGTGCCGGGTTATGTCCGCAGAGAGATAGTTGGCGTGTATGGACAGGCACTTGTCGAGGGTATAGGCGATCAGCGGTTCGCGAGCCGGAGGGGGTAAATGCCCCAGCTTATTTAGTAGCAGTGCCATGTCGAGAAAAGTGCGTATATCGCTAATTTTCGAGTTGGCTTCGCAGATCTCCGCTAGCCAGTACCCTTTTAGGCGACGCTGGAGCTTAGCGGTAGGCACGATAGACAGTGTTTTCCCCTCTAGCCTGGCGGTCATGAGTCCGTGGGCCATGAGGAAATACACCTCGCTCAGGTAGTAACACAGCCATAGGTTAGCGTTACTCAGAATGGCCAAGTTATGCTCAGCGCGAAGCTGCAGGTTCTCGGCAATCCTGTTGCAGGTATACTCGAGATTGGCCCAAGTGTTGGCCTGGATGAAGGCATTGAGTATTGCAAGCCGCTCGCTCGAGTCAGCCTCGTTCTCAACCAGCGTAATATCTATTCTGAAGTATTTGTTCAACTGATCGGTGAACCGATGCATGGTGTGTTCGTTGAGGGAAACACTGTCTTCAAAGAGGTTCTGGGGCAATGTTCTCTTCGCCTCCGCCAGGCCGGCTTTCAGCTTATCCAAGACAAGCCACTGAACCTGCTCGGAACAAATGAAGCGACGAAAGGCTGGCACCTTATAGAGCATTCGGGTAAGCCGATTTGGACGCTTTCCTTCCGCATGCAAGGCATCGAGAGTTGCTAGGGGATTATGCAAAAAGGCGAGAAGCTGCGGGTCTACATCCTCATAAATCATGGTTGGTGCCTTAGCTGATACTTTTTGTGGATTTGGTGGGGCAGCGCTCGCGGTTCAGAAGCAATGAGGCCATCGCGCCGGGCATCTGACATACCACGGACCAGTGGATGCCACGAGCCCTGACCAGATCAAGCGACTGGGCAATGCAGTGCTTAACTACCGGTTTCCAACCGCATTGTATGTAGCGAAGACTCTCGTGCTTGGTCCCGCCGTGCCTTAATTGGAGGTTCGTGTCCGACAACAATTCTAGAGTGACCGGCAGCTTCCGGCCAATAGCGGACCATCGCTGGAAGCATCAGCCATCTTCATCGATGTTGATTGCAGTTCGTAGGAGGCGAGCAAGGGCATCGACTTTCGCTAGATTCAGGGCCTCCTCAACTGTGAAACCCAAACGAACCACGACGCAGAGCGTAAACAAGACCTGCAGTCTAAAGGTGAGTGCTACCAGCGCAGCTCCTTTCACCGCCTTTTTAGAACCATTGGCATCATAGTGTGCGTGGTAGTTTCTAGTATTCTTGGTCCCTTTAATGATCTCGGCGACCGCTTGTTCTCCTCCGAAGACAGTCAAGTAGGGGGAAAACATGTGCTCCAGCCGCTCTGCTAGAGTGATTTCGTTTCCAAAGTGTAGCTTCTGTTCCAGCCAATTTTTATCAGCTTCCGGACAGCTCTCGATAATTGACGAAATCTTCTTTTTATATTCAGCTTTTGGCCATTTGGTGGTGTTTGAAGTACGCCGATGAAACGCTTCCAACGCTTGGGCCATGGAAATGAATTTGGTATCTATGTAGGAGTGGGCGTTGTCTTGGACCAGATAATAGTGGTGCAATGCAGGCCCTAGGTTGTCGCAGTCCCGGAGCCAGTTGGATAGCATAGACTGCAGGCGAGGACCAATACTTGCGTGGCTTAGAAGCATATCTGGGGCGCGATACGGTTTTCCCTCTCGCTGGCTTGGGTAATTCAAACTCCGGAAGTAGACCGATAACCATTGATGAAGAGGATCAAGCACTGGATCATCGAGTCTTGCCATAAGCGAGTGAATGGCCACTGGCCGCCCAATAGAAAATGCAAAGAATCTCGCTATTCGGTGAGACAGCCCAATGAAGTAGTCAAATGGCTTCGATTCTGGCGGAGTGATCTGAATATAGGCTTGATGGAAAAGTTCCAGGGGGGGGAATTTCCTTCCTCCCGGAATCTTTGCATCTAAGAAGAGCTTGAATTGGGTGCCGTCTGGGAGTTTGAACTCCACCGGAGTGGGGATATCAACAGAGAGCGTGAAATCCTCGAACTTATCTCCAATCTCGAATTTGAAAGCAGACCTGTTCCACCACTCGCTTAGGCCATCCACACCAAACCGCATCGAAAGAAATTTTCCCGGTTCTTCCATTCCGACACCAACGAAAGCCATATGCACTTCGATACGTGACGTAGCCAGCCCCCCAGGAAAGGAGACGTTTTTCTTTCGATAGCCACATTCCTCAAGGGTCACGTAGCCCCCTTCGACTATACCTATCAAACGACCGATCTCCATTTCCTCAAAGGAGGTGAAGGCCGAGTCATCGGCAGTGAGCTCCAACTCGACTCTTCCTCCATCGGAGATGGTCAGAACACCGGGGTGCTTCTTTTCGCTGTCTGCGGGGCTGAAGAAGAGACCTCTTTTAACGATCGGCTCTGCGACGTACATGGCAAGCTCCCTTTGAAAGATTGTGCTGGCACTCTGCCTGATTGTAAGCGTCTGACCAAGTCACCTTCCGTGACTCATGCAGGCACCCATTGATGCGATTCAACTTGATCGAAAGCCATTTCAGCCATTGGTGTATTAAGAAAATCAGAATCAATCTCTTTTCCCGCAGTAATTATCAAATCCCGGCCAGAAGATTTAGGCATTGCCGAATTCCTTGCAAATCCCTGTTGATCTCATCTTAGTGATTTCAGCCTGAAAAGCCCGAAGGAATAAATTTTGGAGCCAAAAACTCTATTATTCTGCATACACATTAGGGGGTTATGGTTGAATGTCCACTTCTGGCCGAAAGTGGTTATTGAACGCCCACTCCACAAGCAATTTCCCGCCCCCACGAATCCAGATCGCGCCTACAGAGCGTCACGACGCAGTTACAGCATCAGGAAAACCCACACGCGCTGGGGCATGCGACATGAGTGGCTTCCCCTCCGCCAGCGTGCTCAGGAGCGCCTGGCGGAGGGCCGGCCGCGCTACACCCAGCGCCGGAACAACAGGCTGGCATTCACCCCACCGAAGCCGAAGCCATTGGACAGCGCATGTTCCATCGGCCAGCGCCGGGCTTCGCCGCGAACCAGGTCGAGGCCCTCGGCGTCGGTGTCGGGCGTTTCCAGGTTGAGCGTGGCGGGGGCGAGCTGGTCGCGCAGTGCCAGGACCGTGAAGATCGCCTCGATGCCGCCGGCGGCGCCCAGGAGGTGGCCGGTGGCGGATTTGGTCGCGCTGATGGCGAGCCCGCTGCCGGTGCCGAACACGGCCTTGATGGCGGCCAGTTCGCCCTTGTCGCCTACCTGGGTGGAGGTGGCGTGGGCATTCAGGTGCTGCACCGCGGCCGCTTCCACGCCGGCCTGGCGCAGCGCCTGCTGCATGGCCCGGCGGGCGCCGCTGCCATCTTCCGGCCCGGCGGTCATGTGGTAGGCGTCGGCGCTGGTGCCGTAGCCCACCAGCTCGGCGATGGGCCTGGCGCCGCGCGCCAGGGCGTGCTCCAGTTCCTCGATGACCAGTAGGCCGGCGCCTTCGCCCATGACGAAGCCGTCGCGGGCCTGGTCGAAGGGGCGCGAGGCGCGCTCGGGGCTGTCGTTGAAATCGCTGGACAGGGCGCGCGCGGCGGCGAAGCCGGCCAGGCTGACCCGGTGGATGGTCGCTTCCGCGCCGCCGCAGAGCGCCACGTCGACCTCTCCCGCGCGGATCATCCGCGCCGCGTCGCCGATGGCCTGCACGCCCGCCGCGCAGGCGGTCACCGGGGCGCCCAGCGGTCCCTTGAAGCCATGGCGGATCGACACATGGGCGGCCGCCATGTTGCAGAGAAAGGACGGGATGGTGAAGGGCGACAGGCGTCGCGGCCCCTTGCCGTCGGTGGTCCGCACCGCTTCGGCGATGGCATGGAAGCCGCCCACCCCGGAGGCGATGACGGTCGCCGTGCGCTCCTGCGCCTCGGCGCTCTGCGGCGCCCAGCCGGCCTGCGCCAGGGCCTCTTGCGCGGCGGCCAGGGCGAAGAGGATGAAGCGGTCCATCTTGCGTTGTTCCTTGGCGGCCAGCAGCAGGTCGGGATCGAAGCCGGCCTGCGGGTCCCGGGCACGGTCGGGGACCTGGCCGCCGATGCTGATGGGCAGGTCGCCGATCAGCTCCGCCGGGAGCGTGGCGATGCCCGATTGCCCGGCCAGCAGGCGTTGCCATATGGGTTCGACTCCGCAGCCCAGCGGGCTGACCGCGCCCATGCCGGTGACGACGATACGTTTGCTCATGAGGGTCCGAGTCCTTCTGTTCCGTTGGAATAGCAGTCAGTGGACGTAACTATCATCATGAAAGTAACATGCGGACCAGCACTTTGTGAGCCTCGCCAAGGAAGAACCATGCAACGCAAGACCTTCGCCGATGCCGAATGCCCCATCGCCCGCAGCCTGGAACGGGTCGGCGAATGGTGGAGCATCCTGATCATGCGCGATGCGCTTCAGGGCCTGCGCCGCTTCGACGAATTTTCCCGCAGCCTGGATATCGCGCCGAACATGCTCACCCGGCGCCTGAACGCGCTGGTGGAGGCGGGCCTGCTCGAACGCCAGCCCTACAGCCAGCGTCCGCTGCGCTATCAGTACGTGCCTACGGCCAAGGGCGAGGATTTTCGCCTCGTGCTCATGGCTTTCGTCGCCTGGGGTAATCGCCACTATGCAGAGGAAGGGCAGAGCGTGCAGCTCGTCGAGCGAACAAGCGGGCGGCCGGTGCGCTCGTTCCTGGCGGCTCTCGCCGATGGCCGAACGGTACCGCTGGAGCAATGCACCGTGCAGGCCGGGCCTGCCGCCAGCGAGGAAATGCGCCAGCGCCTGGCGGCCATGCCGGAGCGGAGCGAGCTGCCGGCTCGATGAACGGGCTCCCTGGCGTACGCCGCCTGGTCGAGGAGGCGGACGAGGCGTTCGCGGTTCTGTTCCTTGTAGCTGGCCATCGTTCGCGGTCGTGGTTGGGAAAAACGCGATCGTCGAGGCTTGCGCATGACGCTCGCAGGTCCGCCTCGCGAGCCGTTCGGCAACACCGCGAGCCCTCGGCCTGCTAGAGTGTGCAGCCTCGTTCGCGGAGGTCTGCATGCGTATTCTCGCCGATGAAAACATTCCCGTGGTCGACGCCTTCTTCGCCGACCAGGGCTCCATTCGCCGCTTGCCCGGGCGCGCCATCGACCGCGTGGCACTGGCCGAGGTCGACGTGCTGCTGGTGCGCTCGGTCACCGAGGTCAGCCGCGCGGCGCTGGCCGGCTCGCCGGTGCGCTTCGTCGGCACCTGCACCATCGGCACCGACCACCTTGACCTCGACTACTTCGCCGAGGCCGGCATCGCCTGGTCCAGCGCGCCCGGCTGCAACGCCCGCGGGGTGGTGGACTACGTGCTCGGCTGCCTGCTGGCGATGGCCGAGGTGCGCGGCGCCGACCTGGCCGAACGCACCTATGGGGTGGTTGGCGCCGGGCAGGTCGGCGGGCGGCTGGTGGAGGTGCTGCGCGGGCTGGGCTGGAAAGTGCTGGTCTGCGATCCGCCGCGCCAGGCGCGCGAGCCGGACGGCGAATTCGTCTCGCTGGAACGGCTGCTGGCCGAGGCCGACGTGATCAGCCTGCACACTCCGCTGAACCGCGACGGCGAACACCCGACCCGCCACCTGCTGGATGAACCCCGCCTGGCCGCCCTGCGTCCCGGTACCTGGCTGGTCAACGCCAGCCGTGGCGCGGTGGTCGACAACCAGGCCCTGCGCCGCCTGCTCGAAGGCGGCGCCGACCTGGAAGTGGCGCTGGACGTCTGGGAAGGCGAACCGCAGGCCGACCCCGAACTGGCCGCGCGCTGCCTGATCGCCACTCCGCACATCGCCGGCTACAGCCTGGAAGGCAAGCTGCGCGGCACCGCGCAGATCTACCAGGCCTACTGCGCCTGGCGCGGCATCGCCGAACGCGTGAGCCTGCAAGACGTGCTGCCGGAAACCTGGCTCGCCGGCCTGCAGCTCAACCCCGGCTGCGACCCGGGCTGGGCGCTGGCCACGCTGTGCCGCGCGGTGTACGACCCGCGCAGCGACGACGCCGCCTTCCGCCGCAGCCTGACCGGCGACAGCGCCACCCGCCGCGCCGCCTTCGACGCCCTGCGCAAACACTACCCGCCGCGCCGCGAGATCACCGGCCTGCGCGTCGCCACCGGTGGACAGGCGGAGTTGCAGCGGGTGGTGCGGGCGCTGGGGGCGCAGTTGGTCTAGGGGCGTGCGGCTGGGTCGATTCCTGTCTCCGCACCTACCCGAGCAACTGCTCGGGCGTCTCCTGCCGCCGATAGGGAAACACGTCGATCACCTTGCCCTCGCGGATCTGCTCCTGCAGGCCCTGCCAGTATTTGGCGTCGTAGAGGTTGCCGTGCAGCTTGGCGAATAGCCGGCGCTGGTTGAGGTCGACGAACAGGAAGCGCGGGAATTCTTCCGGGAACACGTCGTTGGGCCCTACCGAATACCAGGGCTCGGACGACATCTCGTCCTCGGGGAAGCGCGGCTCGGGGATGTAGCGGAAGTTCACCTCGGTGAGGTAGCAGATCTCGTCGTAGTCGTAGAACACCACCCGGCCATGGCGGGTCACGCCGAAGTTCTTCAGCAGCATGTCGCCGGGGAAGATGTTCGCCGCCGCCAGTTGCTTGATCGCCAGCCCGTAGTCGTTCAGCGCCTCGCGGGTCTGTGCCTCGCTGGCGTTCTCCAGGTAGATGTTCAGCGGGGTCATGCGCCGCTCGGTCCAGCAGTGGCGGATCAGCACCACGTCGCCTTCCATCACCACCGTCGACGGCGCCACTTCCAGCAGCTCGGCCAGGCACTCCGGCTCGAACTTGCTTACCGGGAAGCGGAAGTCGGCGAACTGCTGGGTGTCGGCCAGGCGTCCGACCCGGTCGTGGTTCTTCACCAACTGGTACTTCTGGATCACCGTGGCGTGGTCGACGCTCTTCGACGGGTTGAAGCGGTCCTTGATGATCTTGAACACCGTGTTGAAGCCGGGCAGGGTGAACACGCTCATCACCATGCCGCGCACGCCGGGGGCCATGATGAAGCGGTCGTCGGTGGTCGCCAGGTGGTTGATCAGGGCGCGGTAGAACTCGCTCTTGCCCTGCTTGTAGAAACCGATCGAGGTGTACAGCTCGGCCAGGTGCTTGCCCGGCAGCAGGCGCTTGAGGAAGGCCACCAGCTCGGCCGGCACCGGCACGTCGACCATGAAGTAGGAGCGGGTGAAGGAGAAGATGATCGAGACTTCCGCCTCGTCGGTGATCACCGTGTCGAACTGGATGCCGTGGCCCTCGCGGTGCAGCAGCGGGAACACCAGCGGCCACTGCTCGTCCGGGGTGAACAGGCGGCCCACCAGGTAGGCGCCCTTGTTGCGATAGAACACCGAGCCGATCAGCTCGATGGCCAGGTCCGGGTCCTTGCACACCCAGTCCGGCAGGTTGCTGTGCAGCAGTGCGTCGATCCGTTCGAGGTCGCGCTCGCGGTCGTCGTAGGGCACGTCGAAGCGGTAGTCGTCGAAGATCTTCTCCAGCGCCTGGCGCAGGTCGCCGCCCGGCCGGTAGGTGCGGGTGTAGGGCGCGCGGGCGTGGGCGCGCAGCGAGGGCCGGGTGGTGTGCACGAACATCGTGCCGTCGCTGATGTTGTCGTGGCTGAACAGCCCGCAGAAGATCGAGTTGAACCAGGTCTCGGCCAGCTCGTCGTCCAGCCGCAGGTCGATCTGCGCGATGTAGGCGCTCTTGATGATCGGCCAGCGCTCTACGTCCAGCAGCTCGCTGTCGGCCAGCCCCGCGCGCAGCCCGGCCACCGTCTCGGCGACCTTTTCCTCGTAGAGGTTGATCCGCTGCGCCGAGGCGCGCTGCGCTTCCTGCCACTGCGCCTGCTCGAAGCGGGCACGGGCGCCGTCGGTGATCTCGCGGAACTGCTCTCGGTAATCGTCGAAACCGCGCAGGATGAGGGCGGCGATTTCGCTGGCTGGGGCGCTCTGGACCATGCTGGCGTCCTTTCGTTGTTCGAAGGTCGAGCTTAGCCAGAGCCGCGCGGCAGGGAAAGCGCGATCTCCGACCGGCTGGTCGAGCCCGGCGCAGACGCTTATGCTGGGTGGCCAGACAGCCCAGGGATGACCGCAATGACCGCCGAATCGCCGACGATCCGCCTCGAACGCTACAGCGAACGCCACGTGGAAGGCCTCACCGCCCTGTACAACGACCCCGCCGTGGCCCGCCAGGTCCTGCAGATGCCCTACCAGTCGGTGGAGCAGCGCCGCAAGCGCCTGCACGACAGCGCGGACGACGACCGCCTGCTGATCCTCGTCGCCCTGCACCAGGGCGACGTCATCGGCAGTGCCAGCCTCGAACAGCACCCGCGCATCCGTCGCAGCCACAGCGGCAGCATCGGCATGGGCGTCGCCGTCGCCTGGCAGGGCAAGGGTGTCGGCAGCCGCCTGCTCGGCGAACTGCTGGACATCGCCGACAACTGGATGAACCTGCGCCGCGTCGAACTCACCGTATACACCGACAACGCCCCGGCGCTGGCGCTGTATCGCAAGTTCGGCTTCGAGACCGAAGGGGAGATGCGCGACTACGCGGTGCGGGATGGGCGCTTCGTGGATGTGTACAGCATGGCGCGCTTGCGGAGGGTCGAGGGGCGGGTGGGAGAGTGAGGGGGCGGGAGCGACGAGAGGTTGCGGAGCGGCGCGACCTCCAGACCACCCAATGGCTCGCCGGGCTTCCGTTCCACGACAGGTTCGTCCTGGGCTTCGGGCATACGGTTCAGTTCGGCATGCCGATCTTCGAGGGTGGGCACCTGCGCCATTTCCTGCTGCTGAATACCCTGGTGAAGATCGATGCGCGGCTGTTCGACGATTTCCACGCGGTAGCTCATCCCGTCGACCTGTTGTGGATCGTGCCGCTTTCCGAACGGGAATACCGGCTCAAGCGCGAACAGGGAATCGATGGATCGATGCCGGTCTTTGCGGAAAACGCGCATCCGGTGACAGTGGACAAGCAGCGCGGCTGTTATCTGGGAGGCGAGGGCGCATGACGAAGGATCCTGCGACGGACAGCGGCCTGAACGTGCGCCTGGTCGCCGCGTTCGCCGGCTGGAAAGGCATTCCCTGGCTGTGCTGGGCCCACAGCGACCTGTCCCCGCGGCTGGTCCTGCATGCGGACCGTGTCGAGTTCCGCGTCATCCGCACGCGCTCGAAGCCGTATTCCAGTATTTCCCGGGTGGACTACCGGAAATGGCACTACACCGAGAACATCGTGCTGGAGTTCACCGACTCGCTGACGACCTTCATCGGCAATACGATGAACCCCGCCACGGCACGGCAGGCGATTCGGTACTTGCAGGAAAAGGGCTGTCCGTTGTCGGAGCGGGCCAGCAACCTGGCCATGGCGTAGGGCGAATAACCGCAGTGCGGTTATCCGCCGGTTCGGCGTGGTATCGGCGGATAATGTCGTGGAATTATCCGCCTACGACTTTCCAGACCTCATCCATCCGTCGACCGCGTGACCTCTTCCCACGCCGCGATTTCCTCCTCCAGCGCCTTCAGCTTCTGCCGCACCAGCCCCAGT
Organism: Pseudomonas sp. HMSC066A08; assembly: GCF_001813025.1. Lineage (NCBI taxonomy): Bacteria > Pseudomonadati > Pseudomonadota > Gammaproteobacteria > Pseudomonadales > Pseudomonadaceae > Pseudomonas > Pseudomonas sp. HMSC066A08. The sequence goes on from NZ_KV811371.1 coordinate 388,983, forward strand.
GCGGCGCTGCCCAGCAGCAGGTGCGCGCGGCCTTGCGCGGGGCGCCCGGTTGCTTGCCGCTCTTTTCCTGGCGCGCCGGGCGGAGCGGGTCGAAGAGCGCGTCGTAGTCGGCGATGGTGCGCGGGCTGCGGACCATCGAGCGGCCGGCCCAGTCGGTGCGGAAGGAGCCGGGGGCCACGGCGGTGACGGCGATGCCGAGGCTGGCCACCTCCTTGCCCAAGGCGTCGGAAACCCCCTCCAGGGCGAACTTGCTGCCGCAGTAGTAGGCGATGCCGGGCATGGTGATGTAGCCGCCCATGGAGGTGATGTTGAGGATTCCCCGTAACGGAGTCATCGCCATGAGGCGATCACCCAGGCCTCGCCGATGCAGTACCAGTGCCCGCGCCTGCATCAGGCGCGTCTGCTGATGGTGCGCCAGGGCATGAGCGCCCAGGCCGTCTGCCATGCGGTCGGCTACGCCAGCGCTTCGCAGTTCAACCGCGAATTCAAGCGTCTGTTCGGCCGCTCCCACTGGCCGAGGCCTGGCGCCTGCGCGCGGGTTTCTCGCTGCCGCCGGCGCAGGGGGCGGCGGAGTAGGTGTCGTCGCATTAGTGGGGAGCGGACGCTGAGGTGGGCCCTTGCCATAGAAAATCGGCCTAGTGGCGCCCGGATGGGTTCGGACGAGGAAAAAGGAACGGATCCAACCGGTCAGGCAACACTTTTCAGCTCCACTACAGGCAGATTGAGCTCGGACGACATGACCCCGCCGCGTTGCAAGGCCTGCCACACGCTTCGACGGGGCTGCTTTGAAGTGGCTGCGTGGTGAAGGGCCCGGACCGAACATAGTACCTCTGTGCTATTCGAGCTTCTTCGCCGCGACGCTATAGTCCCGCCCTTGATCCCCGCGTTTCGCGGAAACCGGTTGTGCAGGACGCACGTTACTTGGAAGGAACCATGACTCGGCAATCCGTACTCGCCACCGGCCCGGAGGCCCGCGATTGGTGGCGCTTCGGCAGTGGCGACGAGCCGGCGCGCGAGTCGTTCTCTGCCGGTGGGCGTTCGCTTGCGGCGTCGAGGAAACCTGCCCCCGCACAGCGCGGAATGGCCGTGGCCGAGCAGGCGAACCGCGCGCAAGCGTCCGGGCAGGACGCCGCGCCGGGCCTGCGAGCCTTCGACCTGCTGCCTGGCAACCCGCCGAAGAACCCCTAGACACGGAGTCAACCCATGCGCCGGATATTCATCGCGCCGTTACTGGCGTCGCTTTCCCTGGGCGGCTGTATCCAGATGGACACGCTGCCCGAGGTCTATGCCCGCAGCCAGTGGAAGGGCCGCTCAGCCGAGGAGGCGATAGCCTTCTTCGGTACGCCGCAGAAGATGGAGCGCACCGCCGACGGGTCGCAGGTGGTGATGCAGTGGTACACCGACACCAGCTATTCCCGCTATGAAGTGGTGGGCTCCAGCTCGGAGATGCAGGGCAACGTGATGGTGAACACCAACTACTGGGATACCGTCAACCACCCCAATCGCTGCATCATTTCCGTCACCGTCGACAAGAGCAAGCGGATCACCCAGTTCGAGGCCGACGACGGCGAGTTGCTGCTGTCCCACGGCTGCGCCGGCATCAAGTACGGCCCGCCGTAGGCCTGCGCTCCTCGACCTGGCTTGTCTCAGGAAGCCTGGCTGGCGGCCACCGGGCGCTCGCGCAGGGCGCGCAGGGTGGCGCGCAATTCCGTGGGGCGCACGGGCTTGGAGAGCAGGGCGATGTCGGTGTCTTCGACGCTGGCCTGGATACGCTCGATGTCGTGGCCGCTGATCACCAGCGCCGGTATCGCCTCTCCGCGTTGCCGCCGTACCCGCTCGATGCACTCGACGCCGGAGGCGTGGGGGCCGAGGTCGTAGTCGACGACCAGGATGTCGCAATCGGTTCGCCAGCCGTCCGCCTCGGTTTCCGCCTGGACCGTACAGCCCCAGCGTTCGAGCAACGCCGAGGTGGCGCGCAGGACGTTGCGATCATCTTCCACCAGGCACACCCGCAAGCCGGTGAGCAGGCCGGCCTGCAGGGGATCGTCGCGGCGGGGCAGGGCTTGCGCGGCGACCGCCGGCAGGCCGTGCAGGGTCACCGCGGTGCCGCGTCCGACCCGCGAGCGCAGCGTCACCTCGATCCCGGTCAACTGCCCCAGGCGGCGGACGATGGACAGCCCCAGGCCGATTCCCTCGACGTCGCGGTCGCGCGTCTCGCGTACCCGGTAGAACTCCTCGAACACCCGCGGCAGGTGTTCCTCCGCGATCCCCCGGCCCTGGTCGTAGATGGCTACGGCCAGGCCGTCGCCTCGCCGCCGCACGCCGATCAGCAGCGGGCGCTCGGCGGCGTACTTGAGGCTGTTGGAGAGCAGGTTCTGCAGCATGGTCGACAGCAGCCCCGGATCGGTTCGCGTCCACAGGCGGCAAGGGCGCAGGCGCAGTTCCACCCCGGCCCAGCGCGCCGCCTCGGCGTTGCGCCGGACCAGGTCGCGCAGCAACTCGCCCAGGTGGACGTTCTCCTGCTTGGGCTGGAGCCGGCCGTTGTCGAGGGTGTAGAGATCGAGGATGGAGCGGAACAGTTGCGAGACGTTGAGCAGCGAGCGGTCGATGTTGTCCACCAGGCGCCGTTCCTCGTCGCCCAGGCGGGCGTCGCGCAGGCAGGCGGTGAACAGGCCGATGGAGTGGATCGGCTGGCGCAGGTCGTGGCTGGCCTGGGCCAGCAGGCGCGATTTCTCCTGGTTCGCCTGCAACGCTTCCTCGGTGGCCTTGCGCGTGCGCTCCAGCAGGAGGTGCGCGTAGAAGGGAATGACGGTACTGGTGGTCATCAGCATCAGCACCATGAACGGCCGAGCCTGCCAGGCCGGGGTCAGTCGATAGATGACCAGTAGCGCGAGCAGCGCCAGGGCGGTGGCGATGGCCAGGTAGCGCGAGCCGTAGCGCATGCCGTTGCCCAGGTTGATCCAGACCATCACCGCGTACAGCGGCAGCGCCGCCTCGCCGCCCACGATCAGGCCGAACGAGGTGCCGGCGTAGTCGTGCAGCATGCAGAAGATCCGCCGCGCCGGGTAGTGCCCCGGCCAGCGCACGATGGCCTGGCGCAGCAGTATGGAGGCGATCAGGAACAGGCCGTAGTAGGCAACGATCGGCAGGTAGGTCTCGACCTTCAGGCCGGGCAGCAGGCCGATCAGCACTACGTAGAGGATCGCGCAGGTGGCCACGATCAAACGCAGATTGGCCTGGTCCAGCTCGGTATTCTTCTCGAACTTCATGTGCACCTCCGTGTGCATGGGAGCGCCGCGCGCCTTTTCCTCTGTTTCGCCCCCTTCGTCACGAAGACGGACGAAGGGTGGGCGCGGCGGTAGCGGGCTAAGGTAGCATGCGCGGCGGAAACTGCGACTCCTGGAGACTACAAGAATGACTGGCCGCATCATCGTCGCCGATGATCATCCGCTGTTTCGCGAGGGCATGCTGAGTATCCTCCAGCGCCTGCTGCCCGAGGCCAGGATCGAGGAGGCCGGCGACCTCGCCGGGGTCCTGCGCCTGGCTGGCGAAGGCGAGCAGCCCGATTCGCTGATCCTCGACCTGCGTTTCCCCGGCCTGACCCGCATCGAGATGCTCGCCGACCTGCGCCGCCGCTTCCCGCGCACCACCCTGATCGTCGTCTCGATGGTCGACGACCCGCAGCTCATCGGCGAAGTGATGAACGCAGGGGCCGACGGCTTCCTCGGCAAGAGCATTGCGCCCGAGGAACTCGGCCAGGCGATTCTGGCCATCCGCGCCGGGGAAGTGCTGGTGCGCTATGAACCCTCCGGCCTCCTGCCGCTGCAGCCCAGCCCGCGCCTGGAGGGGCTCACCGAGCGCCAACTGGATGTCCTGCGCCTGCTGGCCCAGGGCAAGAGCAACAAGGAGATCGGCCGCGCCCTGGAGATTTCCCACTACACGGTGCGCATCCATGTGTCGTCGCTGCTGCGGGCGCTGGACGTGCCGTCGCGGACCGCGGCGGCGGTGAAGTACCGGGCGCTGCTGGGGCAGGGGGATGCGGAGTAGCACCATGGGTGCGCCGAGGCGCCGGGGCTGTTTTAATGGCGCACTCTCCATGGCCAAGGAAACGGACACATGCGTAGCCCGCTCGCCACGATCGCCTGCGCCTGCCTGCTGCTCGGCGGCTGCTCCAAGTCCGCCGAGGACAGCGCCAACCCGTTGCTGGGCAAGGATGCCGAGTGCCTCGAACTGTTCGCCCGCAGCAATGCGCTGTACTGCGACATCCGCGAGGACGAACGCGAATCCCAGGCGAAGGGTACGCCGCGCCGGCACACCGACTACGAGGTAGCCGATGCCGCCTACCTGCTCAAGGCCACCGGGGAGCGCTGCGCGATCGATACGACCTATGTCACGGAGTGTTCGGCGAAGGCCGGGCAGTGGCTGCAGAAGGCCCGCGCCAAGGCGGCGAAGCCCTAGTCGCAGCGCCCGCGCTCAGCGCAGGCGCGTCGCCAGCTCCGCCAGTTCGCCGCGCAGCCAGAGGCTGCCGGCTTCGTCGTCGGCCTGGCGCGACCAGTAGAGATTCAGGGTCACCGCTGGCAGGGCCAGCGGCATCGGCAGCAGGCGGTTGCCCAGGCCGCGGTTGATCAGTTCGGCGTAGCCTCGGGTCAGGGTTAGCAGGTAGCCGCCCTGGGCCACCAGCAACGCCGCCGACAGGTAGTGCTGGCAGCGCTGGCGCACCTGGCGGGTCAGGCCGAGGTGGCCGAGGGCCAGGTCTTCGATGCAGATGCCGCGTCGCCGCGAGGTCACCGCGACATGGTCCGCCGCCAGGTACTCCTCCGCACTCAGGTCGCCGGTGAAGCCCGGCCCGGCCATCACGCACAGGCTGTCGTCGAGCAGGTGCTGGCGGCGCAGGGCGGCGTCGGTGGGCCGGGCGATCTCGATGGCGAGGTCGATGCGTCCGGCGCCCAGTTCCGCCTTCAGGTCCGCCCAGTGCAGGCTGTTGCAGCGTATCTCGATGCGCGGCGCGGCCTGGCGCAGGTGGCCGAGGATCGCCGGGAGCACCAGCGGCTCCAGTTGCTCCGGCATGTTCAGCTGGAAGGTCCGCGCGTCGCGCCGAGGGTCGAACGTCTGGCAGCGATTCATGCTGCGGTGCAGGCCGGCGAGGGCGTCATGGATGCCCGGCGCCAGTCGCTCGGCCAGCGGTGTCGGCGCTACCCCGCGTCCCTGGCGGACGAACAGCGGGTCGCCGAGCTGGTCGCGCAGGCGCGCCAGGGCGTGGCTGACGGCCGACTGGCTGAGATGCAGGAGGCCCGCCGCGCGGGTCAGGTTGCGTTCTCGATAGACCACTTCGAAGACCCGGAACAGGTTCAGATCGAAACGGCTGAGGGGCGACCATTCATGTGGCTGATTCATGTTTGCGCGCGCCTGTCTGGGGAAGGCGCCAGCCTAGCAGGCATGCTCGCCGATAGAACCATGCATAGGCTTCATGGATGGCGATGAATAAGCCTCAGTTCTGCCGCTTCCTTCGGCTGCCTAAGATGCCTGCGACTATGACCCACGCGCCGCCGGGCCAGCCCCTTTCGCCGGCCGCCTGACCCGCTCCCCGGAGAACCTGCCGTGACCGCTCCCTTCAACGCCTTGCTGATCGCCAACCGCGGCGAGATCGCCATTCGCATCGCCCGCGCCTGCGCCGACCTGGGGATCCGCTCGGTGGCGGTGTTCGCCGAAGACGATGCCGCTTCCCTGCACGTGCGCAAGGCCGATGTCGCGCTGCCGCTGGCCGGCCGTGGCGTGGCGGCCTATCTCGACATGGATCGGCTGGTCGCGCTGGCCCTGGAGCAGGGCTGCGAGGCGATCCATCCGGGCTACGGTTTCCTCGCCGAGAACGGCGAATTCGCCCGTCGCTGCCAGCGCGCGGGCATCCACTTCGTCGGGCCGCAAGCGGAAGTGCTCGACGTGTTCGGCGACAAGGCTGCCGCGCGTGCCCTGGCCGAGCGCCTGGAGGTGCCGCTGGTGGCCGGGATCAACCGTGCGGTCAGCGTCGAAGAGGCCGAGGCGTTCCTGGAAGGGCTGGGCGATGGCGCCGCGGTGATGCTCAAGGCCCTTGCCGGCGGCGGCGGGCGGGGCATGCGCGCGGTGGAGGAGGTCGCGCAACTGGCCGATGCCTACCGCCGCTGCCGTGCCGAGGCGCAGGCGGCGTTCGGCCGGGACGAGTTGTACGTCGAGCAACGGGTGGCACGGGCGCGGCACATCGAGGTGCAGGTGCTCGGCGACGGCAGCGGTGCGGTCAGCCACCTCTGGGAGCGCGATTGCAGCCTGCAACGGCGCCAGCAGAAGCTGCTGGAGATCGCTCCCAGCCCGGACCTGCCGGAGGCCACCCGCGAGGCGCTGATCGACTGCGCCCAGCGCATGGCCGGCGCGGTGCGCTATCGGGGGATCGGTACCTTCGAATTCCTGGTCGACGAGGAGCGCCCCGGGCGCTTCTATTTCATGGAAGCCAATCCGCGCATCCAGGTGGAGCACACCGTCACCGAGGAAGTCACCGGGGTCGACCTGCTGCATGCCCAGTTGCGTCTCGCCGCCGGTATGGAGCTTGCTGCCCTCGGCCTGGAGCGACCGCCGGCGATCGGCGGCTGCGCGGTGCAACTGCGGATCAACCTGGAGACCCTGGCGGCCGACGGCAGCGCCCGTCCGGCGGTGGGCACTATCGGCGCCTACGAACCGCCGAGCGGTCCCGGCCTGCGGGTGGACGGCTACGGCTATGCCGGCTATCGGGTCAGCCCCAGCTACGATTCGCTGCTGGCCAAGCTGGTCGTGCGCGGTGTGGATTATCCCGCCGCGTTGCGCCGGGCCTACCGGGCGCTCTGCGAGTTCCGCCTGGAGGGCGTGGCGAGCAACCTGGACCTGCTGCGCAACCTTCTGCTGCATCCGGCGGTACAGGCCAACCGGGTCGACACCCGCTTCGTCGAAAGCCACCTGGAGACACTGCTGGCGCCTATCCCGGCGAGCCATCCGCGGCTCCGCGCCGAGTGCCCGCTCGCCGAGGACGCCGCGCCTGCGCGGGTCGAGGCGCCACTCGGCAGCCTGCCGCTGCCTGCGCCGAGCAGCGGGGTGCTGGTCGCCCTGGAGGTGTCCGAGGGCGAACGGGTGCGTGCCGGCCAGCGCGTCGCGATCCTGGAAGCGATGAAGATGGAGTTCGAGGTCAAGGCACCCGGCGGCGGTATCGTCCGGCGGCTCGCGGCGAGCCTCGGCGAGCCGCTGGAGGAGGGCGCCACGCTGCTGTTCGTCGAACCGACGGAGGATGACGACGAGCAGGCACCGACCGAACAGGCGCTGGACCTGGCGCATATCCGCGCCGATCTCGCCGAGGTACTCGAGCGCCAGGCAGCGCTGGGCGACGAGCGTCGTCCGCAGGCGCTGGCCAGGCGGCGCAAGACCGGACAGCGTACCGCGCGGGAGAACGTGCTCGACCTGCTGGACGAGGGCAGCTTCAGCGAATATGGCGGTTTCGCCCTGGCCGCCCAGCGTCGCCGGCGCTCCGCCGAGGAGTTGCTGGAGCTGAGCCCCGCCGATGGCCTGGTCGCCGGCACCGGTACGGTGGGGGCCGCCAGCTTCGGCGCGCAGGCCGCGCGTTGCCTGGTGCTGGCCTACGACTACACGGTGTTCGCCGGCACCCAGGGGGTGATGAACCACAAGAAGACCGACCGCCTGCTCGGCCTGGCCGAACAGTGGCGCTTGCCGCTGGTGCTGTTCGCCGAGGGTGGCGGCGGGCGCCCGGGCGATACCGATTTCGTCGGCGTCGCCGGCCTCGATTGCCATACCTTCGTCGGCATGGCCCGGCTCTCCGGGCTGGTGCCGCTGGTGGGAGTGGTCTCCGGTCGCTGCTTCGCCGGCAATGCCGCGTTGCTGGGCTGCTGCGATGTGATCATCGCCACCCGCGACGCGACCATCGGCATGGCCGGCCCGGCGATGATCGAGGGCGGCGGCCTGGGCCGTTTCGCCGCCGAGGAGGTCGGTCCGACGGGCGTGCAGGGGCCCAACGGAGTGATCGACGTACTGGTGGCGGACGAAGCCGAAGCGGTCGCGGTGGCCAAGCGCTACCTCGGCTATTTCCAGGGCCCGCTGGCCGACTGGAGTTGCGCCGACCAGCGCGAGTTGCGGCACCTGGTGCCGGAGAACCGCCTGCGCGCCTACGACATCCGCCAGGCGATCGAGGTCCTGGCCGACCGGGACAGCGTGCTGGAATTGCGGCGCCAGTTCGCTCCCGGCCTGGTCACCGCGCTGCTGCGCATCGAGGGCCGGGCGTTCGGCCTGATCGCCAACAACCCTGGCCATCTCGGCGGCGCCATCGATGCCACGGCCGGCGACAAGGCCGCGCGCTTCATGCAGTTGTGCGACGCCTTCGACGTCCCGATCGTCTCGCTCTGCGACACCCCTGGCTTCATGGTCGGCCCGGAGGCGGAAAAACAGGCCACGGTGCGCCACGTCTCGCGGATGTTCGTCAGCGCCGCCAGCCTGACGGTGCCGTTCTTCACCGTGGTCCTGCGCAAGGGCTATGGACTGGGAGCCCAGGCCATGGCGGCGGGCAGCTTCCATTCGCCGCTGTTCACCGTCGCCTGGCCCAGCGGCGAGTTCGGCGCAATGGGCCTGGAAGGCGCGGTGCGGCTGGGCTTCGCCAAGGAGCTGGCGGCCGAGGAGGACCCCCAGCGGCGCGAGGCGCTGTTCCGCGGTATGGTCGACAAGGCCTACCGCAACGGCAAGGCGCTGAACATGGCCAGCTACCTGGAGATCGACGCGGTGATCGACCCGGCGGAGACCCGCGCCTGGCTCCTGCGCGGCCTGGCCGTCGCCGGAGAACCGGCGCCGAGGGCGGGGCGCAAGCGGCCGTTCGTGGATACCTGGTGACGGTCGAGGCTTCCTGCGAAGGACGTCCTGGCTATGATGGGCCTGCACAGGTTTTTGCCGGTTAAAGCTGGTTCAGCATCGTCCGTAGATCGTTGTTCGCCTGTCTGGGGTTATCGGTCCAGGCAACCGTTTTGTTCAGGCGCTTGAGTTCGTTTATGAAACGCTCCAGGACATCGGCATCGGCGTCTACGTGGAGGTAGAGTTTGCGGAGCGTCTGTTCTCGAGGTTTCTGGTTCGCTGCCAGTTGCCTTGGACCGATGAGATATATCTTGTCCGCATCGTCTATTGCACGGCGGAGTTCCGGATGGCTGAAGGCCGCTCTGTGTTCTCTGCAATGCTCCTGCAGTTCCGCCAGGTTCAACTGTTGAGGAATACTGGCGTTGAGTTCTTCCAGAAACCTCTGGATGTCGAATGGATTGTCTGTTCCTCCCTGAATGCCCAGCTCTTCCCGAATGTAAGTCTGGTGTTGTCCGGTCAGGTAGATCGTGTAGGCGTTTTCCTCAGGCGAGCGCAAGGAATGTCGCCCATACATCTTTATCCTGAGCATTCGGGACGTACGAGCCAAGTAGAGGAAAAGCTGGTCCTTGGAATCGTCGGTTTCGGAGAAAAACATCATGAAAACGAAGATGCCGCGCCCGTTCCGTACCTCGAATACCAGGGTCTGCCTATCGTTTTGTCGTGCCGCGATATAGATGTTGTTGATGCGATTGAAGTCAAAGGAAATCGTTTCCACGGGTTTCTCCTATCGGTTTTGCGCGAGCCGTTATCTGTTGAATGAAAAACTATCGATCTCACACCTACGCGGCGATCGCCGCCTTGTCTATCACCGACCAGACTCCGGCGATGTGGCCGTCTTCGAATTCATAGAAGACGTTCTCGGCGAAGCGCACCCGCTGGCCGTTGACCGGGATGCCGAACAGCTGGCCGCCGGGCGTGCAGTCGAAGCGCAGGCGGCAGGCGAGCAGGCGCTCGATCTCGAAGCGCAGGTCGGCGGTCGCCAGGAAACCGCCCTCGAGCATGCGCCGGTAGCTTCCAGTCCTATCTGTACGTCGTTGTAGTGCATCCGGTTGTGGACGAAGTCGGCCAGACGCGGCCAATCCTGGCGGTTTAGGCAGTCGAGGTAGGCTCGGTAGCGTTCGGCCAGTTCGTCGCGGGTCATGCGGGCCTCCTTCGCCAGCGAAAGAATCCCGACCCTAGCTGACCCGCGCCGCGCGTCGGGCCAGGCTCCAGGCGAGCAGCAGGAGGCCGCCGGCGACCAGACTGACGATCCAGAACCGCAGCGGCTCGACGAACCAAAGGGCGGTATGGATCAGCGCCAGGTAGGCGAGCACGATGAGGGTCAGGAGCAGGCGCTGGCGACGCTCGGTGGCGAACAGGGAGCGCTGCATCCAGTACAGCGGGACCACCACGAAGGCCACCAGGGCGGCGATCCGGGCGTTGACCGCGACGATCTCGCGGGCGCCTTCCAGGGCTGCGCCCGGGATTAGGAAGTAGGCCATGATCCCGGCGGACATGCCGAGGATGATGAAACCGGCGGACAGGCCGACCTCGCTGATCGGCACCAGCAGCTTGCGCATCGCCCAGTTGGCCGCAGCCCTGCCTTCGTCCAGGCCGAGCAGGCAGGCGGCCAGGCAGACCAGCAGGAAGCCGCTGGTGGAGATGATCAGGAAGGCGCGGATGGAGAAGGGCTCGAAGATGATCGCCTGGAGGTCTTCCCGCGAGGCGCCCTGGCTGGAGTAGCTGCCGAGGAAGAACGAGGAGATCAAGCCGTAGAGGAAGAACACCCAGAGATCGTTGAACAGCGGCTTGAACGGTATCGGCGTGTACTTTTCCATGGCTTTCCCTCGGGCAAAAACGCGTCCGAGGGTAGCGAGGCCGCCCCCGGCCAGGCAATCGCCGGGACGCTGCGTGGCCGTTCGGGCGGCGGCGCTCGCGGCCGCCGCTGGCCGGGCCACGCGCGCCGTGGCGGAGTGCCTGTGTCGGCTTTTTCCTCAGCCCAGGCGCATGGACAGCTCGACATCCTCGGCGAAGGGCGTCGACAGGTAGCCGTTGGCCGGCGAGCGGACATGGGCCAGGTACTCGGGACTATGCTCGGCGTTGTCGGCGATAACCAGCGCGCCGGGGCGCAGGCGGCTTTCCAGCAGGGCGAGGACCTCCGGGTAGAGCGCCTTGGCGCCGTCCAGCAGGACCAGGTCGATGGTGTCCGGCAGGTCCTTGGCGAGGGTTTGCAGGGCGTCGCCCTCGCGCAGTTCCACCAGGTCGAGCAGCCCTCCGGCGGCCAGGTTGCGCCGTGCCCGCTCCGCCTTGGAGGGTTCGAACTCGCTGCCGATCAGGCGGCCACCGCCGTTGTCCCGCAGCGCCGCGGCGAGGTGCAGGGTGGACAGACCGAAGGACGTGCCGAACTCGACGATGCTGCGCGCCGAGCTGCTGCGCGCCAGCATGTAGAGCAGGCTGCCGGTTTCGCGGGAGACGGGCAGCGCCAGATCCTTCAGGCGGCCGTAGAACTCGCGGTATTCGGTCTTGCTGCCCATGAGGCGCTTCAGCTCGGCCTCAGAGAGGTCGGCGAGGGCGGGACTGTCGCCCGGTGCGCTGGCTTCGGCTTCGGCGAACAGGCGTTGCAGGAGATCGGCGAGCGGGGCGTTGGTGAGGGTATTCATGGATGGTTCCGGGAATGTTTGAGCGCGTAAGTGCGTGGACCTAGAATGCGACGGATTCATCGCATTCCGCCATTCGCATTCCGGAGCCTTCCATGAGCGACAAGCGAAACCCGCGTATTTCCTCGCGCAAGCAGCCGCAGCAGGCCCGTTCCAGCGAACTGGTGGCGAGCATCCTGGAGGCGGCTGTTCAGGTTCTGGCCAGCGAAGGCGCGCAACGTTTCACCACCGCACGGGTGGCGGAGCGCGCCGGGGTGAGCATCGGCTCGCTGTACCAGTATTTCCCGAACAAGGCGGCGATCCTCTTCCGCCTGCAAAGCGACGAGTGGCGGCGCACCACGCGTCTGCTCGGCGAGATCCTCGAGGACACCGCCCGGCCGCCGCTGGCGCGCTTGCGCCGGCTGGTGCTGGCATTCGTGCGCTCGGAGTGCGAAGAGGCGGCGATACGCGTGGCGCTGAGCGACGCGGCGCCGCTGTATCGCGACGCCGACGAGGCGCGGGAGGTGAAGGCGGAGGGCGCGCGGGTGTTCCAGGCGTTTCTCCGGGAGGCCTTGCCGGAGGTCGCCGAGGCCGAGCGCAGCCTGGCCGGCGACTTGCTCACCACCACCCTCGGCGCGGTCGGCAAGCAGTTCTCCGAACAGCCGCGCAGCGAGGCGGAGATCGAGCGTTACGCCGAGGCCCTGGCCGATATGCTCTGCGCCTATCTCGCTGCCCTTGGCGAGCGCTGAGGTGCCGTGTGGCCGGAGCAAAACCGTCGCTTGGCCCAGCGGCCCCAGGTGCGCGGCTGGCGCGTTCGTAGGCTTGGTGGAGCAGGCGCGTATCGGCGGAAGCGACCGGCGCCCGCCGGCCGCGGGAGGGATCAGGCTTCGGCGATGCCGGTGACGACGATGCCGAAGCGGCGCAGCAGCAGTTCCGCCGGCTCGTCGCTTTCCAGCTTGCCGGTGCTGTAGTGGCCCGGCTTGAGGTTGGCCTCGGCCCATTCCAGCAGGTGCTCGGCGACCTCTTCGGGGCTCGGCTTGTGGGGGAACGGCAGGACTTGGCGCTCGGTGGCTTCGTCCTTGCTGTAGGTGATTGCCCAATCGCTCATGGGTAGGCTCCTTGTTTTCGCTGAGTTGGCAGGCCGGCACGGCCCGAAGGGTAGACCGGCGCGGTCGCGCAAGGGTTGCCCTGGCGCGATGGGCGGTCCCCGTCCGACTGTCGGCCGAGGGCGGAAAACACTTATGATTCAGCCACATGCTTTGTCTGGACCGGTCCCCGATGCTGTCTGCCGTACGGCGCTACAAGTCGATGCTTTCCAGCGCCCTGGCGCGTTGTTTTCCGCGGACCACCGCCTACCTGCAGGCCGAGCGCGAGGCTCGCGAAGCCTTGTTGCAGCCGGCCAAGGCCCGCGCCAGGAAGAACGCCGCGAAGGCCCCGGCCAAGGTTGCCGGCAAGCCTGCGAAGGGCGCCGTTCGGGGGACTCCGCGCAAGCCCGCTGCCGCCTCGCGGGGCGCGCCGCAGGGAATCTATCCGGCTGCCGCGCTGAAGGTCGACGAATCCCGGGAGCGCGCCATGCGCGATCAGGTGGCGCAGGCCGCGTCGCTCGGCGTGGTCAGCCCACCGTCCGAGGAGCAGTGGGCGATGATCCTCTGCCGCCAGCCGCTGGCGCGGATCTTCGCCGGCGCCGGCTCGGGCAAGTCGACCACCCTGGTCCTGCGGGTGGTGTTCATGCTCTGCCACCTGGGCGTCGAGCCGCAGCGGCTGACGGTGATTTCCTTCACCAACGCCTCCTGCGCGCAGTTGCGCGAACAATTGCTGCGCGTGCTCGCCCATTGGCAATACCCGTTCGACGCGGCCCAGGCGCGGCAGTGCGTGCGCACTTTCCATTCGGCGCTCGGCAGCCTGGCCCGCGAGGTGCTCGGCAATCCGCGCTGGTTCGAACAACTGGACGACCGCGACCCCGCCGCCGAGCCGGACAACCCCCTTGCCGCCGGACGCCTGCGTCCGGCCCAGCAGCGCCTGCTGAAGCAGGCCTACCAGCAGTGCTACGCGGAAAGCCCGGCGTTCCGCGCCAAGACCCACAAGCTGCTGGAACTGCCGCCGCCGGCGGAGCCGGAAGAGGGTGCGCGGCGGCAGCCGAAGGCGCCGCTGGATCCGTTCAAGCTGGCCGGCGAGTTCCAGGCGCTGCCGTTGTACGAAGCCTTCCATGCCCAGGCCGGGTTCGCCGAGAGCCTGGGCCTGCGCGTCGAACGCCTGGACAGCGGCAAGCTGGAGTGCGGACTGCGCGAGAAGATCTTCGTCGAAGCCATGGCACTGTTCTGGGCGAGGTTCCAGGCGCTGTTGCGCGAGGAGGGCCTGATGACCTTCGACGCCGCGTTCCAGCAGCTCGGCGAGCGGATGGCCGGCGGGGCCCTGGCGGAAACGGCACTGGCGCCGTTCACCCATCTGCTGATCGACGAGTTCCAGGACGTCTCGCCGCAGATCGTCCTCTGGCTACAGGCGTTGCACCGCCGCCTGGCGACCCAGGGCACGGCGCCGAGCCTGATGGCCATCGGCGACGACTGGCAGTCGATCTACGGCTGGCGCGGCAGTTCGCCGGAGCTGTTCATCGACTTCGACCGGCACTTCCCGTCGCGTGGGCGGGGACGCAAGAGCGCGCTGCTGGTGCTGGAAACCAACTACCGCTCCGTCGAACCGATCATTCGCGACGGCGAGAAGGTGCTGGCCGGGGTGCGTTTCAAGCAGGACAAGACCTGCCGCGCGTTCCGCCCGATCCAGCCGGGCGACCATGGCGTGAAGCTGGTGCCGCGTTTCGACCTGCGTGCGCAACTGCCGAAGCTACTGGCGGAAATCCGCGCCCAGTGCGAGCACGCCGCCGCTCGCGAAAGCAGCGAGCGCACCGCGGTGCTGTTGCTGAGCCGGCGCAACGAGCCGTTGCAGGCGATCCAGGCGGAGCTGGATCGCGCGCTGCCGGTGAAGGGCATGACCATCCATCGCGCCAAGGGCCTCCAGGCCGAAGTGGCGATCGTCGTCGACGACTGCCTGCCGGGCGAGAAGCATCCGTTGCGCAACGCGCTGTACGCGGCATCGGGCTTCTTCCGCAACAGCTACGACCAGGCCATGGAGGACGAAAGCCTGCGCCTGGCCTACGTGGCGATCACCCGTGGCGTCAGCCGGGTGCTCTGGTACACGCGCAAGGCGCAGGGCGCCACGGCCCTGTTGGCCCGACGCTGAGGACGACTGTCTCGGCGGGCTACGCCTGGCGCTGCATCCAGGCGCTGAATGCGCGCAGGCGCTCGATGAACACCGCCGGGTCGGTGACCTGGCCGTCCAGCACGGCTTTGAAATATTCCAGGGCCGGCGCCTGTCCGGGGTGCCGTGCGCGAAACAGCGCCAGGTAATGCTCCAGGGTCTCCGGCCAGACGCTTTCCGTCTCCCCGCGAAGGATGTCGCTGGAGCGGATCAGCTTCTTCGCCGCTTCCCGTTGCAGGCGGCGGCGCTCCTCCTCCGAGGACGCGCTTTCCAGGCGTCGCGCAGAGTCTTCCAGCACCTGCGCATAGTCGCCGTTGAGGGCCAGGGCGATGGCTTTTGCCGGACGCAAGGGCGGCAGGGCGCTGGCCAGGTCTTCGCCCCACAGGCAGCGGCAGCGGTGCTTGAGCCAATAGCCCCAGCTATCGCGGTTGGCCGGATCGCGGGCCTGGTCCAGGTGGCCGATATCGAAATCGATCTTGCTCACTTCCGGGTGGCGCGCCTGCAATGCCAGGCGCGCGGTTTCCAGTTGCGCGGCCAGTTCGGGGCTGGGCGGGTCGCGCAGGACCAGGGTCAGGTCGAGGTCGGAGCGCCCCGTGATGGCCTCGCCGCGGGCGACGCTGCCGTACAGGTAGACGCTGTGCACGGCCCGTTCGAACGGAGGCCGGGCCAGGGTCCGGCGCAGGTCGTCGAGCAGGGGGCGAAAGGCCGCCTGCGGTTCGACGCGCGGCGGCAGGGGGATGAATCCATCGGGCATGTCCATGCCGACAGCCTAGCGGCACGCCGCCCGCGCGTCGATCAGCCTGCGTTGCGGAACAGCAGCGCCTTGAGGCCCGCCGCGGGGTCGGCATCGGGGAATTCCGGCGGATTCTCCAGGCGTTCGGCGAAGTGCAGCGACGGCGCCTCGCGGGCGGTTTCCTCGAGGAGGAAGTCGGGGCCGATGGCCGGGTCGTTGATACAGGCCAGCAGGGTGCCGCCGGGCACCAGCAGTTCCGGCAGGCGGCGGAGGATCCTGCGGTAGTCCTGGGTCAGGACGAAGCTGCCTTTCTGGAAGCTCGGCGGATCGACGATCACCAGGTCGTACGGGCCGAGCTTGCGCAGCTTGCCCCAGGACTTGAACAGTTCGTGGCCGAGGAAGCTCACCCGGCCGAGGTCGTGGCCGTTCAGGCGGTGATTGTCGCGGCCGCGGTTGAGCGGGCCGCGGGCCATGTCCAGGTTGACCACCTGGCTGGCGCCGCCGGCAATGGCCGCCACCGAGAAGCCGCAGGTGTAGGCGAACAGGTTGAGCACGCGGCGGCCGGCGGCCTGCTCCTGCACCCAGCGGCGGCCCAGGCGCATGTCGAGGAACAGCCCGGTGTTCTGGTTGCGTCCCAGGTCGAGGCGGAAGCGCAGTCCGTTTTCCACGATGTCCCAGGTTTCCAGCGGCTCGCCCGACAGCCATTCGCAGGCGCTGTCTGGGCGGTAGCGGTGCTGCAGGACCAGGTGCCGGCCCTGGCTCGCAGCCCAGGCCGGCGCCGTGGTCAGTTGCCCCAGGGTCCGGCGCAAGGCTTCCAGTTCCTCCGGCTGCGGCTCCTTGAACAGAGTCACCAGCAGGACGCCCGGCAGCCAGTCCGCGGTCAATTGTTCCAGGCCCGGCCAGCAGCGGCCGCGACCATGGAACAGACGGCGGGTCTCCGCCGGCGCCGGGGACAGCGCGGCGAGCAGGTGCTGGAGGAGGGTATCGAGGGCTTCGCGATTCATGGTGGTTCGGCGTTGAAAAAGGGGCGGATTCTACCCGTTGCGTGACGGCCAGTCCGCCCCTTCGCTTCAATCGGGCGTCGCGGGCGCAGGTGCGGCGCTGACCGGGCCGCCATCCTGGATCATCAGCAGGCTCTGCGGCGAGGACAGCGCGATGCCTTCGCTGCGCAAGCGGTCGAGGATAGTAAAGAGCAGGTCGCTGCGCGCGCCGGCCACCGAACGCGGGCTGTTGACGAAGCCGCTGGCGTTGAGCACCAGGCCGTTGCTGGCGAGATCCTTGAACGTCACCGAGGGCGCCGGCGCGTCGAGGATCGCCGGGTGTTCGGCGAAGGCCTGCAGGAGCAGTTCGCGGACCTTCATCGCGTCGGTGTCCAGCGGCAGGGTCAGGTTAACCCCGACTACCCCGAGGGCATTGCCCATGGTCACGTTGCGCACGGTCTGGGAGATGAACTGCGAGTTCGGCACGATCACCGTGGAACGGTCGCCCATCTGGATCTCGGTGGCGCGCACGTTGATCCGTCGGATATCGCCCTCGACCCCGCCCAGGCTGACCCAGTCGCCGACCTTCACCGGCCGCTCGGTCAGCAGGATCAGGCCCGAAATGAAGTTCTGCACGATGGCCTGCAGGCCGAAGCCGATGCCCACCGAGAGGGCGCTGACCACCCAGGTCAGGCTGGTCAGGTTGATGCGCAGGGCGGACATCACCAGCATCGCCAGGAGCACGAAGCCGAGGTAGCCGACCAGGGTCACCAGCGAGGCGCGCATGCCGGCGTCCATGTTGGTTTCCGGCAGCAGCCGCTCGCTCAGCCAGCGCTTGACGATGCGCAGGGCGAACAGGCCGCCGACGAACAGCAGCAGGGCGACCAGGATGTCCTGCGGGACGATGTTCAGGTTGCCCAGGGTCTTGCTGCTTTCGCCCAGTTGGGCGAAGCCCTGCAGCAGTTCGCTGGGGCTCGAGCCGACCGGAAGGAAGGCCAGCAGCAGCGCGGTGAGCAACAGCAGGGTGCGGCCGACCCCGGCCAGCACGGTGGCGGCCTGGGCCTGGTGGCGCGGCGACAGGCCGAGCGCATTGGCCAGCGCCAGGCCGCTGGGGTGCTTGGGCGAGAGCAGGGTTTCGCAGATGTCGCCGAAGAAAGCGATCAGCAGGTAGGTGGTGGCCGCGATCACGCTGATCCACAGCAGCTTGCCGGTGAGGAAGTAGGCCAGCGACAGGTAGCCGGTGAACAGGGCGAGGAGGATCGCCGCGATCCATACCGAGGCGACGAAGGGGATCAGCCCGGCGATCCCGCCTGGCCGCTCCAGGTCGTGCTTGCGCCGCACATGGTGGTAGCGCAGCAGGGCGGCGGCGAAGATCAGCGCGGTGACCAGCGCGGTCAGGCCGTTGAGGGCGACGGTCAGGGCCAGGCTGGTGCCGGTGACGCTGTTGATCCGTTCCTCGGTGGCCACCAGCATCAGCGCCACCGCGAGGATCGCCGGGAACGGGCCGAGGGCGCTGGCGATCCTGTCCGGGATCGCCGGTAGCCGCCAGGACGGACGCGGCAGCATCAGCAGGGCGCGGCCGAGGCCGGCGATGAAGGCGCAGAAGATCGCCAGGCTCACCAGTTGATCGGTCAGGCTGGCCATGTCGGGGCTCAGGCTGGCGTTGCTTTCCAGGCCCCAGCGCATCAGCGACACCGCGCCGACGATGGTCAGGATGGTCGCCAGCCCGACCGCCAGGGCCAGGGCGCTGCGCCGCAGGCGGCCTTCCGGCAGCCAGCGGATCATCGCCCAGGTAAGCATGCGCTCCAGCAGGCGGCGGCCGAAGCTCCAGACCAGCACGGTAGCCAGCAGGGTTCCGGCGAAGGCCCAGCGGTGTCCGGGCGCGATGGCGCTGTCGAAGGCGGCCAGGGCCTCCGCCTTCAACTTGTCCAGCCGGCGCAGGTCGTCGTCGGTGGGACGGATCAGGGTCGACCAGAAGCTCGGGCTGAACGGTGTCGCCGCGCGGCTGCTGATCTGCGAATTGAACAGGCTGCGGCGCAGGTTGACGATCTGTGCCGCCAGGTCGCGGGACGACTGGCCGAGCTGGGTGGCCTGGCGTTCGTCGTCGAGCAGGGCGTTCTTCTGCCGGGTCAGGGTCTGGCGCTGGGCGGCGAGGCTTTCCGCCTCGTCGGGCTGCGGCGGGCCGATCACTTTCAACTGGTCGTCGAGCCGCTCGATGTCGGCGACCCGCAGCGCGAGCAGGGCGTCGGCCTGGCGCTGGACCTGCAACGCGCTCTGGCGCAACTCGGCGAGGAGGTCGTCGCTGGCGTCGGCGGTGACGCGCTGGCGGACCAGATCGAGTTGCGCACTGAGCTGGTCGAGGCTGGCGTCCTCGGCCAGGGCGGGCGGCGCTTCCAGGTCGACGGCCGCCTGCGGAGCCGGCCTGGCGGCCCAGGCCTCGCTGCCCAGGCTCAGGAGCAGGCTCAGGGCCATGGCGAACTGGCAGAGCAACATATGCAGGCTGGCGCGCCTCATCGAATCCCCCTTTCGATCCTGACTGGCTCAAGCAGTATGGACCGGCGCGGGCGCTGAGTAATTCCCCGCGTCGATAATCGCCAGGCGGCGCTAAAGGGACATGGATTCTGGCCATATCGATCCCTTTTTGGCCGCCGCCGCCGTTTTGCCGCGACCGCGCGCTGGGCAGAATCCCTCCACCAAGAACAAGAAACCTGCGAGGTCTCTCCATGCTGAGCGTCTACAGCGACGATCATCGTCTGCACTTCGGCCAGTCGGAACTGGTCGACGGCAAGCTGCAACCCTGTTTCGAAATGCCCAGCCGGGCCGACACCGTGCTGGCCCGGGTGAAGTCGCAGAACCTTGGCGAGGTGATCGCGCCGAAGGATTTCGGCCGCGAGCCGCTGCTGCGCATCCACGACGGCGCCTACCTGGACTTCCTCCAGGGCGCCTGGGCCCGCTGGACCGCCGAAGGCCATAGCGGCGACCTGGTATCCACCACCTTCCCCGGCCGCCGCCTGCGCCGCGACGGGCCGATCCCCACGGCGCTGATGGGCGAGCTGGGCTACTACAGCTTCGACACCGAGGCGCCGATCACCGCCGGCACCTGGCAGGCCATCTACAGCTCCGCCCAGGTCGCGCTGACCGCCCAGGAGCATATGCGCCAGGGCGCCCGCAGCGCCTTCGCCCTTTGCCGTCCGCCGGGCCATCACGCCGGCGGCGACTTCATGGGCGGCTACTGCTTCCTCAACAATGCCGCCATCGCCACCCAGGCGTTCCTCGACCAGGGTGCCCGGCGCGTGGCGATCCTCGATGTCGACTATCACCATGGCAACGGCACCCAGGACATTTTCTACCGCCGCGACGACGTGCTGTTCGCCTCGATCCATGGCGATCCGCGGGTCGAATACCCGTACTTCCTCGGTTACGCCGACGAGCGCGGCGAAGGCGCCGGCGAGGGCTGCAACCACAACTATCCGCTGGCCCATGGCAGCGGCTGGGACCTCTGGTCGGCGGCGCTCGACGACGCCTGCGTGCGGATCGCCGGCTACGCCCCGGATGCCCTGGTGATTTCCCTTGGCGTGGACACCTACAAGGAAGACCCGATCTCCCAGTTCAAGCTGGATTCGCCGGACTACCTGCGGATGGGCGAGCGCATCGCCCGGCTGGGCCTGCCGACCCTGTTCATCATGGAGGGCGGCTATGCGGTGGAAGCCATCGGCATCAACGCGGTCAACGTGCTGCAGGGCTACGAAGGCGCGGCCCGCTGAGGAGCGAAGCATGCAATCGACTCGCAAGCTGCTGGCCGGCCTCGCGCTGGCCGTTTCCGCCGGGCTGGTCCAGGCCGCGCCGGAAGTACGGATCTACAACTGGTTCGACTACATCGCCCCGGACACCCTGAAGAACTTCCAGGCGCAGACCGGCATCGCGCCGAAGTACGACGTCTACGACAGCAACGAGGTGCTCGAGGCCAAGCTGCTGTCCGGGCATTCCGGCTATGACCTGGTGGTGCCCAGCGACAGCTTCCTGCCCAACTACCTAAAGGCCGAGGTGTTCCAGCCGCTGGACAAGAGCAAGCTACCGAACTGGAAGAACCTCAACCCGGCGCTGCTCAAGGTGCTCGCCGGCAAGGACCCCGGCAACCGCTACGTGATGCCCTACATGTGGGGCACCAACGGCATCGCCTACAACCTCGACAAGGTCCGCGCGGCGCTCGGCGACGATGCGCCGCTGGACTCCTGGGACCTGGTGTTCAAGCCGGAGAACCTGGCGAAGCTGCAACAGTGCGGCGTGGCCTTCCTCGACTCGCCCACCGAGGTGATCCCCGAGGTGTTGCACTATCTCGGCCTGTCGCCCAACAGCCACCAGCCGGAAGACTACCGCCGAGCCGAGGAGCACCTGGCGAAGCTGCGCCCGTACATCACTTACTTCAGTTCCTCGAAGTTCGTCAGCGACCTGGCCAACGGCAACGTCTGCGTGGCCATCGCCTGGTCCGGCGGAGCGATGCAGGCGGCCAACCGGGCCAGGGAAGCGAAGAACGGCATACGCATCGAGTACCGCATCCCGAAGGAGGGCGCCGCGGCCTGGTTCGACGTGCTGGCGATTCCGCGCGACGCGAAGAACGTCGAGCAGGCGCACGCCTTCCTCGACTACCTGCTGCGCCCGGAGGTGGTGGCGCCGATCTCCGACTACGTGGCCTACGCCAACCCGAACAAGGCGGCGGACGGTTTGATTTCGGCGGAGTTGCGCGACAATCCGAACGTCTACCCGCCGGAAGAAGTGCAGGCCAGGCTGTATTCGGTGGAAATGCTGCCGCCGAAGCTGGAGCGGCTGCGCACGCGGACCTGGAGCAAGATCAAGACCGGCAAGTGAGCGGCCGCGGCCAGATGGCGGGTTCGCAGGACGGATAGCGCCACAGGGCGCTATCCGTCGCGTCCCCCAGGCCAGGCAAGCAGGCCGGCACCGCCGCCCACGGCCCGCTGGAGGTCGCTTCCAGGCTTCGACCGGGCGCGCCGGCTTGTCCATAATGGCGCTGCCCGACGGTCGCCGCTGGCGGCCGCTTCCTTCCATGCCTGCCTGTGAGTCCGCCATGCGTAAGTCCGCCGATGCCTTCGCCTTCCAGACGATGCTGTTGCTCTGCGTGATCTGGGGCATCCAGCAGGTGACCATCAAGTGGGCGGCGACGGACATCGCGCCGGTGATGCAGGCGGCCATCCGTTCCGGCATCGCCGCCGCCCTGGTCGGCCTGCTGATGTGCTGGCGCGGCGGCTGGGAGGGCTTGCGCCAGGGCACCCTGGGCGCCGGCCTGCTGACTGGCACGCTGTTCGCCCTGGAGTTCCTGTTCATCGCCCTCGGCCTGCAATACACCACCGCTTCGCACATGTCGGTGTTCCTCTATACCGCGCCGATCTTCTCTGCCCTCGGGCTGCACTTCCTGCTTCCCAGCGAACGCCTGCGGCCCTTGCAGTGGCTGGGCGTGGCGGTGTGCTTCGGCGGCATCGCGGTGGCCTTCGGCGGAGGCCTGTCGTGGGCGGAAATGGATGGGCGGATGCTGCTCGGCGACGCTTTCGGCCTGCTCGCCGGGATGTCCTGGGGAGCGACCACGGTGGCAGTGCGCGGCACCCGGCTGTCCGAGGCACCGCCAAGCCTGACGCTGTTCTACCAATTGTTCGTGGCATGCGCCGGGTTATTGCTGATCGCTCTTTTCAGCGGCCAGTTCGGCGAGGTCCGCTGGACCCCGGCGAGCACCGCCAGCGTGCTGTTCCAGGGCGTGGTGGTGTCGTTCGCCAGCTACTTCTGCTGGTTCTGGCTGCTGCGTCGCTACCTGGCGAACAACCTGGCGATCTTCTCCTTCATGACCCCCCTGTTCGGTGTCACCTTCGGCGTATTGCTGCTGGGCGAGCCGCTGAGCCTGAACTTCGTCGCCGGCGCGGCGCTGGTCCTCGCCGGCATCACACTGGTCAGCGGCGAGCAGTGGCTGCGACGCCTGCTGCGACGTTGAGCGAGTGCGGCCGGCGCAACAGCAGGCCGGCGAAGACCAGGCCGAGCCCGGCGAGCGCCAGCGCCGGTTGCAGGCCGCCGGCGAAATGCGTGCTGAGCGCCGCCAGCAGCGGGCCGAGCAATTGGCCGAGGGCGAAACCGGTGGTCAGTTGGCCGGCGTTGCGCTGCGGCGTATGCGGCGCCAGTTCGCGGGCGTATTGCATCACCAGTTGCATGCCGGCAAGGAATGGCAGGCCGGTCAGCACTACCCCCAGGGCCAGCCCGGCGATCCCCGGCAGCAGGCAGGCGAGCACGCCGAGGGCCTGTAGCCAGAGCGCGCCGACCAGCCAGCGGCGGGTCCCGTCCGGGCGCTGCCGGCGCAGGCTGATCAGCACTACCCCGGTGGCCGAGGCCAGGCCGAAGCAAGGCCAGAACAGATCGGCCTGCCATTGCCCGTGGAAACGCGCCGCGGCCATCTGCGAGAGAAAAGTGGCCGGGATGATGTAGCCGAGGCCGACCAGTCCGTAGGCCCATGTCAGGCGGCCGAGGCCGGCGTTCTCGCTTGCCGTGGCAGGCGCGTCGTGGCCGGCGCTGCGTGCGGTCGGGCGCGGCAGCAGCGGCAGGAGCATGAGGATCAGGATCAGCGCGAGGTCGGCGAAGAGCTTCCAGATGAACACCGAGTCCCGTCCCAGGGCGTTGCCCAATGCCGCCAGCAGGCCGGTGACCATCACCCCGATGCCGGGGCCGGCGAACACCAGCGCACCCAGTCGGGCCCGACCGCTTTCCGCGGCGAGGCGCTGGCTGAGTGCGGTGACCATGATCAGTACCCAGGCGCTGGCCACGCCAAGACCGAAGCGCAGCAGCGCGTGCGGCCAGAAGCCCTCGGCCCAGACCGAGGCCAGGGTCAGGCCGAAGCAGGCCCATAGCCCGACCAGCAGGCGTAAGCGCGCCTGCCGCGCTTCGCGGGCGAACAGCGCGTCCAGCGCGCCGACCAGGTAGCCGAGGTAGTTGGCGGCGGCCAGCAGGCCGGCGGCGGTCAGGTCGAGCTGGCCTTCGCGGATCAGGTGCGGCAGTTGCGGGGTCAGGGAGAAGCGCCCGACCCCCATGGCGACCACCAGCGCCAGCAGGCAGGCGAGCAGGCCGAGCAGCGGCGAACGAAGAAAATCACGGGACATGTGCGGATTCCTGCCGGGGGATGAATGGCAGCAGGTTAGGCCTTGCGGTGATTCTGTAAAAATGAATAATCGTGAATTACTTGTTCTGTTTTGGAGAATCAATCGTGGAGTTCGGCCAGTTGAGGATCTTCCAGGCGGTCGCCGAGGAAGGCTCCATCGCCCGCGCCGCCGAGCGCCTGCACCGGGTACCGTCGAACCTGTCGACGCGCCTGCGGCAACTGGAGGAACAGCTTGGCGTCGACCTGTTCCTCCGCGAACGCCAGCGCCTGCAACTGTCGCCGGCCGGCAAGGTCCTGCTGGACTATGCCGCGCGGCTGTTCGCCCTGCAGGAGGAGGCGCGCGCGGCGGTGCAGGGAGGCGAACCGGTGGGCGACTTCGCCCTCGGCTCGATGTACAGCACCGCGGCGATCCACCTGCCGCCGCGCCTGGCGGAATACCACCGGCGCTATCCGGCGGTGAACCTGCAATTGCAGACCGCGCCCAGCGGCGAGCTGGTCGAGTCGCTGCTGGGCGGGCGCCTGGACGCCGTGCTGGTGGACGGCCCGCTGGACTTCGACGGTCTGGAGGGCCTGCCGATGTTCGAGGAGCGCATGGTGCTGGTTACCGAGAATGGCCACCCGCCGGTACGCGGTCCCGAGGATGTGGCCGGCAGCGCGGTGATCGCCTTCCGCCCGCGCTGCTCCTATCGCCTGTTGCTGGAGTCCTGGTTCGCCAGCGCGCGGGTGAGCATGGGCCGGGTGATGGAGATCGAGTCCTACCACAGCATGCTGGCCTGCGTGGTGGCCGGCGGCGGGGTGGCGCTGATGCCAGTGTCGATGCTGCAAAGCCTGCCGGGGCGGGAGTCGGTGGCGGTGCATGCGCTGGCCGAACCGTTCGCCCGGGCGAGTACCTGGCTGGTCTGGCGCAAGGGCATGGTCGGCGCCAACCTGAAGGCCTGGATCGGTCTTCTGCAAGGGCGGGAATCGGCGTTGGCTTGATTCAGGTCAGGGTCCGGGGCCGGTTTCCCGCAGTAAAGTTGTTTCCAAGGACGGAGTGGAACGTGCGGAGAGTGGGACGCCGGTCTACTCTTTCCTAGGGCGGCCTGACTTGTCAGGTCGCCCGATTCTCCTTCCCTTGGACAAGGGGCCTGTCATGAAACTCTGGCTGCAAAACCTGGCGTGGCAACTCGGTGTCGCCCTTGGCCTGATCGAGCCCCCGCGCATGCAACCCATCCCGGTGGAAAACGACGAGCAACGCCGGCGCCTCGCCGCGCGGCAACGTCGCTGAGCCGGTTCCCCCGACGCTCTGGCCTCCGCCTGCGGCGCTGGCCAGAGTCCCGGTTTTGACCTATCGATCGTGGTTCCTGAACCAGGCGACGATCATTTCCCGCAAGCGCTCCCCGGAAAAGCTCGCGAAATGCCCGCCGTGCACGGTACGCACCGGTAGTTCGCGCAGACGCGCGAGGCTGGCGGCATAGTCGTCGAGGTTGGAATGATAGGCGTCCTCGATTAGCGGACCGTCGTAGACGATGTCGCCGGAAAACAGCGTCTGTGTCGCCGCTTCCCACAGGCTGATGCCGCCCGGCGAGTGCCCGGGCGTGTGCAGTACCTGCAGCACGCGGTCGCCGAGATCGAGCACGTCGCCTTCGTCGACCAGTCGGGTCGCCGGCGCCGCTCGCACCCGGTACTCGGCGTAGCACAGCGGGCACTCCGGGTGCGCCTCGAACATCTCGTCGCCGACATAGGCGCGCGCCAGGGTGTTGTCGCTGTCCGGCGCGGCGAGGATCTCCGCCTCGGCCGGATGCGCCAGGCGCTCGGCGAATTCGTGGTGGCCGGCGATATGGTCGAAGTGGGTGTGGCTGGCCACCGCCAGCAGCGGTCGTTCGGTGAGCCAGGGCAGTTGCTCGCGCAGGCTGACCAGGCCCGAGCCGCTGTCCACCAGCACGTCGCGCTCGCGGCCCTGGACATGCCACATGTTGCAGCGATAGAAGGGGCGCACGTAGGGCTCGTGGATCAGGCTGATGCCGTTGTAGAAGTGCCGGGTTTCGAACCAGCGGTCGCGGCTGACGATTCTCATCGCGGTCTCTGTCGGTGGGAAGGCTATCCCAGGAGGATAGGCGTTCAGGGTATGACCTTGCCCGGGTTGAACAGCCCGCTGGGGTCGAGCAGCTCCTTTATCTGCGCCATCAGCGCGAGCTTCAGCGGATCGGCGTAGCGACCCAGGGCTTCCTTCTTCTCCAGGCCGATGCCGTGCTCGGCGGAGATCACGCCAGCGCATTCGCCCAACTCGCCGTAGAGGATTTCCTCCACCGCCTGGTGCAGCGGCAGCAGCGGGACGTCGGCGGCGAGCATGACGTGCAGGTTGCCGTCGAGGAAATGGCCGAAGAGGAAGACCTGCATGCCCTTCACCAGGTCGTCCAGGCGCCGCCGGATGCGCTCGACGTAGCCGGCCAGGGCCGACACCGGCAGCGATACGTCGAAGGACAGGCTGTCGACGCCGGCGTGGATGGCCGCGTCGGAGTCTTCGCGCAGGCGCCAGATGGCCAGGCGCTGGGTTTCGTTGGCGGCGAGCAGGGCGTCTTCCACCAGCCCCTCCTCGAAGCAGTCTTCCAGCAGGGCGGTGAGCGCCTCGCCGGCATCCAGGTGGCGGTCCTCGGCCAGTTCCACCAGCAGGTAGAGTGGGCAGGGCGCCAGGCTCGGCGCGCTGTCGCCCATGGGCGCGGCGGTGCATTGCAGGTAGTCGTGCCAGAGGATCTCGCAGGCGAACAGGCGCTCGGCGTGTTCGCGGCGCAGGCGCGCGGCGATGGTGATCGCCGCGTCGACGTCGGGCAGGCCGAGCAGGGCGGTGGCGCCGGGACGCTGCAACGGCTCCAGGCGCAGTACAGCACGGGTGACGATGCCGAGGGTGCCTTCGGCGCCGACGAACAACTGCTTGAGGTCGTAGCCGGTGGTGTTCTTCAGCAGCCCGCGCAGGTCGCTGTAGACGCTGCCGTCGGCGAGTACCGCTTCCAGGCCGAGCACGCGCTGGCGCATGGTGCCGAAGCGGAAGGCGCGGATGCCGCCGGCGTTGGTCGCGACCAGCCCGCCGACGCTGGCGCTGCCGCGTGCGGCAAGATCGATGCCGGGGTCGAGTCCGGCCTCGGCGGCCAGCGCCTGGGCTTGTTCGAGGGTAACGCCGGCGTCGAGGTCGAGGGTCTGGCTGGCCGCATCCAGCCGATGTATGCGGTTCAGCCTGCGCAGCGAGAGCAGCACGTCGCCGGCTTGCGCGGCGCCGCCGCCGACCAGGCCGGTGAGTCCGCCCTGGGGCACCAGGGCGCGTCCCGCCTGGCGGCACAGACGCACCACGGCGGCGACCTGGTCGGTGCTTTCCGGCAGGACCAGGAAGCTTCCGGCGAGGTTCTGCGGATGGTAGCCGGGGTCTTGCCCGGCGAGCGCGGCCCTGTCGCGCACGTCACGGGCGCCGAGGATCTCGCAGAGGGAGCGGTAGAGTTCGGAATCGTCCATGGCGGGCTCCGGGTCAGGGATGGAAGGGCGCGGCTTGCAGCACCTCGACGATCAGCGGACGGTCCGTCGGGGCGCCGCGCAGCAGTTCGCGCAGGTGCTCGAGATCGCGCGCGCGTTCGGCGGCGCAGCCGAAGCCGCGGGCGATGGCGAGGAAGTCCGGGGTGTAGATATCGACCCCGAGCGGAGTGATTTCGCGCCGCTCCATGTAGCGCTTGATCTCGCCATAGCCGTGGTTGTTCCACAGCAGCACGACGATGCCGACCTTGGCCTCCACCGCGCTGGCCAGTTCCGGCAGGGTGAACTGCAGGCCGCCATCGCCCATCAGGCTGACCACCGGGCGTCCCGGCTCGCCGAGCTTGGCGCCGATGGCGGCGGGCAGGCCATAGCCGAGGGTGCCGTAGCCGGTGGAGGCGTTGAACCAGCGGCGCGGCTCGTCGAGATCGACCAGGTGGTTGCCGCTGTAGACGGTCTGGGTCGAGTCGCCGACGAAGCGGGCGTCCGGCCACTCGGCGAGGATCGCGGCGAACAGCTGGCGATAGTGCGACCAGCCGGCGAAGTCTTCGGCCAGGCGCTGGCGCACGGCGGCGGCGCGCCGGGCCCCGGGGCTGTCCGGCGAGGCCTCGCCGCCCGGCAGTTCGGCCAGCAGCACGCGCATGGCCAGCCGGGCGTCGCTGTGGATGGCCAGGCTAGGCGTGTAGTTGCGCATCAGTTGCTGCGGGTCGATGTCGATACGGATCAACTCGCCATCGAGGGCGAAGCCGCCGTCGAACACCACGTCGTAGTCGGTTTCGCCCAGCTCGGTGCCGATGGCCAGCACCACGTCGGCCTCGGCGGCCAGCTCGCGTACCGGCACGCAGGACTGGTTGCTGCCCAGCAGCAGCGGGTGGTCGGCCGGTAGCAGGCCCTTGGCGTTGATCGTCAGGGCGGTCGGCGCGTCCAGCGCGGCGGCCAGGGCACGCGCTTCGGCGGCGGCCTCGACGCAGCCGCCGCCGAGCAGCAGCAGTGGCTTCTTCGCGTTGCGCAGGCGCGCCGCGGCCTCGCGCAAGGGCGCGAGTGCCGGCGCCGGGCGGCTGGCGACGGTGCGTGGGCGCAGGGCCAGGTGTTCGGCGGGAGCGGTGATGACGTCGAGCGGCAGCTCGATGTGCACCGGCCGCGGCCGCTCGCCGTCGAACACGGCGAAGGCGCGGGCGAGCACCGCCGGCAGCTCCTCGGCGCTCATCAGGGTATGGCTGAAGGCGCAGACGTTGCCCACCAGGTTGCGCTGGTTCGGCAACTCGTGCAGGTAGCCGTTGCCGTGGGCCAGGCGCGCGCGTTCGTTGACGCTGGAGATCACCAGCATCGGAATCGAGTCGGCGTAGGCCTGGGCCATGGCGGTGAGGATGTTGGTCATCCCCGGGCCGGTGATGATGAAGCACACGCCGGGCTTGCCGGTGACCCGTGCGTAGCCGTCCGCCATGAAGCCGGCGCCCTGCTCGTGGCGCGGGGTGATATGGCGGATACGGCTGCCGGGCAGGCCGCGATAGAGCTCTACGGTATGCACGCCGGGGATGCCGAAGACGGTCTCGACGCCCCAGGCTTCGAGTTGCTTGACGAGGAATTCGCCGCAGGTGGTCATGGCCGTTCCTTTTTCATGTTCTCGGGAATGGAAAAGGCGAGGGAAGGTTCCTCGCCTGTCGGGGTTGTGCCTGGTTCAGGCGGCGCTGGCGACACTCGCCGGGCGTCGCGAGAACAGACTGACCAGGACGAAGCTGAGCAGGCCGACCGCCAGGCTGTAGTAGATCGGCGTATTGGCGTCGAGGCCGTCCTTGATCATGAACACCAGCACGGTAAGGAAGCCCAGGGTCATGCTGGTGATGGCGCCGGCGGTGGTGGCGCGCTTCCAGTAGATCGCGCCGATCAGCGGGATCAGCATGCCGCCTACCAGCAGGTTGTAGGCCACGGTCAGGGCGCTGATCACGTCGCTGACCACCAGGGCGATGCCGAGCACCACCAGGCCCAGCAGCAGGGTCGCGATGCGGTTCTCGTGCACGTCGCCGTTGTCGGACTGGCCGCGGCCGCGGCGCAGGCGCGGCAGCAGGTCCTGGGTGACGGTGGTGGACGCCGCCAGCAAGCCGGCGCTGGCGGTGGACATCAGCGCTGCCAGGGCGGCGGCGATGACCAGGCCGCGGATGCCGTTCGGCAGGCTGTGCTCGACCACGCTGGCGAAGGCGTTGTTGACGTTCTCCAGGTCCGGCAGCAGGACCTTGGCGGCCATCCCGATCAGCGCCCCGGCCATGCCGTAGAGCACGCAGTAGATACCGGCGGCGGAGCCGGCGACCTTGGCCACGGTCTCGCTGCGGGCGGTGAACACCCGCTGCCAGATGTCCTGGCCGATGAAGATGCCGAAGAAGTAGATCAGGAAGTAGGTGACGATGGTGTCCCAGCCGATCGCGGTGAAGTCGAAGTAGCTGGCCGGCAGCTTGGCTACCAGGGCGTCCCAGCCGCCGGCGTCGTTGATCGACAGTGGCATCAGCAGGAACACCAGGCCGACGGTCATGATCAGGAACTGCACGATGTCGGTCAGGGTCAGCGACCACATGCCGCCGATGGTGGAATAGAGCACCACGACGCCGCCGCCGATCAGGATCGAGACCCAGAACGGCAGGCCGAACAGGACCTGCATGACGGTGCCGATGGCGATGGTCGAGGTGGCGCCGATCATCAGTGCGTAGACCAGCATGATCAGGGCGCTGGCGTGGCGTGCGGCGGGGTTGTAGCGACGCTCCAGGACCTGGGTGACGGTGTAGATCTTCAGCTTCAGCAGAGGCTTGGCCAGGAACAGGCTGAGGCCGACGATACCGAGGCCGATCGCGCCGCACAGCCAGAAGCCGGAGATGCCATGGACGTAGCCCAGGCGCACGGTGCCGATGGTGGAGGCGCCGCCGAGGACGGTGGCGGCCATGGTTCCCAGGTAGAAGCCGGGGCCGAGGTTGCGGCCGGCCACCAGGTAGTCGTCGCGGGTCTTGGCGCGGCGCATGCCGTACCAGCCCAGCGCGATCATGCCCGCGGCGTAGATCAGAACGACGAATATGTCGAGGGCCATATCAGGTCTCCCAAGTTTCTCATTGTCATTGTTGTATCCGGCGAGGCGCCGGAAGCGCGGGACGCTGGCGTCCCGCCGTGTGTGTACTCCGCCTCAGGCGGTGGCTATCGCCGGTGCCCTCCGCGTGCCGTGCGCGCGCACCCAGCGCGGCCCTTGCGGGCCGTAGACGCAAGGCGGTTCCGGGAACAGGCGCAGCAGTGCCAGGTAGAGCAGGGCGGCCAGGCCGAGGGCGACCGGCAGGCTGAGGTCGATGCCGCCGGCCAGTTCGCCGAGCGGACCGACGAATTGCCCCGGCAGGTTGACGAAGGCCAGGCCGGCTGCCGCGCTGGGAATCCAGGCGCCCATCCCACGCCAGTTCCAGCCGTGCTCGAACCAGTAGGCGCCGCCGCGCTGGCCGCGGGTGAACACCTGCAGGTCGTCCGGGCGGTAGAAGCCGCGACGGGTCAGCAGGCCGATCAGCATGATCACCATCCACGGGGTGGTGCAGGTGACGATCAGCACGGCGAAGGTGGAGACGCTCTGCACCAGGTTGAAGGCGAAGCGGCCGACGAAGATGAAGCCGATCGAAGCGACCCCGATCAGCACCGTGGCCTGCACCCGCGAGAGCAGGCGCGGGAACACGCTGGACATGTCCAGCCCGGTGCCGTACAGCGAAGTGGTGCCGGTGGACATGCCGCCGATCACCGCGATCAGGCATACCGGCAGGAAGAACCAGCCGGGAGCGATGGCCAGCAGGCCGCCGACGTAGTTGTTGGCGGCGATGTAGTC
This sequence comes from Pseudomonas sp. HMSC066A08, assembly GCF_001813025.1. Classification (NCBI taxonomy): domain Bacteria; kingdom Pseudomonadati; phylum Pseudomonadota; class Gammaproteobacteria; order Pseudomonadales; family Pseudomonadaceae; genus Pseudomonas; species Pseudomonas sp. HMSC066A08. The sequence goes on from NZ_KV811371.1 coordinate 419,947, forward strand.
CGGCGCGCGGACGGCGACGATGGTCGCGGTGGCGAGGCCGAACAGGAAGGGAACCAGGGTCGCCAGCTGCGCGCCGATCACCGCCAGCATGATCCGCGCCTGCGAGGTCTGGCGCGGGATGTAGCGGGCCCAGTCGCCCAGGAAGGCGCCGAAGGAGATCGGGTTGCTCATGGCCAGCAGGGTGGCGCCGATGAAGGCGGCCCAGAAGCCTGGCTGGCCGAGCTGCACGCTGCCGGCGTAGGCGGCATCGAAGGGGCCGGCGAAGGCGAACAGGCCGAGCAGGAACAGCAGGCTGGCGGCCCACACGGCGATCCTGTTGACCAGCAGCATGAAGCGGAAGCCGTAGATGCATACGGTCAGCACCAGCACGGCGAACAGGCCGTAGGCCAGGCCCAGGTTCAGTTCGCTCTCTTCCAGGCCGACCAGGCGCCGGGCGCCGCCGACCAGGGCATCGCCGGAACTCCACACCGAAAGCGAGAAGAAGGCGATGGCGGTCAGCAGCGAGAGGAAGGAGCCGACGATGCGCCCGTGCACGCCGAAGTGCGCGCCGGAGGAGACCGCGTTGTTGGTGCCGTTGAGCGGGCCGAACAGGCCCATCGGGGCGAGGATCAGCGCGCCCAGCGTGACGCCCAGCAGGATCGCCCACAGCCCGGCCTGGAAGGACAGCCCGAAGAGCACCGGAAAGCTGCCGAGCACGGCGGTGGCGAAGGTATTGGCGCCGCCGAAGATCATGCGGAACAGATCGACCGGCGTGGCGTTGCGTTCGTGGTCGGGAATCTGTTCGACCCCGAAGGTTTCGATGCGTGTGATTGCGTGTTGGTTATTGTTGTTATCCATGACGTTCTCCCGGGAGAGCTAGCTAGTCGATGGCAGGTACTCCGGCATCGCCGACAAGTGCTCATGGCAGGCCAGCCAACGGCCTTCTTGTTGTTCTGGGCGGAACAGGATGGTTTCCCGTTCCCGGTTCAGGCTTTCCGCTCCCTGGAGGCGCAGCCGGGTGGCGACGTCGTGGCTGAAGATCGCCAGGTCGCCTTGCAGGCTGACGCAGGTATTGCTGGATTCGCACGCCAGCACTTCGAAACCGTCCTCGCGTCGCCAGCGCTCCCACAACTCGCGGTAGGCCGCGCGCGAGCGCAGCGGCTGCGGCCAGTTGTGGAAGATGAAGCTGGCGTCCTCGGTGAAGGCGGCGAAATAGGCCTCGGCATCGTTGCGGGCGAAGGCCGCCACCAGTCGGCGGGCGGCCTCCAGCACCTGTTCGACGCGGTCGTCGGTCATGGTCGCGCTACGGCTCAGCGATGCACCACGCCCGGGAGGACGCAGAGCATTTCATAGAGCAGGTTGGCGCCCAGCAACGAGGTGTTGCCGGTGGTGTCGTAGGGCGGCGAGACTTCGACCAGGTCGCAGCCGATCAGGTCCAGGCCCTGGCAGCCGCGGATGATTTCCATCGCCTGGATGGTGGTCAGGCCGCCGATTTCCGGGGTGCCGGTGCCGGGCGCCCAGGCCGGATCGATGCCGTCGATGTCGAAGCTCAGGTAGACGGGACCGCCGCCGACCTTCTCGCGGACCTCGGCCATCAGCGGCTCCAGCGACTTGTGCCAGCACTCCTCGGCCTGCACCACGCGGAAGCCCTGCTTGCGGCTCCAGTTGAAGTCCTCCGCGGTGTAGCCCTGGGCGCGCAGGCCGATCTGCACCACGCGGTCGCAATCCAGGAGGTCTTCTTCCACCGCGCGGCGGAAGGTGGTGCCGTGGGCGATCTTCTCGCCGAACATGTGGTCGTTGACGTCGGCGTGGGCGTCGACATGGACCAGGCCGACCTTGCCGTGCTTCTTCTTGATCGCGCGGAGGATCGGCAGGGTGATGGTGTGGTCGCCGCCGAGGGTCAGCGGGAGGATGCCGTGGCCGAGGATGCGGTCGTATTCCTGCTCGATGATGCGCACGGCTTCCAGCAGGTTGAAGGTATTGATCGCGACATCGCCGATGTCCGCCACGTTCAGCGAGTCGAAGGGGGCGGCGCCGGTGGCCATGTTGTAGGGACGGATCATCACCGATTCGGCGCGGATCTCGCGGGGGCCGAAGCGGGTACCGGAACGCAGGGAGGTGCCGATGTCGAGGGGCACGCCGACGAAGGCGGCATCGAGGGCGTCGAGTTCGGCGGGGGACTGGACATGGGGCAGGCGCATCATGGTGGCGATGCCGCCGAAGCGGGGCATTTCATTGCCGCCCAGGGGCTGGTGGAGATTCTTGTCCACGGGGTGGCCTCACGGTCGTTGTGGTTGTTTTAGGGGTCGGACGGATTCTCTTCACAGCCGGTAGCGAGTCAAATCGCTGGCTACAAATAATCAGTTCAGAGATTTCTAAACTAACGGCGAAGCGGCTAGACTTCGCCGCCGAGCCCGGACGGCGGCCCTTTGCCTCGGCCTGCTGTCCGAAATCCTCGCCCGCAAACCGGAGTCGCCGTGTCCAACGCCTTGCCCGACCTGCGCCTGTTGCGCATCTTCGCCGCGGTGGTGCGCCACCAGGGCTTCGCCGCCGCCCAGCAGGAGTTGAACCTGTCGACCTCGGCGATCAGCACCTACATGAGCCAACTGGAGAACCAGCTCGGCATCGTGCTCTGCCACCGTGGCCGCGGCGGCTTCAGCCTGACCAGCAAGGGCGAGCTGTTCCACCAGGAAACCCTGCGCATCCTCGGCGAACTGGAAGGCTTCGAACGCTACGCGCTGGCGTTGAAGGGCGAGCTGCGCGGCACCCTGAACCTCGGCGTGCTCGATTCCACGGTGAGCGACCCGGCGCTGCCGCTGGCCGAGGTGATCGGCGCCTTCAGCCGCGAACACCCGGCGGTGCACCTGCACCTGCTGGTGCAGAGCCCCTATGAACTGCAACTGAGCGTGCTGGAGAACCGCCAGGACCTGGCTATCGGCGCCTTTTCCAGTCGCATGAACGGACTGGTCTACCAGCCGCTGTACCGCGAACAGCACTGGCTGTACTGCAGCGACCGGCATCCGCTGTTCGACGGGCGGAGAATTCCCGCCGATCTGATCACCCAGCAGCGCATGGTCGGCCGCGGCTACTGGAGCCAGGCCGAGCTGGCCCGGCACGGCTTCAAGCACAGCGCGGGAACGGTGGAGAGCATGGAGGCGCAGCTGATCCTGATCCTTTCCGGCGGCTACATCGGTTACCTGCCGGAGCACTACGCCCACCCCTGGGTCGAGCAGGGCCGCCTGCGCGCCCTGCTGCCGGCGACCTTCGGCTACCAGGCGCCATTCTCCCTGATCCTCCGTCGCGGCCGCTCGCGCGAGCCGCTGATCCAGGCCTTCCGCGACCAGTTGCGGACGCAGATGAGCCTGGCCTGAGCCCTAGAGATCGGCGTTGAGGGTGCGCGAGAATTGCTGCACCGCCTCTACCACCTTGTGCGTGCTCTCGCGGATGCCGAGGATCGCCGCGCCGGCCTCGTTGGCCAGCTCCACGCCGCGCCGCGCCTGTTCCTGGCTGTGCTGCATGTCGCCGATGACGCTGCGGGTGCCGGTCTGGATGCGACCGATCATGTCGGCGATCTCCTTGGTCGACTTGCTGGTGCGTTCCGCCAGTTGCCGCACCTCGTCGGCCACCACGGCGAAGCCGCGACCCTGGTCGCCGGCGCGGGCGGCCTCGATGGCGGCATTGAGGGCGAGCAGGTTGGTCTGCTCGGCGATCTCGCGGATGGTGTTGACGATGGAGGTGATCTGTTGCGAGTGCTGCGACAGTTCGCCGATATTCAGCGAGGAAGCATCAAGGGTATTCGCGATCTTGAGCATTTCCTCCACCGCGCTCTGGATGATCAGCGCACCGTGTTCGGCGACCGTGCGGGTCTCGGTGGACAGGGTATGGGCCTGGTGGGCGTTGTCCGCCTCGGCCTGGTAGCGGCGCATGCGGTCGCTGACATCGCTGGCGAACTTGACCACCTTGTAGAGCTTGCCGTCGGCGTCGTAGACCGGGTTGTAGCTGGCCTCCAGCCAGACCGGCTGGCCGTTGCGGTGGACCCGGCGGAACTGCCCGGTGACGTACTCGCCGCGGTTCAGGCGGCGCCAGAGGTCGGCGTACTGCGGGCCGTCGCGGTAGCCCGGTTCGCAGAACTGACGGTGGTTGGCGCTGGCCAGCTCGGCTCGGCCATAGCCCATGGTGGCGAGGAAGTTGTCGTTGGCCGCGAGGACATTGCCGTCGAGGTCGAACTCGATCATCGCCATCGAGCGGGACAGGGCATCCAGCTTGCTCTGCATCTCGTGTTCCTGGTGGACGATGGCATCGATGTCGCTGGCGTACTTGACCACCTTGAGCAGTCGACCCTGCCCGTCGCGTACGGGGTTGTAGGTGGCTTCCAGCCAGAGTGGCCGGCCCTCGCGGGTGATGCGCTTGCAGCGGCCGGAAAAGTGTTCGCCGCGCCGCAGGCGTTCCCAGAAGCGCCGGTAGTCTTCCGATTGTGCGTAGGCGCCGTCGCAAAGCTGGTGATGCGGTTTGCCGAGGATCTCGTCGCGGCGGTAGCCCAGCAGGGTCAGGAAATTCTCATTGGCATCGGTGATATTGCCGTCCGGATCGAACTCCACGCGCGCCATGGAGCGGTCCAGGGCCGCCATGTGCAGGCGCTCGGCGGCGAGTTGCTGTTGCAAGTCGGCGTTCATCTGTCGGTACTTGCGAGTGAACATGAGAAAAATCCTTGGATAGAGAGAGGGGCTCATCCCAGTCTTCGGCGCCGATGGGCGGGAGTTGAGAGGGCGGGACGATTGTATTTTTTCATCGAACGACAAAAATTCGTCGTTATTCTTAATGGATGAAACAAATCACCGCCATTCGTCGGGAATATGACGTTTTTGCGAGTGAGAGGAAGTCCCTCCGCCTGTGGCACACTGAGCCCCTTCCAGGAGTCGTCCCATGCCACGTACCCGCTGCGAGCGTTGCGCTCGCCCCGCCAGCCATTGCCTCTGCGCGCTGATTCCCTCCTTGCCGTCGCGTACGCGGGTGCTGGTCCTGCAGCACCCCAGCGAGGTCGGGCACGCGTTGAATACCGCGGGATTGGCCGTCCTCGGCTTGCGCAATGCGGAGCTGCGGGTCGGCGAGCGTTTCGCCGAGGAGACCTGGCGGGTACCGGGCTACCGGGCCTGCCTGCTGTTTCCCGGCGAGCAGGCGCGAGCGCTGGCAGCGATGGCCGCCGAGGTCGCCGGCGAGCCCCTCCTGCTGGTGGTGCCGGACGGCACCTGGCGCAAGGCGCGCAAGCTGCTGCACCTGAACCCGGCCCTGGCGGCCCTGCCGCGGGTGAGCCTGGCCGAAGGCATGGCGTCGCGTTATCGCCTGCGCAAGGCGCCGGGAGAGGGCGCGCTGTCGACCATCGAGGCAATCGCTGCGGCGCTCGACGAACTGGAGGCGCCGCGTACCCACGAAGCCTTGCTGAAACCGTTCGATGCCCTGATCGAGGGGCAGATCGCGGCGATGGGCGAGGACACCTACCGGCGCAACCATCTCAGCCAGGAGCGCCGCCGCCGATAGCGGTCGAGCAGTTCCGGGATCGCCGTTTCGCGCCAGAACTCCGGGCTGACCATGCCGCTGGACATGCCGCCGTGGGCGTGGCGCGCCAGGTAGATCAAGGCATCGTATTCCAGCGGATGGCCGCTGAGACGCTCGAAGGTCTCGCCCAGCAGGCGTTCCAGGGCCGCTGCGGAAGCCGGCCAGGGCGCGTCCGCCAGTTGCCCGGCCATTTCCTGCCAGAGGTAGGGGTCGCCACGGCCGCCCCAGCGCGAGGGTTCCTGTTCGAAGAGTTCGGAGATGCGCGGTCTGGCCATGTCGGTGGGTCGTGTCTGTCGGAAACGAAAAGTATGCCCGATTGGCAGGGCCGCATGGGCGGAGTAGACTGCCGCGGTCTTTCCTTCCGTACGAGGTGTTCGTCCGATGCGCAATTGATGCTGCCGTGTCCGCACGGCCGGTTTTCCGTCCCTGGCCCGAGGGCCCGGGGGAATGCATGGCATCAAGGGGGTATCCATGACGAATACGTCGACCCTGACGCTCGATGGCGTCTCTTTCCAGCTGCCGGACGGCAGCCTTCTGTTTTCCGATCTCGACGAAACCTTCGACACCCGGCACACCGGGCTGGTGGGACGCAACGGCGTCGGCAAGTCGCTGCTCGCGCGCCTGCTCGCCGGACACTTGCAGCCGTCCAGCGGTAGCGTCCGGCGCCAGGGGCGCGTGCGCTACCTGGCCCAGCAGCTCGAGCCGGCCGACTACCCGACCGTCGCCGACCTGGCCGGCGTCCGCCCATGGCTGGAGGCGCTGGCGCGGATCGAGGCGGGTAGCCTCGACGCCGCCGACTACGAATGCCTGGGCGAGCGCTGGGACATCCGCCAACGCCTGGCCGACGCCCTGGCCGCCGAGGGGCTCGGCCATCTCCGCGCGGACACCCCGAGCGAACGCCTGAGCGGCGGCGAATGCATGCGCGTGGCGCTGCTCGGCGCATTCCTCGACGACGCCGACTTTCTCATCCTCGACGAACCGAGCAACCCTCTCGACGGGCCGGCACGCGCTTTGCTGCGGGCGCGCCTGGCGGCATGGGACGGCGGCCTGCTGCTGGTCAGCCATGACCGCGAACTGTTGGAGGGCATGCAGCGGATCGTCGAGCTGTCGACCCTCGGCCTGCGCAGCTATGGCGGCGGCTATTCCTTCTACGCGCAGAGCCGGGAGGAGGCACGCGAGGCCGCCGAGCGCCGCCTGGACCAGCGTCGTCTGGAGCGCAAGCGGCAGACCCTGGCCATGCGCGAACAGCAGCAGCGCCAGGAGCGGCGCCAGGCCAGCGGCCGGCGCGAAGGCAAGACGGCGAACCAGGCGAAGATCCTGCTCGGTGGGTTCAGGGAACGTAGCGAGGTCAGCGCCGGCAAGCTGCGCAACGCCCACCAGGCGGAGCGCGAGCGTCTCGACCGCGAGGTGCGCGAGGCTGCCCGGGAGGTAGAGGAGGCGTCGCCGCTGCTGCTCGATTCGCCCGATGCCGAACTGGCGGCGCAGCGCCGGATCGTCGAGTTGAAGGGCGCGGTGCTGCCGCATCTGCGCGGGCCGTTGCGCGAAATCGACCTGCTCCTGAGCGGTCCGCGGCGGCTGGCGCTGGTCGGCCCGAACGGCAGCGGCAAGTCGACCCTGCTGCGGCTGCTGGCCGGGCAGCGGGCGCCGCTGGCGGGAACCTGCGCGGTGACGGTGGGCGCCGCCTATCTCGACCAGCGGCTGAGCCTGCTGGACCACGGGCGAGGCGTGCTGGAGCAGTTGCTGGAGGTCAATCGCAGTCGCGGCGAAAGCTGGCTGCGCACGCGCCTGGCGCAACTCGGCTTGCCGGCCGAACGGCTCGCCCAGCCGTGCGCGACGCTGAGCGGCGGCGAACGCCTGAAGGCGGCCCTGGCCCTGGTGCTCTACGCCGACCGGCCGGCGCAGTTGCTGTTGCTCGACGAGCCGGACAACCACCTCGACCTGGTCGCCCGGCAGGCCCTGGAAAGCATGCTCGGGCAGTACCGTGGGGCCTTGCTGGTGGTGTCCCACGACCCGGTGTTTCTCCGCCACCTGGCGCTGGACGGCGAACTGCGGGCTACTGCCGCGGGCTGGCGCCTGGAGGACCGATGAGCTGGCCATCCGCCGCGACCTGCAGGAGGCTGACTCCGCCGTGGCTGAAACCGATGGCGAGGAGTTTGTCGCTGACTGCCAGGCACAGCGGTACGGCGTCTGCCGTGCGATAGCGCCAGCGACATTCGCCGCTGGCGAGGTCGCGTACCTCGACCTGACCATCGACCAGCGCCAGTGCGATCCATTGTCCGCCGGGCAACGGCGCGAAGGCGCTGACCTGGGCGGACAGGGTCGCGCCCCAGAGCGTGCCGCGGCTCTCCAGGTCGTAGCAGGTCAGGCGCTGGGTGCCGTAGGCGTGATGCGGCGAGTTGTAGACCTTGGCGTTGAGCAGCAGGCGATTGCCCAGCAGGCAGCCGTGCAGGTTGTTGAAGTGCTCCGGGTGGCGCTCCAGGCGTAGCACTTCGCGGGCCTTGAAGGTCTGCGGGTCGAGGCGGAACAGGCTTTTGTCCTGGTGCTGCTCCGGCGGATTGCCGGCCAGGTAGAAGAAGGCTTCGCCACGGTCGATGCGCAGATGGTGGTTGAACAGGTCGTAGTGTCCGAGACGGCGCCTGTGGACGATCCGGCCGGCCGGGTCGAGCACGAGGTCTTCCAGGTCTTTGCCCTCGAAGGCGATCTGGCGGGCGAGAAAGCCGCCTTGGGCGGATTGCGCCAGCAGATGGCGGCAGTCGCTCAGGAGCAGCGGTTGTCCCCGCGTCAGCGGCACCTTGAACAGTCGCTGGGCGGCATACCCGAGTTGCAGATTGACCAGCAGGCTGTCGTCCGTGGCGTTATGGAAGACCTGCAGGCACTGGCCCCGTTCGGCCAGTTCGAAGCTGCGCAGGCTGTCGTCGGCCAGATTCCAGAGTTCGAGCCGGGGGCTGGCGCGGGCGATGGCCAGGCGTTGTCCGTCGAGAAAGCACAGGTCCCACACCGGTGGACGATGCAGGAACCGCCGATCTTTGCCCTGGGCGAGGTTTTCCAGGATCGGCAGCGCCGCTTCGCGTTGCGTCGAAGCTGGGTAGAGGGCCCAGTCGAAGGGCAGGCGGGTGCCGGGCAGGTCGTCCAGCACCCGCGGGGCGTCGACCGGAAAGGCTAGAGAATGGCGCTGGCGGAACAGCGGTTGGTCCTCCAGGTCGTCGCTGGGGGCGACGGTGAAGGTCAGGCGCCGGCCGTCGTCCTCGAAGTCGCAGGCGAGTACTTCGCGGTTGTCGGCGAGCAGCGATTGGGTCTGGCCGCTCGCGTAGTGCCAAACCAGCAGACCGCCTTCGAAGAAGGCGCCGCCGTCGTAGCGTCCGCCGCCGATCACCAATACGGGCCGGCTCGGGTGCCAGGCGATGGCGTTGAGCGGAAAGCCCAGGTCCGGCAGGACGGCGATGCATTCGAGGTCGTCGCCGCGGTACAGGCGCAGACTCTGTTCGTAGACGTCGAGCTGTCGGCCCGGGTGTTGCCCATGAAAGGCGCTGGCCACCGCGAGGAGCGCGCCGCCGGGAGCCTGAAACACGGCGTAGGGCTCGCCGATGTCGGCGAAGGCGCAAGCGGGCAGCCTGCGGCCGGAAGGAAGCGGGGAGCTGGGCATGGGCGATACCGGGGAAAGAGTCGGGTGCAGTGTCGTTCATTCGTCGTTTCGGGAACAGCGTGGGAAGAACGGCTGTTCCGACCGGTCGTTTTCTTCTAGGATGGCGCTCCCTTCCTCCCTCGTCGCCGCCGCTGTGCACCGTCCATGCGTTGATTCGCGCCACGGGCATCCAGGCGACGAACCTCTGCGTGGCGCCCGATCTGGCGGTCGCGGCTGCCTTTCGTTCTACCTGGAATCTTTCGGATAAAGGAATCCAGCATGCACATTCGCAAGCGCGTCGACGCCGACAACCCGGCATTGGTCGACCTGTGGGAACGTTCCGTCCGCGCGACCCACGACTTTCTCAGTGAAGCGGACATCGTCGAGCTCTATCCGCAGGTCCGCGACCTGTACCTGCCGGCCGTAGAGGTCTGGATGCTGGTCGACGACGACGGCGTGGCCCAGGGCTTCATCGGCCTGAACCAGGCGCATGTCGAGATGCTCTTCGTCGAACCCGGGCTGCGCGGCCGGGGTATCGGCCGACGCCTGCTCGATCATGCGCGGGCGACCTGGCCGCGCCTGAGCGTCGATGTCAACGAGCAGAACCCGCAGGCCTGCGGCTTCTATCGACACTATGGGTTCCGCCAGACCGGCCGCTCCGCGACCGACTCGGCGGGGCGGCCGTTCCCGCTGCTGCACATGAGCCTGTAGGAGGGCGCGGCACCTCGCCCTGTGGAGCGAGGTGCCGCGCAACATCCGGAAAAGTTTTCCCCGGCCAGATGCTTTCAACTGCAAGCATCCGTTTGAGACAGGTCAAACGTTGCGGCGCGGGCCTGCCCGATAGTTCTGCTCATCAGAACGAGGCGCAGGAATCCCATGAACGGCATCCCACCCCTGTCTTCCCGCGACGCCCATGCCAGCCCGCCGCAACGGGTGCTGGAACGACTGCACAGCTCCGCCGCCGGCCTGGATGCGGACGAAGCCGCCCGCCGCCTGGCGGCACACGGCTACAACCGATTGCCCGCGCCGAAACGCCAGGGGCCGCTGCTGCGCTTGCTGCGGCAGTTCCACAACGTCCTGCTGTACATGATGCTGTTCGCCTCGCTGGTCACCGTGCTGCTCGGTTTCTGGGTGGACAGTGCGGTAATCCTCCTGGCGGTGGTGGTCAATGCGCTGATCGGCTTCGTCCAGGAGGGCAAGGCGGCCAATGCGCTGGACGCCATCCGCGACATGCTTTCGCTGCATGCCCTGGTCCTGCGCGACGGCCAGCGCCAGGCGCTGGACGCCGAACGCCTGGTGCCGGGCGACGTGGTGCTGCTGGCCTCCGGCGACCGGGTGCCGGCCGATCTGCGGCTGTTCGAAACGAAGAACTTCCATGTCGACGAGTCGGCCCTGACCGGCGAGTCGGTGCCGGTGGAGAAGGGCTGCGTCGCGGTGGCCATCGACGCGCTGCTCGGCGACCGCCGTTGCATGGCCTATTCCGGCACCCTGGTGACCAGCGGCCAGGCGCGCGGAGTGGTGGTCGCCACCGCCGGGGATACCGAACTGGGCAGGATCGGTACGCTGTTGCGCGAAGTCCGCACCCTGGCCACTCCGCTGCTGCGACAGATCGCCAGCTTCAGCCGCTGGCTGGCCCTGGCGATCCTGCTGCTGGCCGGCGCCACCTTCATCCTCGGCACACTCTGGCAGGGCCAGCCGATGGTGGACATGTTCATGCTGGTGGTGGCGCTGACCGCCTCGGCGATTCCCGAGGGGCTGCCGGCGATCATGACGGTGATCCTCGCCCTCGGCGTACAGCGCATGGCCCGGCGCAACGCCATCGTCAGCCGCCTGCCGGCGGTGGAGACGCTGGGTTCGGTGACGGTGATCTGCTCGGACAAGACCGGCACCCTGACCCGCAACGAGATGACCGTGCAGCGTATCGTCACCGCCGACCAGGTGATCGAGGTCAGCGGCGCCGGCTATGCCCCGCTGGGTGGCTTCAGCCACAACGGCGAAAGCCTCGATCCCGCCGGACGCGACGATCTGCAGGAGATCGGTCGCGCGGCGCTGTTGTGCAACGAGGCGCGCCTGCGCCAGGAGGGCGAGGCATGGCAACTGGAGGGCGACCCCACCGAAGGCGCGCTGCTCAGCCTCGGCCTCAAGCTGGGCCTCGATCCGCAGGCGCTGGCGGCGGAACGGCCACGCAGCGATGCGATTCCGTTCGAGTCCGAGCATCGCTTCATGGCCACTCTGCACCACGACCACGCGGGCCAGGCGATGGTCTACCTGAAGGGCGCGCCAGAGCGCATCCTCGACATGTGCGAGGCTGAACGGGTGGGCGACTCGGTGCGGCCGCTGGACCCGGATTACTGGCGGCGCCTGGCCACCGACACCGCCGCTCGCGGCCTGCGCCTGCTGGCCATCGCCCGGCGGGCGATGCCGACGGAGCAGCGCACGCTGGATTTCGCCGACGTGGAACATGGCTTCACCCTGCTGGCGCTGGTGGGCATCATCGACCCTCCGCGCGAGGAAGCCGTGGCCGCTGTCGCCGAATGCCAGGCGGCGGGTATCGCGGTGAAGATGATCACCGGCGACCACGTCGACACCGCGCGGGCGATCGGCGCCATGCTCGGGATCGGCATCGACCGGCCGGCGCTGACCGGCGCGGAGATCGAGTTGCTCGACGACCAGTGCCTGCGTGAAGTGCTGCCGGGCGTCGATGTGTTCGCCCGCGCCAGCCCTGAGCACAAGCTGCGCCTGGTGCAGGCCCTGCAGGCCAGCGGCGAGGTGGTGGCGATGACCGGCGACGGGGTCAACGATGCGCCGGCGCTGAAGCGCGCCGACGTCGGCGTGGCGATGGGCAACAAGGGCACCGAGGCGGCCAAGGAGGCGGCCGAGGTGGTCCTCGCCGACGACAATTTCGCCACCATCGCCAATGCCGTGCGCGAAGGAAGGGCGGTCTACGACAACCTGAAGAAGTTCATCCTCTTCATGCTGCCGACCAACGGTGGCGAGGCGCTGATCGTGATCGCCGCGATCCTGTTCCAGCTGACCCTGCCGATGACGCCGGCGCAGATCCTCTGGATCAACATGGTCACCTCCAGCACCCTGGGCCTGGCGCTGGCCTTCGATCCGGCCGAGCGCGGCCTGATGCAGCGTCCGCCGCGTCCGCCGGCGGAGCCCCTGTTGTCGCTGTTCTTCGTCTGGCGGGTGCTGCTGGTCTCGCTGCTGATGATGGCGGGCGCCCTGGGCCTGTTCCTCTGGGAGCTGGAGCATGGCACCGGGCTGGAGAGCGCGCGGACCATGGCGGTGAACAGCGTGGTGGTGTGCGAGATGTTCTACCTGCTCAACAGCCGGCATATCTACGATTCGGTGCTCAGCCGCGAGGGCCTGTTCGGCAACCGCCAGGTCTTGCTGGCGATCGCCGCCTGCGTGGTGCTGCAACTGCTCTATACCTACGCGCCGCCGTTACAGGCGCTGTTCGGCTCGGTCGGCCTGGCCCCGGGCGAGTGGGCGCGGGTGCTGCTGGCCGGGCTCGGCCTGTTCTGCGTCGCCGAACTGGAAAAGTGGCTATGTCGCCGGGTCCGTGCCCGGCAGGCCTGACGCCGCGAGGTCGCCCCCTTGGCCGCGGCGCTGTGCCTTTGCCCGTGCGCCGCGCACAGACCTGCGCCTCGGATCGCCCGGCCGAGAGCGGTCGCACGCTTGGCGATGGGTCGACAGTGAACCCGGGGACCAGGTGTGACTGGGTATTCAGTTCGCATAAAATGTGATCCAGATCACATTTAAACGTTTGCTTACCCTCTAGGACGGGTATCGTACTAGGTGCATCAAACGCTGCGGTCTATTGTTAAGTGGGACTGAAATGTGCCTTTCCGGCACAACGCCAACTCTATAGAGTGGGCTGACTGGACATCTTCAGGGGTCGTCGGGCACGGGCGCATGCGCCTCGGCAGGAAGCCGGGATTCTCGGACTGCCGTACAACGTGCCGGATATCGGGTGCCGAATCCATATTTGGCTGATTGGTTAATAGTTTAAGAAGAACGTAGCGCTATGGCCTTGGTTGACGGTTTTCTTGAGCTGGAACGCTCAAGTGGAAAATTGGAGTGGAGCGCCATCCTGCAGAAGATGGCGAGCGACCTTGGATTCTCGAAGATCCTGTTCGGCCTGTTGCCTAAGGACAGCCAGGACTACGAGAACGCCTTCATCGTCGGCAACTACCCGGCCGCCTAGCGCGAGCATTACGACCGGGCTGGCTACGCGCGGGTCGACCCGACGGTCAGTCACTGTACCCAGAGCGTACTGCCGATTTTCTGGGAACCGTCCATCTACCAGACGCGAAAGCAGCACGAGTTCTTCGAGGAAGCCTCGGCCGCCGGCCTGGTGTATGGGCTGACCATGCCGCTGCATGGTGCTCGCGGCGAACTCGGCGCGCTGAGCCTCAGCGTGGAAGCGGAAAACCGGGCCGAGGCCAACCGTTTCATGGAGTCGGTCCTGCCGACCCTGTGGATGCTCAAGGACTACGCACTGCAGAGCGGTGCCGGACTGGCCTTCGAACATCCGGTCAGCAAACCGGTGGTTCTGACCAGCCGGGAGAAGGAAGTGTTGCAGTGGTGCGCCATCGGCAAGACCAGTTGGGAGATATCGGTTATCTGCAACTGCTCGGAAGCCAATGTGAACTTCCATATGGGAAATATTCGGCGGAAGTTTGGTGTGACCTCCCGCCGCGTAGCGGCCATTATGGCCGTTAATTTGGGTCTTATTACTCTCTGATCTTGCCTCTCAGGTCGGCGAGCTGGCGATCGGTAATTTGCCCTTCTATATAGAAATGCAAAAGCAGATATATAGGGAAGGGCAGGTTCTCGCCATTCTCGAAACGACTGCCGCAGGATTGGCTTATCCCGAAGCGGCTCCAGAAAGTTTCCTGGCTTTCCCGTCGGGCGGTGCGGGTGGCCTTTGCCCGGAAGGCCATGTTTTGGGGCTGTGTTCTCTCGTGTGAAGCCATTGCTCTGATCTTTTCGGACGTTTCTTCGAGCCTAGCAAGGGTCCGGGTTCACCGAAATCTATCTCATTTGCTAGTTATAAAATTATGAAATTTGCATAAATTCTTCAGCTTCCTATTTGGAGGAAGTGAAGATGATCGTACAAATTGGTCGGCGCGAAGAGTTCGATAAAAAACTGCTGGGCGAGATGCACAAGTTGCGTGCTCAAGTGTTCAAGGAGCGCAAAGGCTGGGACGTTAGTGTCATCGACGAGATGGAAATCGATGGTTATGACGCACTCAGTCCTTATTACATGTTGATCCAGGAAGATACTCCTGAAGCCCAGGTTTTCGGTTGCTGGCGAATTCTCGATACCACCGGCCCCTACATGTTGAAGAACACCTTCCCGGAGCTTCTGCACGGCAAGGAAGCGCCTTGCTCGCCGCACATCTGGGAACTCAGCCGTTTCGCCATCAACTCTGGACAGAAAGGCTCGCTGGGCTTTTCCGACTGTACGCTGGAGGCGATGCGCGCGCTGGCCCGCTACAGCCTGCAGAACGACATCCAGACGCTGGTGACGGTAACCACCGTAGGTGTGGAGAAAATGATGATCCGTGCCGGCCTGGATGTATCGCGCTTCGGTCCGCACCTGAAGATCGGCATCGAGCGCGCCGTGGCCTTGCGCATCGAACTCAACGCCAAGACCCAGATCGCGCTTTACGGGGGAGTGCTGGTGGAACAGCGACTGGCGGTTTCATGACGGGGACCTGTCGGCTCACACCGGCGCGTTCTCTGTCGGAGAGGGAGCGCCTGGCGTCGATGCCGAATCCGCTGTAAGGCGAGTCCGACCCGCTCCGGACTCGCTATCAGGCATTCCCGGACCAAGGCGCCGGGCTGCCGAACAGGCGTCCCATGGCGCCACGCAAACCCATTTCCCGCAATACTTCGAGCTCCCCCAGGGTTTCCACCTGTTCCGCGATCAACGGCAGGTCGATGCTGTGGGTGGTGCGATAGACCGCTTCGATGAACAACCGCTTGTCGCTTTCCCGGTCGACGGCGTGCAGGTAACAGCCGTCCAGCTTGAGATAGGCCAGTCCCAGATGGGTAAGGTTGCCGATCAGGCTGAAGCGTCCGCCGAAATGTTGCAGGCCGAGACCGCAGCCCAGTTCGCGCAGGACCTGGCTGAGGCGCTCCAGTTCGGCCGCGGCCGGCAGGTGCCGTTCGTCCAGTTCCAGGGTCAGCAGGCGCGCCTCCTGCGGATGCGCCTTGAGCAGGGTCAGTAGCGGAGCGAACGCCTGCGCATTGCGGACGCTGGCAGCCGACAGGCTAAGCGCCAGCGGCCGTGGATGGCGCCGCAGGTGCTCCAGGCTCTGTTCGAGCATCGCCAGGTCCAGGCGCGCGGCCCAGCCGAAACGTTCTATCCAGGGCAGGAAACGCCCGGCGGCGATGGCCGTGGCCTGCGGATCGAGCAGGCGCGCGAGGACCTTGTGGTGGAGGACCCGCTGGGTGTCCAGGCAGTCCACCACCGGCTGGAAATAGAGCAGCAGGCGGCGCTCCGCCAGGGCCTGGTCGATCCAGTCGTGCCAGTCCTGGCTGTCGTTGAGCGCCGCGAGCGCGGTGCCGTCCTGGCTCGCCCAGGGTTGCGCGGGCTGGCTTTCGGCCTGGGCGAGGGCCTGGTCGGCACGGGCCAGGATATCCGCGGGTGAGTCGCCCTCGGCGAACGCGCTGATGCCGAGATAGGCGACCGGCGTAAGATCGCTGGCACCGGTGCGGGCAAGATTCTCCAGGCCTTCGCAGAGTTCCTCGGCCAGGCGTTCGGCCTGCTCGCGGGAGCAGCCGGGAGCCAGCACGGCGAACTCGCCGCCGCGGCTGCGGGCCAGCAGCCAGTCGGCGCGCCCTTGCTGGCCGCAGGAATCGACCAGCAAGCGGGCGACCGCCTGGATCAGCTCATCCGCGCGCTGCCCGCCGAGACGCTGGTTGAGCCCGTTCAGGTCGTTCAGGCGCAGCAGCAGGAGCTGCCCGGCATGCTCGTGCTCGCCGGCACCCAACTGTTCGTTGAGGCGGGCGTCGAACAGGCGTCGGTTGGGCAGGCCGGTGAGACTGTCCTGGTAGGCCTGGGCGCGTAGCTTGTCGCTACGCGCGGCCTCCTCGGCGAACAGCGTGCGAAGTTTCTCCACCATCTGGTTCATCGCCTGCACCACGCGGCGCAGTTCCGGCGTGCGCGGCAGCCTGGGCAGGCTGAGGAATTCCCGCCGGCTGATGGCATGGGCCTGGCGCACCATCTGGTCGAGCGGACGCAGTTGGCGGCGCAGCAGCCAGCCGCCAAGCAGCAGGCTCACCGCGCCGCAGGCCAGCAACCAGTAGAGGCTGCCCAGGGCGCTATCCCACAGGCGCGCCAGGGCGAATTGCGGGTGGCTGACCACCTCGACCCGTGCCGCCTGTTCCCAGCCGCGCATGATCAGCGCGTCGCCACCCTGCGGCTGGAGATCCACCAGGCGTTCGAACCAGCCGGGTACCGTACGCTCGGCATGCGCCTGCACACGCTCGACCAGCGGCTTGCCGCTCTTGATGTCGATCACCCGGATGCTGGCGAAGTAGCCGCTGTCGAAGATCGAGCTGACCATCAGTTGCACCATCGCCGGGTCGTCCACGTGCGGCGTCAGGGACAGGCCGAGGGCGGTAGCGGCGTCCTGGGCGTGGGAGCGCAACTGGCCGCGCAACTGCTCGCGGGAGTTCTCCACGCTGCTGACGAAGCTGCCGCTGAAGGCGACGACGAGGAACAGGCAGATGGCGAGGAACAATTGCTTGAGCAGTGACATTCAATCCTCCTTGGGTGCGTCGAGGTCGAGGCCTTCGGCGCGCATCTTGGTCAGCAGGTCCTGCCAGCGCGACAGCTTCTTGCTGTCGCCGGTCCGGCGTCCGCCGTCGGGACCGGGCAGCCAGAGGCCTTCGGCATTGAAGGCGTACACCGGCAACAGGTCGTCGCGTTGCGAAGCGGGGCGGATCTCGCCGATCAGGTTGTCCAGCACCAGCGGGTCGGCGCCCGGGCTGGCGTACCAGGTCAGCACCATGTGCGCCTGGTTCAGGCGCAGGGCCTTGACGTAGGTGATGCGCAGCTTGTCGCTGGCGACGCCGAGGCGGCGCAGGGTCACGTACTTGGCGATGGCGTAGTCCTCGCAGTCGGCGGCGCCCTTGACCAGCGCCTCGACCGGAGTCGCCCAATAGTCTTCCTGTTGCCAGATCTCGATGTCGTCGGTGAAGCGCAGCGACCGGTTGAAGAAGTCGTTGACCGCGCGCAGCTTGGCCGCTTCGTCGAGCGTGCCGCCCTGTTCGAGCAGGTGGCCCCAGTCGCCCAGGCGCGACTTCGCCGCGCCCAGCTCGCCGTAGCGCTGCTCGGCCCGGCTCAGTATCGACTCCAGGTCCCACTGCGCCAGCGCCGCGCCGACTGCCAGCAGCAATGTCGCCGCCAGCGACAGCAGCCAGGGGGCGTAGGCCCTGGGGCAGGGCCGGCAGGCGCCGGGGGGTGGGGACATCGAGCGGGCTCCGGAAGGACTCAGCGAAGTCTACGAGAGCGCCGGGCGGCCTGCCAGCGCGGGGTGTCCGGCGAAACTGACAGGATTGTCATTCAGGGGTCAGGGTGGGGTCCCGCTGCGCTGCTTATAAAAGAAGAACGAAGTCGGCAGCGCGAGGCCGGCCACTGGGAAAGGTGGACAGATGCAGGCGTTGCGCAGTGTTGGGGGGCGGGTCCTGGTGGGTGTGCTGGCGGCGGGCCTGGTCGCCTTCGGCGGTTGGGCATGGCTCGGCGGCGACGCCGGGGCGAAGGCGGCGCCAGCGCCGGCCAGGGTCCCGGTGAACGTGGCGCGGGTGGAGCGGCGCGACGTCGAGCAACAGGTCAGCGGCATCGGCACGGTGACTTCGTTGCACAACGTGGTGATCCGCACCCAGATCGACGGCCAGTTGACCCGCCTGCTGGTGAGCGAAGGGCAGATGGTCGAGGCGGGCGAGTTGCTGGCGACCATCGATGACCGCGCCGTCGTCGCCGCGCTGGAGCAGGCGCAGGCCTCCAGGGCGAGCAACCAGGCCCAGCTGAAATCCGCCGAGCAGGACCTGCAACGCTACCGCAGCCTGTATGCCGAGCGTGCGGTGTCACGCCAACTGCTGGACCAGCAGCAGGCGAC
The DNA here is from genome assembly GCF_001813025.1 of Pseudomonas sp. HMSC066A08. Lineage (NCBI taxonomy): Bacteria > Pseudomonadati > Pseudomonadota > Gammaproteobacteria > Pseudomonadales > Pseudomonadaceae > Pseudomonas > Pseudomonas sp. HMSC066A08. The sequence goes on from NZ_KV811371.1 coordinate 438,241, forward strand.
GGTCGACCAGTTGCGCGCGACCCTGAAGGCCAACGATGCCACCATCAACGCCGAGCGGGTGCGCCTGTCCTACACCCGGATCACCTCGCCGGTATCCGGCAAGGTCGGTATCCGCAATGTCGATGTCGGTAACCTGGTGCGGGTCGGCGACAGTCTCGGCCTGTTCAGCGTGACCCAGATCGCACCGATCTCCGTGGTCTTCTCTCTGCAACAGGAACAGTTGCCCCGGTTGCAGGCGTTGCTCGGCAGCGAGGCGGCGGTGCGCGCCTACAGCCGCGACGGCGGGAGCGCGCTGGGGGAGGGCCGGTTGCTGACCATCGACAACCAGATCGACAGCTCCACCGGCACCATCCGCGTGCGCGCCTCCTTCGATAACCGCCAGGCCCGACTCTGGCCCGGGCAGTTCGTCGCGGTGAGCCTGCACACCGGGGTCCGACGTGACCAGTTGGTGCTGTCGAGCAAGGCGGTGCGCCGGGGCCTGGAGGGCAATTTCGTCTACCGGGTCGCCGCCGACCGGGTCGAGGCGGTACCGGTGCGGGTACTCCAGGACATCGACGGCCTCAGTGTGGTGGAAGGCCTGGCCAGCGGTGACCAGGTGGTGGTGGACGGCCACTCGCGGCTGATGCCCGGCGCCCTGGTCGATATCCAGGAGCCGCGCCCGAGCCTGGCTCAGGCGGCGGAGCGGCAGCCGTGACGCCGCGCGCCGGGATTTCCGGCTGGTGCGTACGGCACCCGATCGCCACCGCGCTGCTGACCCTGGCCTCGCTGCTGCTGGGGCTGCTGGCGTTCCTCCGGCTCGGCGTGGCGCCGTTGCCGGAGGCGGACTTCCCGACCATCCAGATCAACGCCTTGCTGCCCGGTGGTAGCCCGGAGACCATGGCTTCGTCGGTGGCCACCCCATTGGAAGTGCAGTTCAGCGCGATTCCCGGGATCACCGAGATGACCTCCAGCAGCGCCCTGGGCACCACCACCCTGACCTTGCAGTTCAGCCTCGACAAGAGCATCGATGTCGCTGCCCAGGAGGTCCAGGCGGCGATCAACGCCGCGGCCGGGCGGCTGCCGGTGGACATGCCGAACCTGCCGACCTGGCGCAAGGTCAACCCGGCAGACAGCCCGATCATGATCCTGCGGGTCAACTCGGAGATGATGCCGCTGATCGAGCTCAGCGATTACGCCGAGACCATCCTCGCCCGCCAGCTCAGCCAGGTGAACGGCGTGGGACAGATCTTTGTGGTCGGCCAGCAGCGCCCGGCGATCCGCATCCAGGCCCAGCCGGAGAAGCTCGCCGCCTACCAACTGACCCTGGCCGACCTGCGCCAGTCGTTGCAGTCGGCCAGCGTCAACCTGGCCAAGGGCGCACTCTACGGCGAGGGGCGGGTGTCGACCCTCGCGGCCAACGACCAGTTGTTCAACGCCAGCGACTATGACGACCTGGTGGTCGCTTACCGCCAGGGTGCGCCGGTGTTCCTCAAGGATGTGGCGCGGATCGTCTCGGCTCCGGAGGACGACTATGTGCAGGCCTGGCCGAACGGGGTGCCCGGGGTAGCGCTGGTGATCCTCCGCCAGCCTGGGGCGAATATCGTCGATACCGCCGACGCGATCCAGGCCGCATTGCCGCGCCTGCGCGAGATGCTCCCGGCGACCATCGAGGTAGACGTGCTCAACGATCGCACCCGGACCATCCGCTCGTCGCTGCACGAGGTCGAACTGACGCTGTTGCTGACCATTGGCCTGGTGGTGCTGGTGATGGGCCTGTTCCTCCGCCAGCTGTCGGCGACCCTGATCGTCGCCACGGTGCTGGCGGTGTCCCTGAGCGCCAGCTTCGCGGCGATGTACGTGCTCGGCTTCACCCTCAACAACCTGACCCTGGTGGCGCTGATCATCGCCGTCGGCTTCATCGTCGACGACGCCATCGTGGTCGTGGAGAACATCCACCGGCACCTGGAGGCGGGCGCCTCGAAGGTCGAGGCGGCGCTCAAGGGCGCGGCGGAGATCGGCTTTACCGTGATTTCCATCAGCTTCTCGCTGATCGCCGCGTTCATTCCCCTGCTGTTCATGGGCGGTATCGTCGGCCGGCTGTTCCGCGAATTCGCGGTCAGCGTGACGGTGGCGATCCTGATCTCGGTGGTCGCTTCGCTGACCCTGGCGCCGATGCTGGCTTCGCGCTTCATGCCGGCATTGCGGCATGCCGAAGCGCCGAGAAAGGGCTTCGCCGAATGGCTGACCGGCGGCTACGAACGTGGCCTGCGCTGGGCGCTCGGGCACCAGCGGCTGATGCTGGTCGGCTTCGCCTTCACCGTGCTGGTGGCGGTGGCCGGCTACGTCGGGATTCCCAAGGGTTTCTTCCCTTTGCAGGACACCGCCTTCGTCTTCGGCACGAGCCAGGCTGCCGAAGATATCTCCTACGACGATATGGTCGCCAAGCACCGGCAACTGGCCGAGATCATCGCCAGCGACCCGGCGGTGCAGAGCTACAACCATGCGGTGGGCGTCACCGGTGGTAGCCAGAGCCTGGCCAACGGGCGCTTCTGGATCGTCCTCAAGGACCGTGGCGAGCGCGATGTGTCGGTCGGTGAGTTCATCGACCGGCTGCGCCCGCAGTTGGCCAAGGTGCCGGGAATCATGCTCTACCTGCGCGCGGCGCAGGACATCAACCTCAGTTCCGGACCCTCGCGGACCCAGTACCAGTACGCCCTGCGCAGCAGCGACAGCACCCAGCTGGCGCTCTGGGCGCAACGCCTCACCGAGCGCCTGAAGCAGGTGCCGGGGCTGATGGATGTGTCCAACGACCTGCAGGTCGGCGCCAGCGTCACCGCGCTGGACATCGACCGGGTGGCCGCGGCGCGTTTCGGCCTCAGCGCCGAGGATGTCAGCCAGACCCTCTACGACGCTTTCGGCCAGCGCCAGGTCGGCGAGTACCAGACCGAGGTCAACCAGTACAAGGTGGTCCTCGAACTCGATGCGCGCCAGCGCGGCCGCGCGGAAAGCCTGGACTGGTTCTACCTGCGCTCGCCGCTGAGCGGCGAGATGGTCCCGCTGTCGGCCATCGCCAAGGTCGCGGCGCCACGCTCCGGACCGCTGCAGATCAACCACAACGGCATGTTCCCGGCGGTCAACCTGTCATTCAACCTGGCTGCCGGGGTGTCTCTCGGCGAGGCGGTGCAGGCGGTGCAACGCGCCCAGGAGGAGATCGGCATGCCCTCGACCATGATCGGCGTGTTCCAGGGCGCGGCGCAGGCCTTCCAGAGCTCGCTGGCCTCGCAACCGTTGCTGATCCTCGCCGCGCTGATCGCGGTGTACATCATCCTCGGGGTGCTCTACGAGAGTTTCGTGCATCCGCTGACGATCCTTTCGACCCTGCCCTCGGCGGGGATCGGCGCGGTGTTCCTGCTCTGGGCCTGGGGCCAGGACTTCTCGATCATGGCGCTGATCGGCATCGTGCTGCTGATCGGCATCGTCAAGAAGAACGGCATCCTCATGGTCGACTTCGCCATCGTCGCCCAGCGCGAGCAGGGCATGAGCGCGGAGCAGGCGATCTACCAGGCCTGCCTGACCCGTTTCCGGCCGATCATGATGACCACCCTGGCCGCGCTGCTGGGCGCGATACCCCTGATGATCGGCTTCGGCACCGGTTCCGAGCTGCGCCAGCCTCTGGGCATCGCGGTGGTCGGCGGGCTGCTGGTGAGCCAGGTGCTGACCCTGTTCAGCACGCCGGTGGTGTACCTGGCCCTGGAGCGGCTGTTCCACCGGCGCGGGGCGACGACCTCGGCCGGCGGAACCGCTGGGGCGACGGCAACATGAGGCGTAACGGACGCGGCTTTCCTGGACGGCGGCGCGTGGCTAGGATGCAGGCAGGCATGTGTCCCGCCCGGGATGCGAAGGCGAACAGAGGGGTCGGGTGATAGATGCGGGTACTGATTGTCGAGGACGAGGCGAAGACGGCGGACTACCTGAACCGTGGCCTCAGCGAACAGGGGTTCACCGTGGACCTGGCGGACAACGGCATCGACGGTCGCCACCTGGCGCTCCATGGCGAGTACGACGTGATCGTGCTCGACGTGATGCTGCCGGGCGTCGACGGCTACGGCGTGCTGCGGGCGTTGCGCGAGCGGCGGCAGACCCCGGTGATCATGCTCACCGCGCGCGAACGCGTGGAAGACCGGGTGCGCGGGCTGCGCGAGGGCGCCGATGACTACCTGATCAAGCCGTTCTCCTTCCTCGAACTGGTCGCCCGCCTGCAGGCCCTGACCCGGCGCGGCGGCAACCATGAAAGCCATTCGCAGATGCGCATCGCCGACCTGTCCATCGACCTGCTCAGCCGCAAGGTCTTCCGTGGCAACACCCGTCTGGAGCTGACTGCCAAGGAGTACGCGCTGCTCTGCGTGCTGGCTCAGCGCAGCGGCGAGATCCTGTCGAAGACGGCGATCGCCGAGCTGGTCTGGGACATCAACTTCGATACCGACACCAATGTCGTGGAGGTGGCGATCAAGCGCCTGCGCGCCAAGCTCGACGGTCCCTTCGAGAACAAGCTGCTGCATACCATCCGGGGCATGGGCTACGTCCTGGAGAACCGTGCGCTGGCGGAGTCGGGCTGAGGTGGGCATGTCCTTGTCGACCCGCCTGGCGGGAATGTTCGCCGGCGCCGCGGTGGTGATCTTCGCCCTCATCGGCACCATGCTCTATTGCATCCTCGACCGCCAGACCGAGCGCCTGCAGCAGGGCGAGGTGGACGTGCGCTTCAACATGGTCTCGCGGATGCTCGACCATCCCGACCTGGCCGAACGCTGGCCGCACCTGCAGGGCAAGCTGGACAACCTGAGCCAGGAGTACGAGCTGATCCGATTCTGGATCGACAGCGACGACCCGCGCTATCACTACGGACGCTTCAGCGAACCGGTGCAGCGGCTGATCGCCGATGGCGCCGGCCGCTACGAATTGGAGTTGCCGGAGCACCGGTACGCGCTGACTGCGCGGGTCGGCGTGTTGCCGGCGCGCGAGGGGCGGCCGCGGCTGACCTACGTCACCGCCATCGATAGCGCGGCGTTCCACGAGGCGCGGACCTCCACCGTGAAATGGCTGCTCGGCCTGTCCGCCCTCGGTGTGCTGCTGGCCTCGTTGCTTGGCCACTGGATCGCCCGCCTGGGCCTGTGGCCGGTGCATCGGCTGTCCGAGGAGGCCCGGCGGATCAGCCCGCGGCAGTTGTCGCAGCGCTTGCAGCTCTCACCGCTGCCGGCCGAGCTGCGCGAGCTGGTGGGAGCGTTCAACGGTGCCCTGGACCGCCTGGAGCAGGCCTACGTGCGCCTGGAGTCGTTCAACGCCGACGTCGCCCACGAGCTGCGCACGCCATTGACCAACCTGATCGGCCAGACCCAGGTGGCGTTGTCCCGCGAACGCAGCGGCGAACATTACGAAGAGGTCCTGCAATCCAACCTGGAGGAACTGGAGCGGCTGCGGGCGATCGTCAACGACATGCTGTTCCTCGCCCGCGCCGACCAGGGACGCCTGGCCTGCGAGCGCGAGGAAACCTCGCTGGCCGGCGAGATCGCCACCACGGTGGATTTCCTCGAGGTGATCTTCGACGAGGCCGGGGTCGGTATCGAGGTGCGCGGCGAGGCCCGCGCGCTGGTCGAGCGCGCCCTGTTCCAGCGGGCGGTGACCAACCTGCTGTACAACGCCGCCCAGCACACCGCCGCCGGCGGCACGCTGCGGGTCGGCGTCGAGCGGCGTGGCGACGAGGTGCGGGTGGCGGTGAGCAACCCCGGCGTGCCGATCGCCGACGAGCACCGCAGGCACCTGTTCGAGCGCTTCTATCGGGTCGACGCGGCGCGCAGCAACAGCGAGGCCAACCATGGCCTCGGCCTGTCCATCGTCAAGGCGGTGGCGAGCATGCACGGCGGTTCGGTGTTCGTCGACAGCGCGGACGGCTGGAACACCTTCGGCTTCACCGTGCTGAGTCCCGAGCGGCGCGGGCCCGGCGACCGCTTGCCGGTAGGCGAGGGCGATCCGGCGCTGTCCTGAGCGAGCCCTCAGGCGTCGTGCGGCGGGCGGGTCTTCTGGCGGAGGATATAGATGCTGACCAGTACCGCGCTGGTCAGCATGAAGCCCTGGGCCCAGGGGCGTCGGACCAGGTAGCAGGAAAGGGCGATGCTGGCCCACATCAGGCCGATGGCGTAGACCTTGCCTTTGAGCGGGATGCCTTCGCCGTCGAGATAGTCGCGGACCCACGGGCCGAGCCGTGGATGGCCGACCAGCCAGTGGTAGAAGCGCGGCGAGCTGCGCATGAAGCAGGCCGCTGCGAGGAGCAGGAAAGGCGTGGTCGGCAGCACCGGCAGGAAGATGCCGATCACGCCCAGGGCTACGCTTAGGAAACCCACGGCCTGGAGGCTATAGCGCACCCAGGCGCGAGCGCTCGGGCGAATTTCCCGCTGCGCCACCGCGGCGCTCCTTAGTGCGTGCGCGGCTTGAGCAGGGCGGGCTTTTCTTCCGGCGCCTGGCAGAGCAGGAACAGGTTGGTCAGCAGGTCGGGAATCTGCGCGACCATGTCGTCCACCAGGTGGCGGTCGCGGGCGATCTCGTCGAACTCGGGCTGCTCGTCGAACAGGCCGGAGCCGACCATGATCGGCAGCAGCAGCTCGCTGACTTCCTCCTCGGCCTGCTCGAACCAGACTTCCTCGCGAAGGAACACGCCTTCCATGAAGCCGATGCACCAGCCGCGCAGGTCGGAGTCGTCCGGTTCGTCGCCGAGATCGAGGTCGCAGGGCAGCTCGAGGTCTTCGTCGCTGGCCAGCACGCGGGTGATGTGCGCCTTCAGCTGCTCGAGGGAAGTCTCGATCTCCTGGCGCTCCTCATCGCTGCGGTAGTGCGGCGGTTCGGCGAACAGGGCGTCGATCCACTCCCGCTCCGGCACCTGCTCCGGGCAGATGGAGAGGGCGGTCAGGTAGCCGTGGGTCGCCACGTAGTCCAGCGCTTCTTCGTGCAGGTCATCGGCATCGAGGAAGGCTTGCAGACGGGACAGTTTTTCGGCGAAGGACATCAGGGTACTACCTCGGGAGGGATGCGGCTCTGGATTGTAGTCCAGACGGGACCTGCGGGCAAAGCGAGCGTGCCTGCTGCGGCGCCCTGGCGAGCGTTTCGCGGACGCTCTCGGCGAAGTTGGCCCGGACCTTGCTCCATCCCTTGCGCAAGCCACGACGCAATCCCTTCGCAAATGGAGAATTCCCATGGCCGTCGCCCCTGGTGTGTTGTTGCCGCCGACGCCTGATGTAAAGCCCAAGGCCGCTGCGCCGAAGAGTCAGCAGAAAACGCCTGAGCCCAGTAACGACAAGACTTCCAGCTTCTCCGACATGTATGCCAAGGAGACCGCGAAGAAGCCTGCCGAGCGCGCCGACGGTCCCGCGAAGGGTTCGCGGGACAAGCCGCGGGACGCCGGCAAGGACGCCGCCGAAGCGCAGCCGGAGGATGCCGCCAGGCAGCCGGCCGTTGCCGAAGACGGCAAGCCTTTGCCGGCCGACGGCCAGGCCAAGGCCGATGGCGAAGATAAAGTCGAAACGCCGGTCGATCCGCTGCAACTGCTCGGCCTCGGCGGTGCCGTACCGTTGCTCGACGAGAATACCCAGGCGACTTTGCTGCCGCCGGCCGTGCCGACGGCCAGCAGTGCCCCGGCCAGCCTTACCGAGGCCAGCAGCGACCCGACCCTGGTCAAGCTCAATGGCGTGCCGGCGGTGAGCATGGCCCTGGAGCAGGGCGCCCAGGACGCCGCGCAGGCGGCGAAAGGCGGGTCGGCGAAGAGCGCCGATCCCCGCCAGGCGGACCTCGGCGATGCCCTTGCCAGCCTGACCTCGGATTCCTTGACCAAGGCCGTCGACGGCAAGGCGCTCGAGGCCCAGTTGCAGCAGACCGCCGAGCCGGCCGTCGCCAGCGCCGCCTCCGAGAGTCTGCTGGAGAGCAAGGCGGAACCCCGCGGCGAACCTTTCGCGGCCAAGCTCAACGGGCTGACCCAGGCCATGGCGCAGCAGGCCCTGACCAACCGTCCGGTGAACGGCACGGTGCCCGGCCAGCCGGTGGCGATGCAGCAGAACGGCTGGAGCGAGGCAGTGGTGGACCGGGTGATGTGGATGTCCAGCCAGAACCTGAAGTCGGCGGAGATCCAGCTCGACCCCGCCGAACTGGGACGCCTGGACGTGCGCATCCATATGACCGCCGACCAGACCCAGGTGACCTTCGCCAGTCCCAACGCCGGCGTTCGCGACGCCCTGGAAAGCCAGATGCACCGGCTGCGCGACATGTTCAGCCAGCAGGGCATGAACCAGCTCGACGTGAACGTCTCCGACCAGTCGCTGGCGCGGGGCTGGCAGGGCCAGCAGCAGGGCGAGGGCGGATCGGCGCGCGGACGCGGCTTTGCCGGCGAGGCCTCGGGCGATGAGGAAACCCTCGCCGGAGTCAGCGAGATCCGCAGCCGGCCGGGTTCGGCGGCGGCGCGCGGTCTGGTCGACTACTACGCCTGAGGCGAACGACTGCATTTCCCCTTTGGGCCTCCTGCGGGAGGCCTTTCTTTTTCCGGAGCGGGCAATTTCGCAAAAGACGGGGATGATTTCCTGTGGCCAGGCTGTAATATCCGCGCCGTCTATCATCTCGGACAGCCCTCCGGGGGCTGGCCTCAGGGGGCGGGGCGGCGTTGCAGAAATGGCACAACCCTTGCTCTTCCCCTGTGAAACCCTTCATTTGACGCTATAGCGACGGATTTTTGGCATGGCTAAGAAAGAGGCGACACCCGCCGACGCGGGGGCTCCGAGCGGCGGCAAGAGCAAGCTGAAGCTGATCCTGCTGATCGTGGTCGGCCTGCTGCTGGCGATCGGCCTGTCGGTGGGCGGCACCTGGTTCTTCCTCAGCAAGTCGCTGAAGGCCGAGAAGACCGAGGAAGTCGCCAGCGAGGCGGCGAAGCCGGGCAAGCAGCCGGCGCTCTACGAGATTCTGGCGCCGGCCTTTGTCGTCAACTTCAACCAGAACGGCCGGCAGCGCTACATGCAGGTCGGCGTCGCGTTGATGGGGCGCGACAAGGCGCAGATGGATGCATTGCGCGAGCACATGCCGCTGGTTCGCAATAAACTGGTGATGCTGTTCTCGAGTCAGAGTTTCGACTCGCTGGTGACGCCGGTGGGCAAGGAAATGCTTCGCCAGCAGGCGACCGCCGGATTGCAGGAACTGGCCAAGAAGGAAACCGGCCAACTGGCTATCGAACAAGTGTTGTTCACCAATTTCGTGCTGCAGTAGGTATCCCATGGCCGTGCAAGATCTGCTTTCCCAGGATGAAATCGACGCGCTGTTGCACGGCGTCGACGATGGCCTGGTGGAAACCGAAGTCGAGGCGACGCCGGGATCGGTCAAGTCCTACGACCTGACCAGCCAGGACCGCATCGTCCGGGGCCGCATGCCGACCCTGGAGATGATCAACGAGCGTTTCGCCCGCTACACCCGCATCAGCATGTTCAACCTGCTGCGTCGTTCGGCCGACGTCGCGGTCGGCGGCGTGCAGGTGATGAAGTTCGGCGAGTACGTGCACTCGCTGTACGTTCCCACCAGCCTCAACCTGGTGAAGATGAAGCCGCTGCGCGGCACCGCGCTGTTCATCCTCGACGCCAAGCTGGTGTTCAAGCTGGTGGACAACTTCTTCGGCGGCGACGGCCGCCACGCCAAGATCGAGGGCCGCGAGTTCACCCCGACCGAACTGCGGGTGGTGCGGATGGTGCTGGAGCAGGCCTTCGTCGATCTGAAGGAAGCCTGGCAGGCGGTGCTGGAGATGAACTTCGAGTACGTCAACTCGGAGGTCAACCCGGCCATGGCCAACATCGTCAGTCCCAGCGAGGTGGTGGTGGTCTCCACCTTCCACATCGAACTGGACGGCGGTGGCGGCGACCTGCACATCACCATGCCCTATTCGATGATCGAGCCGATCCGCGAGATGCTCGACGCCGGTTTCCAGTCCGACCACGACGACCAGGACGAGCGCTGGATCAAGGCCCTGCGCGAGGACGTGCTGGACGTCCAGGTACCGCTCGGCGCCACCGTGGTCCGCCGCCAGCTCAAGCTGCGCGACATCCTGCACATGCAGCCGGGCGACGTGATCCCGGTGGAGATGCCGGAACACATGGTGATGCGCGCCAACGGCGTGCCCGCCTTCAAGGTCAAGCTGGGCGCCCACAAGGGCAACCTGGCGCTACAGATTCTCGAAGCGGTCGAGCGCTCGCGCTGACCGCTTCCCCCGGAGGAAAGACGAACCATGGCAGACGAAGAAAAAGTGACCACCGAGGAACAGGCACTGGCCGACGAGTGGGCGGCGGCGCTGGCCGAGGCGGGCGACGCCAGCCAGGACGACATCGATGCGCTGATGGCCCAGGGCGGCGCGACTCCCGTGGCGGAGCCGAGCACCCCGCGGGCGCCGATGGAAGAGTTCGGCGCTTCGCCGAAGGCGCCGACCATTTCCGGCCTGGAGGGGCCCAACCTGGATGTGATCCTGGACATCCCGGTGACCATTTCCATGGAGGTCGGGCATACCGACATCAGCATCCGCAACCTGCTGCAGCTCAACCAGGGGTCGGTGATCGAACTCGATCGCCTGGCCGGCGAGCCGCTGGACGTACTGGTCAACGGCACCCTGATCGCCCACGGCGAGGTGGTGGTGGTGAACGAGAAGTTCGGCATCCGCCTGACCGACGTGATCAGTCCCAGCGAACGCATCAAGAAGCTGCGCTGACATGCGTCGCTACCTGTTCGCCGGCTTCCTGCCGGCACTCGCCTCGCTGAGCGCGCCGCTGTGCGCCGCGGAGGGGACGACGGGTGCCGCCGCGCCGACGGTGGGCGCCGCTTCCGGCGCCGCCGCGCAACTGGCCCAACTGGTGCTCGGCCTGGGCCTGGTGATCGGCCTGATCTTCCTGCTCGCCTGGCTGGTGCGCCGGGTGCAACAGGCCGGTCCGCGCGGCAACCGCTTGATCCGCACCCTCGCCAGCCAGCCGCTGGGTCCGCGCGACCGGCTGGTGCTTGTGCAGGTCGGCGAGGAGCAGATCCTGCTCGGCTTGACGCCCGGCCGGATCACGCCGTTGCACGTGCTCAAGGAGCCGGTACACCTGCCGGACGGCGAGCCGGCCACGCCGGAATTCGCCCAGCGCCTGCTGGAGCTGCTGAACAAGGACCCCAAGGGCAAGCCATGACTCCGCGCATTTCCCTGGCCGGCGCGCTCGCCGCGCTCTGCCTCCTGCTGCTGGCGCCGTGGCCGGCGCTGGCCGCCGACCCGACATCGATCTCGGCGATCACCGTGACCACCAACGGCCAGGGCCAGCAGGAGTATTCGGTCAGCCTGCAGATCCTGCTGATCATGACCGCGCTGAGCTTCATCCCGGCGTTCGTCATGTTGATGACCAGCTTCACCCGGATCATCATCGTCTT
>NZ_KV811372.1:0-211 GCF_001813025.1 Pseudomonas sp. HMSC066A08
CGCTGTTCGTTACCCGCTGCGAGCAGTTCTCGGAACTGCTCTAAGCGGGCCAGAAACGCGACACGTCCTGCGCCCCGGCGGGGCTTTTTGCTTGGCGTGTCTGCCATGCCTGTTTCCTCCTAGTGAAGCCCGCGAATCAATCGCGGCACCTCAGTCTACCCTATAACGCGATACTACGCGAATCTAAGCGATTTAATGCGACTGTACGCGA
>NZ_KV811373.1:0-532 GCF_001813025.1 Pseudomonas sp. HMSC066A08
ACAGCGCACGATCTACGACGACTTTGGCGGCGAGGCGGAATTGGGCATCAGCTACTCCCAATTCAATCGCTACGTCGTCCGGTACATAACAGGAGCAAAAGACGATGGGCACCAAAGAAAAGGCATCGGGCAAATCGCCCCGCCAAGCCCCTCCCCGGCCCCTACAGGAGCCGCAGGAGGCCAACCAAGGGGTAGCAGCACCCCGGCCGAAAAACCCGGCCAAAAGCGCCCCGGATTCCAGCACAACCCAAACAGCGGCAACGACCGCGACGACCTCATCTGAAAGGAGCATCGCACCTATGAACGACGTAACCACTCCGGCCCTGAACACCCTCGCCCGTCAGGTTCATTTCACGCTGCAAGGCAAGGGCGGCGTCGGCAAGTCCTTTATCTCGTCCCTGCTCGTCCAGTACATCGACGGCAAGGGCCTGCCGGTCACAGCAGTGGACACCGATCCGGTCAATGCCACCCTCGCCGGTTACAAGGCGTTTAACACCCAGCGCCTTGAGCTGATAGAAAACGGCTCGCTGAT
>NZ_KV811374.1:0-2458 GCF_001813025.1 Pseudomonas sp. HMSC066A08
GCAGCGACATGTGGTTGACGATGTGCAGCATCGCCGTCACCAGGATGAAGGCACCGTAGAACCAGTTGCCCACATAGATGTGCTTGACCTTGCGCTTGACGATGGTGCCGAAGAACACGATCGCGTAGGTGATCCAGACGATCGCCAGAAGGATGGCCAGCGGCCATTCCAGTTCGGCGTATTCCTTGGAGGTGGTGAAACCCTGCGGCAGGGTCAGCACGGCGCCCACGATCACGGCCTGCCAACCCCAGAAGGTGAAGGCCGCCAGCGTGTCTGAAATCAGTCGGGCTTGCGAGGTACGTTGCACCACGTAGTACGAGGTGGCGAAGAGGGCGCACCCACCGAAGGCGAAGATCACCGCGTTGGTGTGCAGGGGGCGAAGGCGGCCGAAGCTCGTCCACGGCAGGTCGAAGTTCAATTCGGGCCATACCAGTTGGGCGGCGATCAGGACACCGAGACCCATTCCAATGACCCCCCAGACCACCGTCATAACGGCGAACTGGCGGACCACCTTATAGTTATAAGCAGTCTGACTGATTGCTGTGCTCATGCTAGGGGTTCCACGGTTAATGGACTTTTTTAGGGACAAAAAATCGGCGGCAAGTATGGAGAAAGCGGGTGGGCATTGCAACGCGCCAGGCCAGGGGCGACGCCAGTTTGATGCCTGCTTCAGAGCGCTTTCCAAGGCCGCCGTATGGCTTTCTGGCGCTATCCGGGCGAGTGGGTTCGGCCGGTGAAGTTAGGTGTCCCGTCGTTCTGCCGGAGAGGGACGAATGCAGAGCAGCTTAGACGCGATTGAAAAGGAAGGGTAGGAAAGGCGTCCGCCGGTGCGACACTTCGTCGCGCCGCCTGGGACTAAGGTCTGAGACCGGGGGGAGGACCCGCGCCTGGGAGGGCGCGGGTGGGGGGAGGGGTCAGTTGCTGCCCTGGTTGTGCGACAGGTTGTAGATGTAGGCGGCCAGGATGTGCACCTTTTCCTTGCCCAGGTAGGGCTCCTGGGCCGGCATCTGGCCCTGGCGGCCATGGCGGATGGTTTGTTGGAGCTGGGCGTAGCTGGAGCCGTAGATGAACGCGCCGGGGTTGGTCAGGTTCGGCGCGCCGACCAGGGCGGTACCCTTGCCTTCCGGGCCATGGCAGGCGACGCAGTTGACCGAGAAGATCTGCTTGCCGGCCTCGACGTCGGCCTTGGTGCCTTCCGGCAGCTTCAGCCCGGCGAGTTCGGTGCGGACGTAGGCGGCGACGTTCTTCACCCCGTCTTCGCCGAGGATGTCGCCCCAGGCCGCCATGATCGCGTGGCGACCGCCGAGGATGGTGGTCTCGATGCTCTGCGGGTCACCGCCCCAGCGCCACTCGTTGTCGGCCAGGTTGGGGAAGCCGAGGGCGCCCTTGGCGTCGGAACCGTGGCAGATCGAGCAGTAGGTGGCGAACATGCGGCTGCCCATCTTCATGGCGTGCTCGTCCTTGGCCACTTCCTCGATGGGCATGGCGGCGTACTTGGCGAAGATCGGCCCGTACTTTTCCTGGGCGATGTTCATCTCGCGTTCCCACTGCTTGTCCTGGGTCCAGCCGCCCTCGTAGCCCGGCAGCACGCCTTTCCAGTTACCCAGGCCTGGATACAGGACCAGGTAGCCGACGGAGAAGACGATGGTGCCGATGTACAGCATGAACCACCACTTCGGCAGCGGGTTGTCGTACTCCTCGATGCCGTCGTAGGAGTGGCCCATGGTCTTTTCGGTAGTACCCTTGGCCTCGCCCTTGCGGGTGGCGAAGACCAGCCAGAGCAGGGCGATCAAGGTACCGACGGTAAGAGCTGTGATGTACAGACTCCAGAAGGTGGTCATTCTTTGTTACTCCTAGAAGCTTGCTCGACGTGCTTTTGGGCTTCGGGATCGTCTGCGAAGGGCAGCATCGTCGCTTCGTCGAAGCTCTTCTTGCGTTTGCCGCTGTAGGCCCAGATCACCAGACCGATGAAGGCGACCATGATCAGCAGCGTGCCGAGTCCTCGCAGCGTCCCGATATCCATTGCCGTCACCGTTTGTTCTTGATCGAGGTGCCGAGCACCTGCAGGTAGGCGACCACGGCGTCCATTTCGGTCTTGCCTTTCAGCGAGTCCTTGGCGCCCTTGATGTCTTCGTCGGTATAGGGCACGCCGAGGGTGCGCATCACTTCGAGCTTCTTCTCGATGTCCTTGCCGTCGAGCTTGTTCTCCACCAGCCACGGGTAGGCCGGCATCTTCGACTCGGGCACCACGTTGCGCGGGTTGAACAGGTGCGCGCGGTGCCAGTCGTCGGAGTAGCGGCTACCGACGCGGGCCAGGTCCGGACCGGTACGCTTGGAACCCCACAGGAAGGGGTGGTCCCAGACGCTCTCGCCGGCCACCGAGTAGTGGCCGTAGCGTTCGGTTTCGGCGCGGAACGGACGGATCATCTGCGAGTGGCAGCCGACGCAGCCTTCGCGG
>NZ_KV811374.1:2558-3170 GCF_001813025.1 Pseudomonas sp. HMSC066A08
TCTGCGAGTGGCAGCCGACGCAGCCTTCGCGGATATAGATGTCGCGGCCTTCGAGTTGCAGCGCGGTATAGGGCTTCATGCCTTCGACCGGGGTGTTGGTCACGTCCTGGAAGAACAGCGGCACGATCTGGGTCAGGCCACCGATGCTCACGGCCACGGCCATGCATAGCGCCAGCAGGCCGACGTTCTTCTCGAGTATTTCGTGTTTCATGCTCGGCTCCTCAGGCGATCTGTGCGGCGGCTTCGTATTCGGCCGGCTTGGCGGCACTGACGGTGCGCCAGGTGTTGTAGGCCATCAGGAACATGCCGAGCAGGAAGATGAAGCCGCCGAGCATGCGCACGATGAAGCCGGGGTGGCCGGCGGCCAGCGCTTCGACGAAGGAGTAGGTCAGGGTGCCGTCCTCGTTGACCGCGCGCCACATCAGGCCCTGGGTGATGCCGTTGACCCACATCGAGGCGATGTACAGCACGGTGCCGATGGTGGCCAGCCAGAAGTGCGCGTTGATCAGGCCCAGGCTGTGCATCTTCTCGCGGCCGAAGACCTTCGGGATCAGGTGGTAGAGCGAGCCGATGGAAACCATCGCGACCCAGCCGAGGGCGCCGGCGTGGACG
>NZ_KV811375.1:0-434 GCF_001813025.1 Pseudomonas sp. HMSC066A08
AAGGCCTGCGACCATGCGGTGCTGCTCAAGCGCCTGGTCAAGAACATCGCCTACGACCACGAGATGGACACCACCTTCATGGCCAAGCCCTATCCGGGCCAGGCCGGGAACGGACTGCACGTGCATATCTCGCTGCTCGACAAGCACGGCAACAACATCTTCACCAGCGAGGATCCCGAGCAGAACGCCGCATTGCGCCATGCGATCGGCGGTGTGCTCGAGACCCTGCCGGCCTCCATGGCCTTCCTCTGCCCGAACGTCAACTCCTACCGCCGCTTCGGTTCGCAGTTCTACGTGCCGAACGCGCCGAGCTGGGGCCTGGACAACCGCACCGTGGCCCTGCGCGTGCCCACCGGCAGCCCGGACGCGGTACGCCTGGAACATCGCGTCGCCGGCGCCGACGCCAACCCCTACCTGCTGCTGGCCTCGGTGCT
>NZ_KV811376.1:0-14597 GCF_001813025.1 Pseudomonas sp. HMSC066A08
GGCTGTGCCGCTGCAACCGTTCGGCCCCCTTCATTGCCATGTAGCGCTCCACCGTGGCGCGATTCAGGCGCCGCAGACGCTCGATGTCGTGGGGTGTTTCCCTGTGCCGCTGACCGCTCATGCGCCGCCTCCGAGAGGGCTCTCCAGGTATGCCGGAGAAACTTTTTCCTCGCGGCATCGGTTATTCGCTGGCGCGCAGGAGTTCGTCGCTCGGTAAGGGAGCGATATTCGCTGGGCGCATTGTTTATAGGTAGGATGAAATTTCGCGTTACATATGTTCGCCTGGCGTTTCCAATTTTCGAAAGGCAATAGGAGTTTCATCCCGGGTTTCTTTTGGAAACCTGTCGGTAATGGATTCGCAATGCTTTCGTTAAGGTGCGACAGACGAGGTCGCGAAGACTTTCAGCGTCATTCCGTGAAGTGTTTCAAATAGCCAGCATCCCTGGTTGCTGATGTGGATTGCATAAAACACAGAACGCTCGTACCGGCTCAACTACAAGATCTGGTAGGTGCCAGACAGGGTATGCGGGATTGCTAAGCTGATGCTTCCTGCAATGCCGGAGGTTGTAGCCAAGTTGTAATTTTATTCTTTCGGTGCGCAGGAAAAGGCTCTGGAACGGGCAGTTGGAAAGTTCCAGGGTTGTTTCCGCAACGAGATCCAGGCAGCGCTGATCCGGGGGATGAGCGCATTTTTTCTCAAAGTTCCGAATGAACCGGGGTGTTCTGCGGTATTTCTCGCCGAGCGGGCAAGAAGTGCGAAATAGAGCGCTTGGGTACTTCTCGGGTTACGGAAATGTGTAACGAGAGAGAATAAAAGATGAATAATTCGAATCTTGCTGCTGCGCGTAATTTGATACAAGTTGTTACCGGGGAATGGAAGTCCCGTTGCGTCTACGTCGCTACGCGCCTCGGGCTGGCCGATCTGATCGAGAGCGGGATCGACAGCGACGAGACGCTGGCCGCCGCGGTCGGTTCCGATGCCGAGCGCATCCATCGACTGATGCGCCTGCTGGTGGCCTTCGAGATCTTCCAGGGCGATACCCGCGACGGCTACGCCAATACCCCCACCAGCCACCTGCTGAGGGATGTCGAGGGCTCCTTCCGCGACATGGTGCTGTTCTACGGCGAGGAGTTCCACGCCGCCTGGACGCCCGCCTGCGAGGCCCTGCTCAGCGGTACCCCAGGCTTCGAGCTGGCGTTCGGCGAAGACTTCTACAGCTACCTGAAGCGCTGCCCGGATGCCGGCCGGCGCTTCCTGCTGGCGATGAAGGCGAGCAACCTGGCCTTCCACGAGATCCCCAGGCTCCTGGATTTCCGCGGGCGTAGCTTCGTCGACGTCGGTGGCGGTTCCGGCGAATTGACCAAGGCCATCCTGCAGGCCGAGCCCAGCGCCCGGGGCGTGATGCTCGACCGCGAGGGTTCCCTCGGCGTGGCCCGCGACAACCTCTCCAGCCTGTTGGCAGGGGAGCGCGTCAGCCTGGTGGGCGGCGACATGCTGCAAGAGGTGCCGTCCAACGGCGATATCTACCTGCTGTCGCGGATCATCGGCGACCTGGACGAAGCCGCCAGCCTGAGGTTGCTCGGCAATTGCCGCGAGGCGATGGCCGGCGACGGCCGGGTGGTGGTGATCGAGCGGACCATCTCGGCCAGCGAGCCATCGCCGATGTCGGTGCTCTGGGACGTGCACCTGTTCATGGCCTGCGCTGGCCGCCACCGCACCACCGAGGAGGTGGTCGACCTGCTCGGGCGCGGCGGCTTCGCGGTGGAGCGGATCGTCGAGCTGCCGATGGAAACCCGCATGATCGTCGCTGCCAGGGCCTGAATCGGAACTCTCAGCGGTTGGCCCCGACGCTTTCGCCGGCGGCCAGTTGGCCGGCGCCCGGCGCGAGGTCGCCGCTGCCCCAGCCGAGCGCCTTGTAGAGCGCGATGACGTTGACGAACGAGGCGGTCTCCGCCTGCGCCAGTTCCTCGCGGATCTGGTACAGCGCGCGCTGGTTCTCCAGCACCGCCAGGTAGCTGCCGGCGCCGGCGCGGTAGCGTTCGTTGGCGATCTCCAGGGCGTTCGCGCCATGGGTCGCGGACTGGAACAGGGCGACCAGCCGACGCTGGTGTTCGGCCAGTTGGTTGAGCGCGTTGCCGACGTCCTCCTGGGCCAGCAGCAGGGAGCGCTGGTAGCGCGCCAGCGCGGCGTCGGACTGCGCTTCGACGGCGCGCAGGCGGGCCCGCACGTTGCCCAGGCGGAACGCCGGCCAACTGACGCTGGGCGCCAGTTCGAAGGCGCGCGAGGCGCTGCCGAGGTCGCCGCTGCGCAGGGCGAAGAAACCGATGAAGCCGCCGAGGTCGAGGCGCGGATAGAGTTCGGCGGTGGCCGCGCCGACGTCTTCGGTGCTCGCTGCCAGTTGCCGCTCGGCGCTGACTACGTCGGGGCGCTGGAGGATCAGGCGGTCGACGTCGCCCAGCGGCAGGTTCTTCGCCAATGGCGCGGCGCCGCTGCCGTCGAGGATCGGCGCGCCGCTGCCCGGTGCCTCGCCGCGCAGCACGTCGAGGCGGTAGCGGGCGCCCTCCAGCGCGGTCGTCAGTGGCGGAATCGCCGCTTCGCTGCGCAGCAGGTTGGCCTGGGCGTTCTCCACGTCCTCCGGCAGGCCGCTGCCCAGTTGCAGGCTGCTGCGGGTCAGCTCCAGGGTGTCGCGCCAACTGCGCACCTGGGCGCGCGCCACGTCCAGCCGGCGCTGGTAGCCCTGGATCTCGAAGTAGGCACGGGCGGTGTCGGCGGCGATGCTCAGGCGTACCAGCCGGAGGTCGGCGTCGGCCGCTTCGGCGCGGGCCAGGGCGGCGTCGGAAAGTCGGCCGAGGCGGCCGAACAGGTCGATTTCCCACTGCGCGTCGAAGCCGGCGCGGTAGCTCTCCGCCAGGCGCCGGCGCGGCTCGCCGTCGTAGTCCAGCTGTTGTTCGATGCTGCGGCTGTAGCCGGCCTGGCTGGTGACCTGCGGCAACTGGTCGAGCCAGCGGTCGTCGAACAGCGCGCGGGCGCTGCGCAGGTTGGCGCGGGCCTCGCGGATGTCGTGGTTGCGCGCCAGCGCCTGGTCGATCAGGCGCACCAGCTGCGGATCGTCGAAGAAGCTCCACCAGGGCGCTTCCCGCCGCTCGCCGGAGAACTCGCCGAGGTGCTCGCTGGCGACGCGTGGTGGCGGCGACTGCGGACGCTGGTAGTCGGGGCCGACGCTGCAGGCGGCCAGGCCGGTGCCGACCGCCAGGGCCAGCGCCAGGCGCGAAAGGTTCGGGTAGGAGCGCTTCATGCCTTGTTCACCAGCAGATCGGCCTCGGCCAGTTGCCGGCTGCGCGGGCTCTTGTCGACTTCCGCGTGGTTGCGCGCCAGCAGGGTATAGACGGTGGGTAGCACGAACAGGGTGAAGAGCGTGCCGACCAGCATCCCGGAGACGATCACCACGCCCAGGCCGAAGCGGCTGGCGGCGCCGGCACCGCTGGCGAAGAGCAGCGGCACCAGGCCGAAGACCATTGCCGCGGTGGTCATCAGCACCGGCCGCAGGCGGATCTGCGCGGCGCGCAGGATCGCCGCGCGGCGGTCGAGGCGCTCGTGGAGTTGCAGTTCGTTGGCGAACTCGACCATGAGGATGCCGTGCTTGCTGATCAGGCCGATCAGGGTGACCAGGCCGATCTGCGTATAGATGTTCATCGTCGCGTAGCCCAGCGCCAGCGGCAGTAGCGCGCCGCAGATCGACAGCGGCACGGTGATCAGGATGATCAGCGGGTCGGCCAGGCTCTCGTACTGTGCGGCGAGCACCAGGTAGATCACCACCAGGGCGGCGAGGAAGGCGAACACCAGGGTGTTGCCTTCCTGGGTGTATTGCCGCGAGTCGGACTGCCAGTCGTGGCTGAAGCCGGCCGGCAGGCCGCGCGCCACGTCGTCGAGGAAGGCCACCGCCTGGCCCATGGAGACGCCGGGCGCGGGGATCGCCTGGAGGGTCGCGGCGTTCTGCTGGTCGAACTGGATCAGCTTGTTCGGCTCGACCTGAAGCGCCACCCGGACCACCGTCGACAGCGGCACCAGGTTGCCGTCCTGGGTGCGCACGAACTGTCGTGCCAGCGCTTGCGGAGTGAAACGCTGGTCGCGCAGGCTCTGCGGGATCACGTCGTAGGAGCGGCCTTCCATGCCGAAGCGGTTGACGTAGTTCTCGCCCACCAGCACCGCCAGCGACTCGCCGATGTCCTGCATGCGGATGCCCAGGCTGTTGGCCTTGGCGCGGTCGATGCGGACCTGGACCACCGGGTTGTTGTAGTCGAGGTCGCTGTCGACCACCACGAACAGCCCGCTCTGTCGGGCCTTCTGCTTGATCTCTTCCATGGTCCGGTAGAGCACCGGATAGTCCTGCGGGCTGCGCAGCACCATCTGCACCGGCAGGCCGCCGGTGGAGCCGGGCAGGGCGGCCAACTGGAAGGCGAAGATGCTGCTGCCCTCGACGTCGCCGACCTTGCCTTGCAGCTCGGACTGGATCGCCGAGGCGTCGCGCTCGCGTTTTTCCCAGGCCGCCAGGTTGATCCCGCCGAAGCTCGCCGCCGGTCCGTCGGTGCCGTTGATGATCCAGGTGCTCACGGTTTCCGGGATGCTGGTGTAGACCTGGTCGAGCTTGCGCGCGAACAGTTCGACGTAGTCGAGGTTGGCGTGCTGCGGCGCCTTGATCGCGGTGAGCACCGCGGCCTGGTCCTCGGTCGGCGCCAGTTCGCGCTTGGGCATCGAATACAGCAGCGGCAGGCTGATGCACACCAGCAATGCGAGGCCGCCGGTCAGCCAGCGGTGGCCCAGGGAGAACTCCAGGACCTGCCCGTAGCGCCGCGTCAGGCCGCCGAAGAACCACTCGGCGGCGCGGCCCATGCGCCCCTCGTTCTGGTGTGCCTGGAGCAGCAGCGAACTCATCACCGGCGACAGGGTCAGCGCCACCACCCCGGACACGATCACCGCGCCCGCCAGGGTCAGGGCGAACTCGCGGAACAGCGCGCCGGTGAGGCCGCCCATCAGGCCGATGGGGGTGTACACGGCGGCCAGGGTGATGGTCATGGCGATCACCGGGCCGGCCACTTCGCGGGCGCCGATCAGCGCCGCCGCCACCGGCGACTTGCCTTCCTCGATGTGGCGGTGGACGTTCTCCACCACCACGATGGCGTCGTCCACCACCAGCCCGATGGCCAGCACCATCGCCAGCAGGGTCAGCAGGTTGACGCTGAAGCCGAAGGCCAGCATCAGCGCGGCGGCACCGAGCATCGACAGGGGAATGGTCGCCACCGGGATCAGCACGCTGCGCAGCGAGCCGAGGCAGAGGTAGATCACCAGCACCACGATCAGCAGCGCTTCCACCAGGGTCCGCACCACCTCGTCGATGGAGGCCTGGATGAAGCGCGAGGTCTCGTAGGCGAGGTCGACGCGGACATCCGGCGGCAGGGTCTTCTGGATCTCCGGCAGCAGCTTGCGGATGCCGTCGACGATCACCAGCGGGTTGCCGGTGGGCGTCGGGAACAACCCCAGGTGCACCGCCGGGTCGCCGTCCATCAGTGCGCTGGTCTCGGTGGCGGCGGCGCCCAGTTCGACGGTACCGACGTCGCGCAGGCGCACCAGGCCGTTGCCATCGTTGCGGATGACCATTTCGCGGAAGTCGTCGACGTTGGTCAGGTCGGTGTTGACCCGCACGTTGGACAGTACGTACTGCCCCTTCACCATCCCCGGCGCCGCCTGGTAGTTGTTGCGGCGGATCGCCTCGGCCACGTCGGAGGCGGTCAGGCCGCGCCCGGCGAGGCGGTCGGCGTCGAGCCAGAGGCGCATGGCCAGGCGCTGGCCGCCAAAGGTCTGGACCTTGGCCACGCCGTCGATGGAAGAGAACATCGGCTCGACCACCCGCGACAGGTAGTCGGTCAACGCCGGGATCGGCAGGGTCTTGCTGGAAAAGCCGACGTAGGCTACCGCGGTGGTCTCGCCGGAAGAGCGTTCGATCACCGAGTCGTAGGCACGCTCGGGCAGCTTGTAGCGCACCGAGTTGACCTTGGCCATGGTCTCGGTCATCGCCTGGGTCGAATCGCGGTTGAGCAGCATGCGGATGGTCACCACGCTACGCCCTTGCACCGAGGTCGAGGAAAGGTAGTCGATGCCCTCCACCGACGACACCGCCTGGGCGATCGGCTGGGTGACGAAGCCTTGCATGAGATCGGCGGAGGCGCCGGGGTACTCGGTGGTGACGGTGATGGTCGAGCTTTCCAGCAGCGGGTACTGGCGGATCGGCAGCTTGCCCAGGGAGAACAGGCCGAGCAGCAGGATCAGCGTGCTGACCACCAGCGCCAGCACCGGCCGGCGGACGAACAGGTCGGTAAAGGTCATCGCGGGGTTCCTTCAGCGGCCGGCGACCGGCACGGGGGGCGCGGCGCTGCTCAGGGTGTCTTCCTTGACCGGTTCCACGGCCATCCCGTCGCTCAGGTTGATCTGTCCGGAAGTCACTACCCGGTCGCCTTCGGCGAGGCCCTGGAGGATTTCCACGCGACCGTCCCAGCGCTCGCCGATCCGCACCGAGACGCGCTTGGCGCTGAGCGGCCGGTCGCCGTCCTGGTGGGCGACGAACACGGTGTCGCCGTAGGCGGTGTAGGTGACCGCGGTTTCCGGCACGCTCAGCGACGGCGCGTCGGCTTTGCGCGAGACCCGGATGCTGGCGAACATGCCGGCGGCGAGCAGGCCTTCGGGGTTGTCCAGCAAGGCCTGGACCTGCACCGTGCGCGACTTGCCGATCAGCGGGTCGATGGCGCTGATGCGCGCCGGGAAGCTGCGCCCCGGATAGGCGTCGACCAGGACCTCGAGGGGCTGGCCGAGCTTCAGCTCGGGGCTGGTGCTTTCGTCCAGGGAGAAATTGCTTTTCAGGGTCCGCGCATCCACCAGGCTGGCCACCGGCTCGGCGACGCCGAGGTACTGGCCGAGGGGTACGCGGCGGATCCCGAGCTGGCCGGAGAAGGGCGCGCGGATCGCCTTCTGGTCGATCAGCGCCTGGGTCTGGCGCACCGCGCCGAGCGCCATGTCGCGGGCGGCGACGGCATTGTCCAGCTGTTCCTGCGAGGCGACGTTGCGCTCTACCAGCTTGCGCGCACGGGCATGGAGGATCTCGGCATTGCGCAACTGCGCCTTGAGACGGATCAGCTCTGCCTGTTCCACCGCGTCGTTGAGTTGCACCAGCAATTGCCCCTGCTGCACCTGCTGGCCCGATTCGAAGGCGATGCGGGTGATCCGTCCTGCCGCTTCGGCGGCCACCTGGACCTGGCGACCGGCCTCCAGCTCGCCGACGCCATCGAAGACGCGCGGCACCACCCGCCGCTCCACCGAGGCGAGGGCGACCTTCACCGGCGGGTAGCCGGCGAAACCGCCGGCGTCTTTCTTCGCCGAGCCGGTGGCGTAGACGGCGATGCCGATAACCGCCGCGCAGAAGAGCGCGGCACTGGCGATCAGGACGGGTTTCTGCATGATCGCCTCAGGCCTTCTGGTAGGTGGTGGCCACGGAGACGTCCTGGCGCAGCCGCTGGCGTTGCGCGCTGGCGATGGCCGTGGCGATCAGGCCGCCGATCACCGCGATGTGCTCGAGGGCGAAGAACATCGCCAGCTTGGCTTCGACGCCGGTCTTGTTCCAGAAGGTGTGGACGATGAGGATGGTCAGCAGCAGGAACACCGCCAACGCCCCGGCGCCGAGCCATAGCTTGCGGTCCAGCAGGACCAGCGCGGAGCCGGCCAGCAGGGTTACGGCGGTGGCGCTGTTGAACAGCCAGGCCGGCTCCAGGCCGGCGGCGCGCATTTCCTCCAGGCTGGCCTGGTAGTCGAACAGCTTCGCCAGTCCCGAGGCGACGAACATCAGGGCCAGGCAGATCCGGGCGGTCAGCCAGAGCCAGTTGCTTTCGAGCGAGTTATCGATGAAGCGCTGCATGGGTCGTTCCTTGTGCTGGTCGCCATCCGGCGCCGCGAAGCGGCCGTGGGGGCGGTTCGTGGTCCTGGGGAAACGGGGCGGTGTGACCGCAGCGGGGACTATAGAACCTCAAGTTAAGTTGAGGTCAAGGGCGTCTGTGATTAGTGCTGTAGGCCTTGCTGGGCGTGGGTTGCAGGTGGATTCGTTGGCGTCGCGGGACGCTGGGATGAGGGGCTGACGATTGGTCGCGGGGCTATTGGGGAAGGGGCTGGGAAACGTTCTGGCGGGCCGTAGCTTGCGGGCCACCCGTCGCGACGGTTTCCCCTGGAGCGAGACGCCTTCGCGGCATCGCTGTCGCTCGACCCGCTGCGCGACGATTCGGCCTCCTGCCGAGGCGAGTTCGCTAGCCCATCGTCTGGAGGGCAAGCATGACAAACCTCCACATGGCGGATCCTGGTTCCGTAGGGCGAATAACCGCTTGCGGTTATCCGCCGGTTCTCCGGGACAGCGGCGGATAACGCCCATGGCGTTATTCGCCCTACAGGACCTGCCGTATGTGGGCGGAAGCTCCATGCCTGTGGGCCTTGGAGCCAGGGCGGGCTTCGGGTCTGGCTCCGCAGTGCGGATGACCGCTTAGCGCCGATCCGCGGGCCCAGCGGCGTTATCCGCCCTACGGATGGCCGAGCGCAAGGTCATGGCACCGCCACGAAGCGCAGATCGCTCGGCGACCCCACCTCGACGCTTTGCAGCGTCTTGCCCACCTGGCCGCTCTGTGGATCGCGGGCGAACACCCGCAACTGGTCGCTGTTCTGGTTGGCCACGAGGACGAAGCGCCCGCCGGGCGAGAAGGCGAATTCGCGCGGCTCGGTGCCTTCCACCGAGCGCCGTTCGACGAAACGCAACTGGCCGCTGGCCGGGTCGACGGCGAAGGTCACCAGTTGGTTGTCGTCGCCGCGATTGAGCACGCCGAGGAAGCGGCCGTCGGCGGACAGATGCAGGGCGCCGGCACCGACCTTGCCCTGGAAGCCGGCAGGCGCCAGGTCGTGGGTCTGCAACTGGCGCAGGCGGCCATTACCCTCATGGGCGAACACCATCACCTGGCCGCTCAGTTCCAGGGTCAGGTAGGCGAAACGACCGTCGGCGCTGAAGATCAGATGGCGCGGGCCGCTGCCGGGCGGGGTCGGGACGAATGCCGGATCGGCCGTCTGCAGCGGACGTTCGGCCTGTTCCGGGGCGTAGCGGTAGACGAATACCTTGTCGGCGCCGAGGTCGGGGGCGAACAGGTACTGGCCGTCGGGCGAGGACACCACCGAGTGCACATGACCGGAAGCCTGGCGCGGATGCACCTTGCTGGCCTGGTGCGACTCCACCTGCACCACCGGCGCCAGCGAGCCGTCCGCGCGCACCGGCAGTACCGCCACCGAGCCTTCCGGCTGTACCGAGTAGTTGGCGACGAACAGGTAGCGACCGTCGTGGCTGAGGCTGCTGTAGGTCGGATGATCGCCGAGGGTCTGGACCTGGCTGATCTGTTGCAGGCGGCCGCTGATCGGATCGAAACGGTAGGACGTGGCGCGACCGATGGTATCGCCCTTGCCGCCCCGTCCGTTCTCGTTGACCACGAACAGAGTGCGTTGGTCCGGGGCGAAGGTCAGGTACGAGGGGTTGCTGGTATGGGCCACGCGCAGCGGGCCTTTCACCGAGCCGTCGGCGCCGTCGAAGCGGTATACCTGGATGCCCTCGCTGGAGCCTTCGGTGTAGGTCCCCACCAGCAGGTTGTAGAGGCTGGCGGCCTGGGCCTGGGGCGCCACGCCGGTGAGCGGCGCGAGGGCCAGCAGGCAGAGGGTGGGCAGTCTTCTCATGGGCAACTCCTTGGCTCGCTATTGTTCTGATGGCTCGGGGTTGGACCGGAGCCAGGCCGTTGGGTTCGCCCCTGGGCGCTCAGTCGCCGGCCTGGCCCAGCAGGCCGCGCCAGCGTTCGAAGGCGGCGGTCGCGTAACCTTCGCGCCAGACCAGCCAGGTGTCTACTTCGGCAAGGGGCAGACTGCGCAGCGGCGGCGTGCCGAGCAGTTGCAGCACCGAGCGCGGCAGCACGCCGACACAGGCGCCGGCGGCGACGCAGGCGAGGATCGCATGGTAGGAGCCGACTTCCTGCACCGTCAGCGGCGTGCCCAGGCTGTCCTCGGCCAGTTGCCGGTAGGTGCAGCCACGGGCGAAGCCGGCCAGCGTGCGCAGGCGCACCTCGGCGACGTCGTGGACCGGCGGGTGTTCGGCCGGCAGGATCATCAGCAGTTCCTCGCGGAACAGCGGCTCGCCGCGCAGGCCGCTGCCGTCGAGTTCGCCGGCCCAGCCCGGGCCGGCGGCCACCAGCGCGCAGTCCAGGCGCCGCGCGCGCACTCCATCGAACAACGCGCGACTGGTGCCGGTGGAGACTTCCAGGGCGACCCGCGGACAGGCCTTGTGATAGGTCGCCAGCAGCGCCGGCAGGCGGCTGGCCGCGGTGCTTTCCATGCTGCCCAGGCGCAGGTGCCCGCCGGGCTCGGCGGGATGCATCGACTGGCGCGCCTCGTCGGCGAGAGCCAGCAGCTGCTCGGCGTAGGCGAGGAATTCGCTGCCGCGTTCGGTCAGGCTCATGCGCTTGCCGTCGCGCAGGAACAGTTCGACGCCCAGGTCCTCCTCGAGCTGGCGGATCCGCGTGGTGACGTTCGACTGCGCTCGCTGCAACTGCTGCGCGGCGCGGGTGACGCTGGCTTCGCGGGCGACCGCGCGGAAGATTTCGAGGGAGGAAAGGTCCATCGATTTATCTCTTTATAAGAATGATTTGTTAAAAATATTCTTTTATGAAGATATATTGGTCAAGCGTCGGCCGACGCGGTGTCGTCCGACCGGGAGAGGGAATCGCCATGACTGACCGCTTCACGCGCCTGCTCGGCATCCAGCAGCCGATCATCCAGGCACCCATGCTCGGCGTCTCCACGCCGGCGCTGGCCGCCGCCGTATCGAACGCCGGCGGGCTCGGTTCGATCGCCATTACCGGTAGCGCCGCCGAGAAGGGGCGGGCGCTGATCCGCGAGGTGCGCGGGCTGACCGACCAGCCGTTCAACGTCAATCTGTTCTGCCACCGCCCGGCTCAGGCCGACCCGGCCCGCGAGCGCGCCTGGCTGGACTACCTGAAGCCGCTGTTCGCCGAGTTCGGCGCCGAGCCGCCGACGCGGCTGAAGAACATCTACCTGAGTTTCCTCGAAGACCCGACCCTGTTGCCGATGCTGCTGGAAGAGCGGCCGGCGGCGGTCAGCTTCCATTTCGGCGCGCCGCCCCGCGACCAGGTTCGCGCGTTGCAGGCGGCGGGCATCCGCGTACTGGTCAGCGCCACCACGCCGGAGGAAGCGGCCCTGGTGGAGGCCGCCGGCGCCGATGCGGTGGTCGCCCAGGGCATCGAGGCCGGTGGCCATCGCGGGGTGTTCGAGCCGGAGCGCGGCGACGCCGCCATCGGCACCCTGGCGCTGGTCCGCCTGCTGGCGGCGCGCGGTTCGCTACCGGTGGTCGCTGCCGGCGGGATCATGGACGGACGGGGCATCCGCGCCGCCCTGGAGCTGGGCGCGAGCGCCGTGCAGATGGGCACCGCCTTCGTCCTCTGTCCGGAGTCCTCGGCCAACGCCGCCTACCGCGAGGCGCTGAAGGGGCCGCGCGCGGCGCGCACCGCGCTGACCGTGACCATGTCCGGGCGCAGCGCTCGCGGCCTGCCCAACCGGATGTTCTTCGATGCCGCCGCGCCTGGAGTGCCGCCCTTGCCGGACTATCCGTTCGTCTACGACGCGACCAAGGCGTTGCAGACCGCCGCTCTGGCTCGCGGCAACCATGATTTCGCCGCCCAGTGGGCCGGCCAGGGCGCGGCGCTGGCGCGGGAGCTGCCGGCCGCCGAACTGCTGCGCACGCTGGTCGAGGAACTGGGCGGCTGAGGGAGGTCGTTCGCTGCGCGCGACGATGACTGTCTCTGTTCAGTTACCCCTGTGTTGTGCTTTTCTGCCTCCAGCACTGGAACTACAGGTGGAACATGGGACAGGACAAGTTGAAGGTCGCCGTTCTCTTCGGCGGCAGCAGTGAGGAGCGGGACGTCTCCATCGCCAGCGGCGCGCAGGTGATCCAGGCGTTGCGCAGCGCCGGCCACCAGGTGCTGGCGGTGGATACCGCCAGCGGCCTGCTCGGCGCGGAGGAAGAGCGTCGCCTGCTGGCGAGCAAGGTCAAGGAGGTCCCGCCGGACTCCGACTCGCTGGCGATCATCCGCAGCGGCAAGCAGAGCCTGCTGAGCGCCGGCGAACTGGCCGGGGTCGACGTGTTCTTCCTCGCCCTGCACGGCGGCACCGGCGAGGACGGCACCCTGCAGGCGCTGCTGGATGCCGGTGGTTTCGCCTATACCGGCAGCGGCCACCTGGCCAGCGCCATGGCGATGGACAAGGACGTGGCCAAGCGCCTGTTCCTCGCCGCCGGGGTGGAGACCGCCAGTTGGCTGATGGCGCCGGCCTCGGAAGAGGCGGTACGCGAGCAACTGGGCTTCCCCCTGGTGGTCAAGCCGAACAGCCAGGGCTCCACCGTGGGGCTGTCCATCGTGCATTCCCAGGCCGAATTGCAGCCGGCCATCGAGCTGGCCGGGCGCTATGGCGACGAGGTGATGCTGGAGCGCTTCGTCGCCGGCCGCGAGGTCACCGTCGGGGTGCTCGACGACCAGGCGCTGCCGGTGGGCGAGATTCTCCTCGGCGGCCAGGAGGTCTTCGACTACGAGCACAAGTACCAGACCGGCGCGGTGCGCGAGGTGTTTCCCGCCGACCTGCCGCCGGCGATCGCCGCCGAGGCCCAGCGTCTGGCGCTGAAGGTACACCGGGCGCTGAAGCTGAGCGGCTACAGCCGCACCGACTTCCGCCTCGACGAACAGGGCCGGCTCTGGTGCCTGGAGGTCAATACCCTGCCGGGAATGACCGCCACCAGCCTGCTGCCGCAGGCCGCGGCGGCGGCCGGGATCGGTTTCGCCGAACTCTGCGAGCGGATCTGCCGGCTCGGCATCGAGCGCTGCAAGGGCGCGCGCAAGGCGCGTTCCTGATTCCCGCGGCCCGCCGCCGGGGCGGGCCGCGCCTTTCGCTCAGGCCTCGAGGTTCTCGACCCGCTCGAGGGTGTCGTAGAGGCTGTAGCGCTCCTGTTCGTCACGTCGCACCCGGCCCATGGCGACGCTCGGATCATGGGTGAAGACCAGTCGGCCGTTACGGGCGATGAGGCTGTCCAGCAGGCGTTCCTTTTCCTCGATCAGGCCTTCCGGGAAGCGGTCGTAGCCCATGGTCAGCGGCAGGTGTACCCAGGGTGCGCCGGGGATCAGGTCGCCGCTGAATACCACCGGGCCGTCGGGCATGGCGATCTCCGGGAGCATCTGGCCCGGGGTATGGCCTTCGCTGAAATGGAAACGCCAGCCCTCGCCCAGATGCGCCGAACGCTCGCCGTCGTCGAGCAGCTCCAGGCGTCCGCTGGCCTGCAGCAGGTCGAGCAGTTCCGGCACGAACGAGGCACGGTCGCGCGGGTGTGGCTGGCGCGCGCGCTGCCAGTGGCGGCGGCCGCTGACGAAATGCGCGTTGGGGAACAGCAGGCGCGCCGGCTGGCCTTCTTCCCAGGCGGCGAGCAGGCCGCCGGCGTGGTCGAAGTGCAGGTGGGTGAGCAGCACCACGTCGATGTCGGCGTCGGCCAGGTCGACCGCGGCGAGGCTGTCGAGCAGTACGTGGCGCTCTTCCTGGACGCCATAGCGCTGGCGCAGGGCGGGCGGGAAGAACGCGCCGATGCCGGTCTCCACCAGTACGTTGCGCTCGCCGTCGCGCACCAGCAGCGCACGGCAGCCTAGGTCGATGCGGTTCTCCGCATCGGGCTGCATCCAGCGTGACCAGAGCGCGCGCGGGGCATTGCCGAACATGGCGCCGCCGTCGAGTTTCTGGCTGTTGCCGAGGAGGGTGGTGAGGGTTCGCATGGATATGTCCTTGTTCTTGGTCTAGCGAATAACCGGCGGTTGCGTCGTTTTTCAAGAATGCCTTCCCGGGCATCGTAGGGCGGCTAACCGCTTCGCGGTTATCCGCCGTTATCGCGGGCTGTCGGCGGACAGCGCGTTGCATGCTGTCCCGGAAAAAACACGCGGCCCACGGGCCGCGCGTCAACGCTCGACGGAAGCGTCAGAACTGTTCCGCCTCCAGGCCGTACAGGCTTTCGCTGCCGGCTTCGACGGCGGCGGCGAGGGAGTGCACGCGGGGCAGGATGCGGGCGAAGTAGAAGCGCGCGGTGGCCAGCTTGCCGTCGTGGAACACCGGGTCGGCCTCGCGCTGGCGCAGCGCGGCGGCGGCCATGCGCGCCCAGAGGTAGGCGTAGGCGGTATAGCCGAACAGATGCAGGTATTCCACCGAGGCTGCGCCGATCTCGCGCGGGTCGTTGCCGGCGCGGGCGACGATGCCCTGGGTGAGGTTGTCCAGCAGGTCCACGGCGGTCAGTAGCGGGGTGACGAATTCCGCCAGTTCGGCGTTGGCGCCGGCGGCGAAGGCTCGCACCTCGCGGCTGAAGATGGAGAGGAACAGCCCGCCGTTGGCGACCACCTTGCGGCCCATCAGGTCGAGCGCCTGGATGCCGTTGGTGCCTTCG
>NZ_KV811376.1:14697-22473 GCF_001813025.1 Pseudomonas sp. HMSC066A08
GCCTGGATGCCGTTGGTGCCTTCGTAGATCTGCGCGATGCGCACGTCGCGCACCAGTTGCTCCTGACCCCATTCGCGGATGTAGCCGTGGCCGCCGAACACCTGCTGGCCGAGCACGCAGCTCTCCAGGCCGGTATCGGTGAAGAAGGCCTTGGCCACCGGGGTCAACAGGGCCACCAGGGCTTCGGCCTGGCTGCGTTCTTCCTGGTCCTCGGCGTACTTGGCCAGGTCGAGCTGCTGCCCGACATAGGTGGAAAAGGCGCGGCCGCCCTCGGTCAGCGCCTTCATGGTGAGCAGCATGCGGCGCACGTCGGGGTGCACGATGATCGGGTCGGCGGCCTTGTCCCTGGCCACCGGGCCGGTCGGCGCGCGGCTTTGCAGGCGCTCGCGGGCGTAGGCGACGGCGCCCTGGTAGGACATCTCGGCGCAGCCGATGCCCTGGATGCCGATGGACAGGCGTTCGTAGTTCATCATGGTGAACATCGCCGCCAGGCCCTTGTTGACCTCGCCGACCAGCCAGCCGCTGGCGCCGTCGAAGTTCATCACGCAGGTGGCCGAGGCCTTGATCCCCATCTTGTGCTCGATGGAGCCACAGTGCACCGCGTTGCGTGCGCCGAGCGTGCCGTCGTCGCCGACCAGGAACTTCGGCACCAGGAACAGCGAGATGCCGCGCGAACCGGCCGGCGCGTCGGGCAGCTTGGCCAGCACCAGGTGGATGATGTTCTCGGTGAGGTCCTGTTCGCCGCCGGTGATGAAGATCTTCGTCCCGCTGACCCTGTATGAACCGTCGGCCTGCGGCTCGGCCTTGGTGCGGATGATGCCCAGGTCGGTGCCGGCGTGCGGTTCGGTCAGGCACATGGAGCCGGCCCAGGTGCCGGCGTACATGTTCGGCAGGTACCTGTTCTTCAGCTCCTCGCTGCCGTGCGCATCGAGGGCCAGGCAGGCGCCGGCGGAAAGGGTCGAATAGAGGCTGAAGCTGGCGTTGGCCGCGTACATCATCTCCTCGAACTGCACCGCCAGCATCTTCGGCATGCCCATGCCGCCATGGGCCGGATTGCCGGTGAGGCCGACCCAGCCGCCCTCGGCGTAGGTCGCGTAGGCCTCGCGGAAGCCGGCCGGGGTGCGCACGGCGCCGTCCTGCCACTGCGCGCCTTCCTCGTCGCCACTGCGGTTGAGCGGTGCGAGCAGGCTGCCGGTGACCTTGGCCGCTTCCTCGAGGATGGCGTCGGCGGTGTCGGCGTCGATCCGCTCGGCCAGTCGCGGCAGGCGCTGCCACAGGGCGGGGGCGTCGAACACATCGTTGAGCAGGAAGCGCATGTCGCGCAGCGGGGCGTTGTATTCAGGCATTGCACACCTCGTCGGTGAACGGCCGGCGGGACGGCCGCAGGTACAGGGTTGCCCGTGCGCATCCTGCCTACGGCCGCCGTGGCACGGCCGCTGCACGGGCATTTCGGCTGGCGGCGCTCAGAGGGCGGCGGCCCACTCGCGCAGCACGTATTTCTGGATCTTGCCGGTGGAGGTCTTCGGCAGTTCCGAGAACACCACGGTACGCGGAATCTTGAACGCGGCCAGGTGTTCGCGACAGAACGCGACGATCTCGCTCTCGGCGAGCCCCTGATGATCGCTCTTCAGGGTAATGAACGCACAGGGCGTTTCCCCCCACTTTTCGTCGGGCCGCGCCACCACCGCCGCCTCCAGCACCGCCGGGTGGCGGTAGAGCACGCCCTCCAGTTCGATGGTGGAGATGTTTTCGCCGCCGGAGATGATGATGTCCTTGAGCCGGTCGCGGATCTCGATGTAGCCGTCCGGATGGCAGACCGCCAGGTCGCCGGTATGGAACCAGCCGCCGGCGAAGGCTTCCTCGGTGGCGCTGGGATTCTTCAGGTAGCCCTTCATCACGGTATTGCCGCGCATGAAGATCTCGCCGATGGACTGGCCGTCGCGCGGCACCGGCTCTAGGGTCTTCGGGTCGGCTACCATCACCCCTTCGAGGGTCGGGTAGCGCACGCCCTGGCGCGACTTGATCGCGGCGCGCCGCTCCAGCGGCAGGTCGTCCCACTCGCCGTGCCAGGCGCAGACCGTGACCGGGCCGTAGACCTCGGTGAGGCCGTAGACATGGGTGACGCGGATGCCCATTTCCTCCACCGCGCCGATCACCTTGGCCGGCGGCGCGGCGCCGGCGACCATGGCATGCACCGGGTGGTCGATGGCGGCCTTGGCCGAGTCGGGCATGTTGATCAGGGCGTTGAGCACGATGGGCGCGCCGCACAGGTGGCTGACCTGGTGCTCGCGGATCAGGGTGAGGACCTTCTGCGGGTCGACCCGCCGCAGGCAGACGTGGACGCCGGCCAGCGCGGTCACCGTCCACGGATAGCACCAGCCGTTGCAGTGGAACATCGGCAGGGTCCAGAGGTACACCGGGTGCTGGCCCATGGACCAGGTCATCTGGTTGCCCAGCGCGTTCAGGTAGGCGCCGCGGTGATGGTAGACCACGCCCTTGGGGTTGCCGGTGGTGCCCGAGGTGTAGTTCAGCGAGATCGCCTGCCACTCGTCCCGGGGCCATTCCCAGGCGAACTGCGGGTCGCCCTCGGCGAGCAGCGCCTCGTAGTCCAGTTCGCCAACCGGGCGGCCTTCGCCATACTCGGGGTCGTTGACGTCGACCACCAGCGGCGGGTGGTCGAGCATGCCGATGGCGGCATGGATCACCTCGTGGAACTCGTAGTCGGTGATCAGCACCTTGGCTTCGCCGTGTTGCAGCATGAAGGCGATGGCCTCGGCGTCGAGGCGTACGTTGAGGGTGTTCAGCACCGCGCCGATCATCGGCACGCCATAGTGCGCCTCGAGCATCTCGGGGATGTTCGGCAGCATCACCGCCACCGTGTCGCCACGGCCGATGCCGCGCCCGGCCAGGGCCGAGGCCAGGCGTCGGCAGCGTTGGTAGGTCTGCGCCCAGTCGCGGCGGATGTTGCCGTGGAT
The DNA here is from genome assembly GCF_001813025.1 of Pseudomonas sp. HMSC066A08. Taxonomy (NCBI): domain Bacteria; kingdom Pseudomonadati; phylum Pseudomonadota; class Gammaproteobacteria; order Pseudomonadales; family Pseudomonadaceae; genus Pseudomonas; species Pseudomonas sp. HMSC066A08. Next base: position 17,673 of record NZ_KV811376.1, read on the forward strand.
CACCGCGGGGTAGTGCGGATAGACGCTGGCCGTGCGCTCGATGAAGCTCAGCGGCGTCAGGGCGATGTGGTTGACGGCGGCGGGCGCGAGACCCTGTTCGAAGATCGACATGAAGAGTACCCCGTGGCTGATTGTTAGCTCTGTTCTGGGTAAGGGTCACGATCTGCCGCGCGGGAAGAGACTGCGTCGAAAACGGCTGGTTTCTCTGGCTCGGCAGATCGTGAACAGCTTCCAAGGACCAGGCGAAGCGCTCCTTGGGTTGGGGCGATTTATAGCAACGATGAAAAATATATGGAAGTTAAACCATAAGCTTATAGTATAAATACCATATCGGTTTCCAGGATCATCTTCCGCCCATGAGCCCGCTTCCCGCTTCGCCTGCCCTCAACAGCCTCCTGCGCCTGCTGCGCGAGGGCGCGCCGCTGGTCGAGCGGGTCGGTGCGCTGCGCCGCTTGCTGCTCGAACATCCGGGCACGCGCCAGGCCTGGTACCTGGCCTGGCAGCCGCAGGCGCAGACCTATACCCCGGTGCCGCCGTCGCCGGCGCTGCCGCCGGGCGCCGGCGAGCCGAACCGGGCCAGCGACCTGGCGTTGCGCGAGCGACTGGCGCGCGACGGCCGGCTGGCTCTGGACGAATTGCGGCGTTCCGCGTCCTGGCTCGGCGCGCGCTTGCGGCGTGCCGGCGTGGAGCATGGCATGGCCTTCGCCCTCGACCTGCAGGCCGGCGACGAAGGCCTGCTGCTGGTGGCCAGCGATACGCCGCAGAGCGCCGCGCTGGACTGGCTCGGCCTGCTCCTCGCACCGTTGCTCGCCGCCGCCCGTGGCGTCACCCGCGCCGCGCCGTTCCTCGCGGCCGACCCGCAGCCGGCGCTGCTGCTCGACAGCGAGGCGCAGGCGGTGGAATTCAACCAGGCTTTCCTTGCCTTGCTTGGCGAGCGGCCGCGCGAGGCCTGGCGCGCCTTCCTCCCGGCCAACCATGGGCAACTGGTGCGCGCCAGCCTGGGGCAGGCGCGGGCCCTCGGCGAGGTGGAGGCGGAGTGCGACGGGCGCATCCTGCTCTGGCAGTTCATTCCCGACAGCGCCGAGGCCCGGGTGCTGGCGCGCTGCCGCGACGCCACCGCCAGCCTGCGCGGCGAGCGCGAGGCGGCGCGGGCCAGTCGGCTGTACCGGCTGATCACCGAGAACACCACCGACCTGATTTCCCGGCATACCCTCGACGGCATTTTCCTCGACGCCTCGCCGGCCTCCTGGACCCTGCTCGGCTACTGGCCGGAGGAACTGCGCGGGCGTCCGGCGCAGGCGCTGTTCCACCCCCAGGACCGCGGCCAGGTGGCGCTGCGCGCGCGCGAAGCGCTGGAGCAGGACGGCTATCTGACCATCACCTACCGCATCCGCCATCGTGACGGCCGCTACCGCTGGTTCGAGACCGCCAGCCGGGCGATCCGCGAGACCTACACCGGGGCGGTGGTGGAGGTGGTCAGCGTGTCCCGCGATGTGACTCGGCGGGTCGAGGCGGAGGAGAACCGCCGGCGCCTGGCCGAAGTGGTCGAGGCGAACACCGACCTGGTGCTGTTCGTCGAGCATGGCGGCCGCGTCACCTACCTCAATCCTTCGGCACGCGCCGCCCTCGGCATCGCCGACGGACAGGAGCCGCCGGCGCTGGAACGCCTGCTGGCCGGCGACACTCCGGCGCGGCTGGCCGAGGAGGGTTGGCGACAGGCCCGCGATGGCGGCGTGTGGAGCCGCGAGGGGCGCCTGCAACCGCAGGACGGGCGTCCGTCGCTGCCGGTCTCGCTGGTGTTGCTGGCCCATCGCGGCCGCGGCGAGGAACGCTATTACTCGCTGGTGGCCCGCGACATGACCGAACGCGAACTGCGCGAGGCCCAGCAACGCCGTCACCAGGACGAACTGGCGCACACCGCGCGGCTGGTCACTCTCGGCGAACTGGCCTCGGGCATCGCCCACGAGATCAACCAGCCGCTGGCGGCGGTGATGAACTACGCCAGCGCCAGCCAGCGTTACCTGGCCGTCCTCGGCAGCCAGCCCGAGGCCGCCGGGCGGGTGGCCGAGGGGCTGGCGCGGATCGGCGAGCACGCCGGTCACGCGGCGGAGGTGATCAAGCGCCTGCGCGCCTTCCTGCGCAAGGGCCAGCGGCGCCTGCAGGCGCTCGACCTCAACCAGGTGGCACGCGAGGCCATCGGCCTCTGCGCCTGGGAGGCCGGGCACTGGCAGGTGGCGGTGGAAGAAGCGATGACCGACAATCCGCCGCCGCTGTATGCCGACCGCGTGCTGCTCGAACAGGTGTTCCTCAATCTGCTGCGCAACGCCATCGAAGCCAACCGCGAGGCGCATCCCGGCTCGCCGTCGCGGGTCGTCATCGGTAGCCGCGTCGAGCCCGGCGGGCTGCTCTGCCTGTGGGTTCGCGACCAGGGACCGGGAGTGCCGGCGGATCAGCTGGAACACATTTTCACGCCGTTCCACACCAGCAAGCCGGAAGGGCTGGGCCTGGGCCTGTCGATGAGCCGCAGCATCGTCGAGGGCTTCGGCGGCACCCTCGAAGCCGAGCTGCCGGCGGATGGCGGGTTGCTCATGAACTGCCGGCTGCCGCTCGCCGCCGGTGCCACGGGAGGTTAAGGATGGCTATGCCTGACGAAGCGCTGGTCTACGTGGTCGACGACGACCAGGGCATGCTCGAATCGACGGTCTGGCTGCTGGAATCGGTCGGCCTCGAGGCTCGGCCCTTCACCCAGGGCCGGGACTTCCTCGACGCCTGCGAGGGCGGCCGCCATGCCTGCGTCCTGCTCGACGTGCGGATGCCCGGCATGGGCGGGCTGAACGTGCAGGACGAACTGCTGGCGCGTGGCATCGACCTGCCGGTGATCTTCGTCAGCGGCCATGCCGACGTGCCCATCGTGGTGCGCGCCTTCAAGGCCGGTGCGGTGGATTTCATCGAGAAACCCTACAACGAACAATTGCTGCTCGACAGCGTGCAGCAGGCCCTCGATCGCCACGCCCGTCGGCGCCGGCACCGCGATCTCGACGCCGGGTTGCGCGAACGCCTGGACAGCCTCACCCCGCGCGAGCGCGACGTGCTCTTGCCGCTGGTGCGCGGCTATACCAGCCGCGAGGTGGCCGAGCAATTGGAGGTCAGCGTGAAGACCGTCGACCTCTACCGCGCGCGGGTGATGAAGCGCATGCAGGCCCAGACCCTGCCGGAGCTGGTGGGCATGGCCATCGCCGCCGGGCTGGTGGATCCGCTGCGCTTGCGCGAGGGCACTTGAGCGCGCGCGGGCCCTGGCGCGGGGCGGGACGTGGCATAGTTTGATATCTCATATGGTTATATGAAAACCATATTTCACCGGATGTTTGGTTATTAATAGACTGCGGCCCACCCGGCGCCCGACGTCGAACCCCATTCCTCCGCGAGATACCCATCATGAAGATTCGCCTGCTTGGCGCAGCCGTGGCGGCTGTGTTCACCCTGATCGGCAGCGCTGCCCATGCCGACGACCTGGCCGACATCCGCAAAAAGGGCGAGATCGTCATCGGCACCCTTGGCACCGACGAGCCGAACAGCTTCATCGACCCGAAGACCCGTCAGATCATCGGCTACGAGGTCGATCTTGGTACCGAGATCGCCAAGGCCATCGGGGTCAAGCCGGTGTTCAAGCAGATTTCCGTGGCGGCGCGTATCCCGGAGTTGCAGCAGGGCCACGTGGACCTGCTCGCCGCCTCGCTGACCCACAACAAGGAGCGCGAGGCGCTGGTGGATTTCTCCTATTCGATCATCGTCACCGGGCAGAAGGCCCTGGTGAAGAAGAACGCCGGCTTCGCCTCGCTGCATGACCTCGACGGCAAGAAGGTGCTGACGGTCAAGGGCGGCACCCAGGAGCCGAATATCCGCAAGGCGCTGCCCAACGCCCAGGTGGTCACCTTCGAGACCAGCCAGCAGGCGCTGCTGGCGTTGCAGCAGGGCAAGGGCCAGGCCTTCGTCGACGACGAGTCGGCACTGGTCAACGATTTCGGCAAGCTCGGCGCGGCGGCCGGCGGCTACGCCATCCTGCCGGAGAACCTGAGTACCGAGGCCCTGGCCATCGCCTTCCGCAAGGGCAATCCGCAACTCAAGCAACTGGTCGACTCGACCCTCGCCGGCCTGGAGCGCAGCGGCGCGGCGGAGCAGCTGTACCTCAAGTGGTACGGGCCGGGCACCAAGTCCAACCTCAGCGAGCGCCACTTCAAGATCGATTCCGACCGGATCCCCGAGTGAGCGCCTGACGTCTCTGCGTGACGGCGACGATGCGCGTCGCCGCCCGTCCCCTGTGAGTCCTCGCGGACAGCGTGCGCCTTTCCCATGTTCGAGTTCGATTTCTCCCTGCTGCTGCGCGGCCAGTACCATGAGATGCTGGTCGCCGGCCTGCTGCTGTCGCTGAAGCTGGCCGCCGTCACCCTGGTCTTCGCCGTGCCGCTGGCGATGCTGGTGGCGCTGCTGCGCCTGGCGCCGTTCCGCGCCCTGCAATGGCTCGGTTTCGCCTATGTCGAGAGCATCCGCAACGTACCGCTGCTGGCGCACATGCTGTTCTGGTACTTCGCCGCGCCGGAATGGCTACCCGAGGACCTCAAGGCCTGGCTCTACGCCGGCAACATCGAGGCCGCCAGTGCCATCGTCGCGCTGACCCTGTACACCGCCGCGTTCATGAGCGAGGACATGCGCAGCGGCATCCGCGCGGTGCCCACGGTGCAACTGGAGGCCGCCCGCGCGCTGGGCTTCGGCTACCTGGCGAGCATGCGCCTGGTGATCCTCC
>NZ_KV811376.1:22573-62867 GCF_001813025.1 Pseudomonas sp. HMSC066A08
TGGCGAGCATGCGCCTGGTGATCCTCCCGCAGGCCTTGCGGATCACCGTACCGCCGCTGATCTCGCAAACCCTCAACCTGTGGAAGAACACCAGCATCGCCACGGTGATCGGCGTCGCCGAGCTGATGTACCAGGCCGGCCAGGTGGAGAGTTCGACCTTCCGCAGCTTCGAGTCCTTTGCCTTCGCCACCGCGGCCTATCTCAGCGTATCGCTGCTGATCACCGGCGCCGCCGCCTGGTACCAGCAGCGCTATCCGGGAGTCGAACGGCGATGACCACCCTGGAACTGATCGATAGCTACTGGCTGTACTTCCTCGTCGGCCAGTACCCCAACGGGCCGTTGGGCGGGCTGGCCCTGACCCTGGCCCTGGCCTCGCTGGCGCTGCTGCTGGCGCTGCCGCTGGGCATCCTGCTCGGCCTGGCGCGGGTCAGCCCCTGGCGCTGGCTGCGCTGGCCGATCACCGTGCTGGTCTTCGTGGTGCGCGGGGTGCCGTTGCTGATGGTGATCTTCTGGGCCTATTTCTTTCTGCCGACCCTGACCGGCCAGCGCACCGACCAGTTCACCACCATGCTGCTGGCGCTTGTGCTGTTCGACGCGGTGTACCTGGCCGAGATCGTCCGCGCCGGCATCCAGGGCCTCGACCGTGGCCAGTTCGAGGCGGCGCGTTCGCTCGGCCTGGGCTACCTGGCGAGCATGCGCCTGGTGATCCTCCCGCAGGCGCTGCGCAACATGCTGCCGTCGTTGGTCAACCAGTTCGTCTCGACGATCAAGGAAACCTCCCTGGGTTACATCATCGGCCTGGCCGAAGTCAGTTTCATCGCCTCGCAGATCAATACCCAGGTGTTCACCCTGCCGACCCAGGTCTACCTGATCCTCGGCCTCACCTATTTCATCCTGTGCTTCGGCCTGTCGCGTTTCGCCTTCTGGCTCGAACGCCGCCGGGCGCAGTGCGGCAATCCCAAGGAGGCCCGATGATCCGGCTGGAAAAGGTCAACAAATGGTACGGCGCCTACCACGCCCTGGCGGATGTCGACGAACAGGTCGGCCGCGGTGAGGTGGTGGTGATCTGCGGACCCTCGGGCTCCGGCAAATCGACCCTGATCCGTACCCTGAACCGCCTGGAACCGATCCAGGGCGGGCGCATCCTGATCGATGGCCAGGACATCCACGCTCCCGGCCTGGACCTCAATCGCTTCCGCTCGCATATCGGCTTCGTGTTCCAGCAATTCAATCTGTTCCCGCACCTGAACGTGCTGGACAACTGCACCCTGGCGCCGCTCCGTTTGCGCGGCCTGAAACCCGCGGAGGCGCGCCGCCAGGCCATGGCGCTGCTGGAACGGGTCGGTCTGGCGGACAAAGCGGCGGCGTTCCCCGCGCGGCTTTCCGGCGGCCAGCAGCAGCGCGTGGCGATCGCCCGCGCGCTGGCGATGGAACCGCCGCTGATGCTGTTCGACGAACCGACCAGCGCCCTCGACCCGGAGATGGTCGGCGAGGTGCTGCTGGTGATGCGCGACCTGGCCCGCGACGGCATGACCATGGTGGTGGTGACGCATGAGATGGGCTTCGCCCACGACGTCGCCGACCGCGTGCTGTTCATGGACGCCGGCCGGGTGCTGGAGCGCGCCAGCCCCGACGATTTCTTCAACCGCCCGCAGCACCCGCGAGCGCGGAAGTTCCTCGCCGACATCCGCACCCCCTTCGCCCAACCCCTGTGAGGAACGCCATGAGCACTCCGAGTCTGCCGATCATCGATATCGCCGCCCTTGCCGGCAGCGACCCGGCGGCGCGTCGGTCGGTCGCCGTGCGAATCGACCGCGCCTGCCGCGAGCAGGGCTTCTTCTACGTGGTCGGGCACGGCGTCGAGGCGCAATTGGTCGAGCGCCTGGAGCGCCTGGCGCGGCAGTTCTTCGCCCTCGACGAGGCGAGCAAGCTGCGCTGGCGCATGGAGCTTGGCGGGCGCGCCTGGCGCGGCTATTTCCCTCTTGGCGGCGAACTGACCTCCAACCGCCCGGACTGGAAGGAAGGCTTGTACCTGGGCAGCGAACTGGACGCGGAGCATCCCGAAGTGCGCGCCGGGACGCCGCTGCATGGCGCCAACCTGTTCCCCGAGGTGCCCGGCCTGCGCGAGACGCTGCTGGAGTACCTGGACGCAACCACCCGCGTCGGCCACCGGCTGATGGAGGGCATCGCCCTCGGTCTGGGACTGGAAGCCGACTACTTCGCCGCGCGCTATACCGGCGATCCGCTGATCCTCTTCCGCCTGTTCAATTACCCGAGCCAGCCAGTGCCGGAGGGCCTCGACGTGCAGTGGGGCGTCGGCGAACACACCGACTACGGCCTGCTCACGCTGCTCCACCAGGACGCCATCGGCGGCCTGCAGGTGCGCACGCCACAGGGCTGGCTGGAGGCTCCGCCGATACCGGGCTCGTTCGTCTGCAACCTCGGAGACATGCTCGAACGCATGACCGGCGGCCTCTACCGCAGCACGCCGCACCGGGTGGCACGCAACACTTCGGGGCGCGACCGCCTGTCGTTCCCGCTGTTCTTCGATCCGAACTTCCATGCCCGCGTGCAGCCCATCGAAGGGCTGCCCGAGGTGCCGGAACGGGATGACAGCGCCCGTCGCTGGGACCAGGCCAACGTCCACGCTTTCCACGGCGAGTACGGCGACTACCTGCTGAACAAGGTGGCCAAGGTATTCCCGCAGTTGCGCCGCGACCTGCTTTAGGCGCGCGGCCGGACGCTACGCTCCGGCCGCGCTGGCGGGTTCAGCCGAGCGGCGCCGGCGACCGCACCGGCTGGTAGGAACGCTCGCCGCCCAGGGCTTCCGGCGCACGGCTGCTGCCCTGCAGGGCAGTGTCGAAGACCCCGGCGAAGCGCTGGCGATCCTCCAGGCTGGTGACCAGCGCATGGCCATAGGAGACGATCGCCTGGTTCACCGGGAAGCGCTCGGCCTGGTAGCCGGCCAGGGCATCCTCCAGCGCGCAGGCGTCGCGCAAGGCCAGGTCGAGGGCGTCGGCCAGGGCGCTGGCGTCCTCGATGGCCAGGTTCATGCCCTGGCCGGTGATCGGGTGCACGTTGTGGATGGCGTCGCCGAGCATCGCCACGTTGTTCGCCCAGTAGCGGTCCAGGTTCAGGTAGCCGATGGGGATGCCCTTGAAGCGCGAAGTGCCGGTGACGGCGGCGATCGCCTCGGCGCTCTCGTCGCCGACGAAGCGTTGCAAGCGCCGGCGCAGCGACTCGCCGCGGGTGTCGGCCATCAGCTCGCGCGACTCTTCCCTGGGGAAGCTCACCACCAGTCGCGCGCGGTCGAAACCGATCGGGTAGAAATAGGCCAGCCCGCCCTGCGAGTCCACGTACAGCCGGTTGCGCTCGGCCACGCAGGGTGCCAGGGCGAAGGTGCCGACCAGCATCGGCGACGGGTAGGGGTGGCGCTCCACCTCGATATCGAGCAGCCGGCGGCGCACGTAGGAGGCGATACCGTCGGCACCCACCACCACCCGCGGACGCAGCACGCGGCCGTCGTTCAGGCGCACCTGGTCGATCGCGTGGCGCTCGTCGCGCTGCACCGCTTCGATGCGGGTCTCGAACAGCATCTCGACGGTCGCTTCGCCGTCGATCTTTTCCAGTACCAGGCGGCGCAGCGACTCGCAGGGCATGAGGATGAAATAGCCGCGCGCGTCGACGCTGGAATAGTTGAAATAGCGAAGCAGCTCGCCGTCGTGATAGACCTCCAGCTCATGGCGGACCCGCCCGCCGCGACGGGTCACCTCGGCCAACAGCCCGGCCGCCTCGACCACCCGGATGCCGGCCGGCTTGAGCAGGTCGGCGCCGTTGATCGCGCGTTCGCGCCGTGCCTGCTCCACTACCACCACGCGGTGGCCCTGGCGGCCGAGCAGGTAGGCGAGCATCGCCCCGCCGATGCCGCAGCCGTTGATCAGTACGTCGATATGGTTGTCCGTCATGGATGAGTCTCCGTGTCGTTCCTGGCGGAAAAGGGAAGGGTGGAGGCAGCAGCATAGCGACGGAACGTTATGCAGAATGGGTGTTGTCTGCACTTGGTCGCCTGTCGCGGCAGGCGATGGCATGACGGCCCGAGCGTTGGCGATGCCGCAGGTCTCGAGGGACAGGCCGATGGCGAGCCGGCACCGCGTACTCGGCCGTGCCGCGAGGCGACGATTGGAAATGCGCACGGATGATTTCCGCCACGGCGTACGGCGGAGTTCTACCGGAGGCTCGGCACGAAAGAAGGTGACGCCCGAAGGCGTCTTTGAGCATATTCCCGTAGCGCGCCAAGCAGGCGCCGGGTCGCCAGGGTCGAAGCCGGGTTTGAGCGCCCTGGCGTTTCGCAATGGCCGGGAACAAGAAGAACAAGAGGCACGAATCGATGGAAAGAAGGCGTTTCAGCGCCGCCCTGCAAGGGCAGAACCTCAGGTTCACCGGGGCCGGGGAGGGGGGCTCGGCACGGGCGCGGGTGGGCTTCCTGCTGCTCGAACACTTTTCCCTGCCGGCCTTCACCCAGGCGCTGGACACCCTGGTAACCGCCAACCTGATCCGCAGCGAGTCCTTCGCGGTGAGCAACTTCAGCCTGAGCGGCGAGCCGGTGACCAGCGACCTCGGCTTGCTGATCTGCCCGGACCTGGCGCTCGCCTCGGCGGCGCTGCAAGGACTCGACCTGCTGGTGGTCTGCGGCGGCTTGCGCACCCCTATGCGCTCGTCCGCCGCGCTGCGGGAAGCGTTGCAGGACGTGGCGTCGCGCGGCGTCGCCCTGGCCGGGCTGTGGAACGGCGCCTGGTTCCTCGGCGACGCCGGCCTGCTGGATGGCTACCGCTGCTGCATCCATCCCGAGCACCGCGCCGCCCTCGCCGAGATCGCCCGCAACAGCCAGGTGACCAGCGACAGCTACATGGTCGACCGCGACCGCCTGACCGCGGCCAGCCCCACCGGCGCCTTCAACCTGGCCCTGGAGTGGATCGCCCGGCGCCACGGGCGCGACCTGGTGGAGGCGGTGGTGGATATCCTCGCCTTCGAGGAATCGCGCTATCGGCGGGTGCGCCCGGCCCTGCACGAGAAGATGAGCGAGCCGTTGCGCGAAGTGATCAACCTGATGGCGGCGAATATCGAGGAACCGCTCAGCCAGGAGCAGCTCGCCCACTACGTGGGGCGCTCGCGGCGGCAGATCGAGCGGCTGTTCCAGCAGCAGCTCGGAACCACGCCGGTGCGCTACTACCTGGAGTTGCGGATCACCGAGTGCCGGCGCCTGCTGCAACATTCCGACCTGACCATGCTGGAGGTCCTGGTCGCCTGCGGCTTCGTCTCGCCCAGCCACTTCAGCAAGTGCTACACCGCCTTCTACGGCTACCCGCCGTCGAAAGAAGTGCGCTACGGCAACGTCCGCTCGACGAAATGAGGGCGTTTCGCCGGACGCGGCCGGCATGCTAGAACGGACCTTTCGCCCTGGCCTGCGGAGGTCCTGCGCCATGTCCCAGCCTTTTCTCTGGCGTCGCGTCAACGACTCGTCCGGTTTCGCCGAGCCGCGGGTGTTCATCCGTGTCTACCTGAAACCGGGCAGCATCGATGCGGCCATCGCCTTCTACGAAGACCTGCAGGGCGTCGCCCACGACATGCGCTTCGACTTTCCCGAGAAACGCCTGACACTCGCCGCGGTCGGTGCTTTCCTCCTGCTGGAGGGCAGCGATGAGGCCCTGGCGCCGTTCCGCAGCACCACCGGCACTCTGCTGGTGGACGACATCGAGCCCTATCACCGGCGCTTGCTGGCTGCCGGCGCGCAGATCATCTTCGGGCCGGCGCGCGCGCCCACCGGCGCCTGCTTCAATGCGCTGCTGCCGGACGGCACGGTGGTCGAGTTCGTCCACCACCGGCCGCAGCCGGGCGAGGCCTGAGCCTCAGCCGTCGCGCCGGGCGGCGCAGTCGCCCATGGCCGCGCCGATCGCCTGTTCGCCGCGCGCCAGCAGCGCTGCGCTGGCGCCGCGGATATCGCGGGCTTCCTTGTTCTGGCTGAGCTTGAACTTGCCGACCAGGCGGGTGATCTCGATTTCGATGCCGACGATCAGCCGGAGCATCTCGTCGATGTAGTCGGCGGGGCCGTCGGTCATTTTCCAGGGCGTTTCCTGGGGCGCTTCGTGGGTGCGGGTCAGGCGCGCCACCAGGCCGCGCACGTAGCGTTCGTCGTCGCGAATCCGCACCCGGCCGTGGGCGTGGACCACCCGGTAGTTCCAGGTCGGCACCTGGCGGTGGTGCTCCTGCTTGCTCGGGTACCACTGCGGCGAGATGTAGGCATCGCCGGCGCGGAACACCACCAGCACCTCGTCGCCGTCGCGCAGTTCGCTCCATACCGGGTTGTTGCGCGCGACATGGGCTTCCAGGGTGCCTTGCGCGCCCTTTTCCGCGCTCAGCTCGAACGGCAGGTGGTTGGCGTCCAGGCCCGCTTCGCCGTGGCTGACCAGCAGGCCCAGCGGATAGTCGCGGATCAGCGCGTGCAGCGCCTGCGGGTCTGACTCTTCGAAATGCGAAGGCAGGTACATGTTCTGTTCTCCTCGGGGACTGGGCCCTTATACGCTGTCGGCGGGTTCCTTCGCCACGCACAGCAGGCGCGAGTCGGCGCGCATGCCGGGCATCATCAGGCGCAATTCGTCGAGCAGCAGGCCGCCGGCTTCGTGCAGGGCCGCCAGCGGCATTTCCGGCAGGCTCTCGAGGATGAACCACATGCGCCGGGCGCTGGCGTCCAGGCGGGTGCGCACGCCCTGGCGCCAGTTCCAGCGGCGGCAGGTGACGCCGAGGTCGTCGCGCCAGACCACCTCGCCGGGGTCGGGGGATTCGTCGACCGCCTCGCCGTTCTTCAGGGTGTCGAAGGTCTCGCTGCCGTCGGCGACCACCAGGCGCGGCGTGCCGGCATAGGCGGCGAGGTTCTCGCCGCCTACCGGGATGGCGAATTGCACGCTGATGGCGTTGTACAGGTCCACCACCGGGTCGATGCTCGGCAGCCCGCCGTCGCGCAGCGCACGCTTGCGCAGGGCTTCGGCGGAGCAGGGGGTGCGCTGCGGCTTGGCGCCGAAGCGGCGGAACGCCTCGGCCCAGGCTGCCAGGTGCGCCTCGGCCCAGTCCGGTTCGCCACGCGCCAGCGCCTGGCAGGCGCGCTCCACGGCGCGGTCGGCGATTTCCGGACGAACGATCGGCGCCGCCTCGACGGTGAGGCTCAGGGCGCGGAAACCGGGGGCGAGGGCGGCCACCTCGGCGGCGATGACGGGGAGGATCGGGGCGTGCTCGGGCATGGGCGTCTTCAGGGTTCGGTGAGATGGAGGGGCCGGGGCATTCGGCTTGGCCGGCGCGCAAGGCCGTGGGTGGATTTCTACCATCCAGGCTCCGCCGCCACCATGAAATCAGCAAATGAATTATTAGCTGTGCTGATGATCGGGTGGGCAGGTTCAGCTGCGCTAATGACGGGAGTGGCGTTCGCTTGCCGGCGAAGCCGGCGCCAGAGCCTTCCGCCGGCCGGGCGGGGCTGGACAGCGAGGCGCGAGGGGCGCAGTGTTCGAGCGGTCAGAACCGCCACCACCCGAGGTAGAACGCAGATGGCCAAGGCAGCCGATGTGGTTGTGCAATGCCTGGAAAACGAGGGCGTGCAGTACGTCTTCGGAATTCCCGGCGAGGAGAATCTCGACCTGCTGGAGTCCCTGCGCAAGTCGCAGATCCGGCTGGTGCTCACCCGCCACGAACAATCGGCCGGCTTCATGGCCGCCACCTATGGGCGCCTCACCGGCAAGACCGGGGTCAGCCTGTCGACCCTCGGCCCGGGCGCCACCAACCTGGTCACCGCCGGCGCCTACGCCTACCTGGGCGGCATGCCGATGCTGATGATCACCGGGCAGAAGCCGATCAAGAAGTCCAAGCAGGGCCGCTTCCAGATCCTCGACGTGGTCGGCATGATGCAGCCGCTGACCAAGTACACCCACCAACTGGCCTCCGCCGACAACATTCCCTCGCGGGTCCGCGAGGCGTTCCGCCTGGCCGAGGAAGAGAAGCCCGGCGCGGTGCACCTGGAGCTGCCGGAGGACATCGCCGCCGAGCAGACCGACAGCCTGCCCATCCCGCCGAGCCTGAGCCGCCGGCCGCTGGCGGAATACAAGGCGATCTGCGCCGCGGTGGAGAAGCTGCGCGCCGCGCGCAGCCCGATCCTGGTCATCGGCGCCGGGGCCAATCGCAAGATGACCGCCAAGGTCCTCAAGCAACTGATCGACAAGACCGGCATTCCCTTCGTCACCACCCAGATGGGCAAGGGCGTGGTCGACGAGCGTCACCCGCGCTTCCTCGGCAACGCCGCGCTGTCCGCCGGCGACTTCGTGCATCGCGCGGTGGAGGCGGCCGACCTGATCGTCAACGTCGGCCACGATGTGATCGAGAAGCCGCCGTTCTTCATGGTTCGCGGCGGTACCGAGGTGATCCACGTGAACTTCCGTTCCGCCGAGGTGGACCCGGTGTATTTCCCGCAGATCGAGGTGGTGGGCGATATCGCCAACGCCGTCTGGCAGATCGGCGAGGCGCTGGACGATACCGCGCACTGGGACTTCAGCCGCCTGCTGGCGATCCGCGAGGCCAACGAGGCGCAGGTCGCCGAAGGCGCCGACGACCCGCGCTTCCCGCTCTATCCGCAGCGCCTGGTGGCCGACGTGCGCCGTGCATTGCCGTCGCAGGGCATCGTCGCCCTGGACAACGGCATGTACAAGATCTGGTTCGCCCGCAACTACAAGGCGCACATGCCCAACACCGTGCTGCTGGACAACGCCCTCGCCACCATGGGCGCCGGCCTGCCCTCGGCGATGGCCGCGCACCTGGTCTACCCGGACCGGCCGATCGTCGCGGTGTGCGGCGATGGCGGCTTCATGATGAACAGCCAGGAACTGGAAACCGCGGTGCGGCTGAAGATGAACCTGACGGTGATCATCCTGCGCGACAACGGCTACGGGATGATCCGCTGGAAGCAATCGAACATGGGCTTCGCCGACTTCGGGCTGGACTACGGCAACCCGGACTTCGTGCGCTACGCCGAGGCCTACGGCGCCCACGGTCACCGGGTCGACAGCGCCGAGGGCTTCCTGCCGCTGCTGGAGCGCTGCCTGGGCACGCCCGGGGTGCATGTGATCGATTGCCCGGTGGATTACTCGGAGAACGACCGCATCCTCAACGTCGAGTTGCGCGAACGCGCCCTGGCGGTCTGAACCGCCGGAGCGTCGCGCCGGCGTGCGTTGCGGCGCGACGGCTCAGAACAGCGACAGGTTGTAGCTGGCGATCAGGCGCACCTCGTCCACGTCGCGCGCCGAGCGCTCGAAGTCGGTGCGGTAGGTGGCGTTGCGCAGGCGCAGGCTGAGGTCCTTGAAGCGGCCGCTCTGTACCACGTACTTCAGCTCGATGTCGCGCTCCCATTCCTTGCCCTCGTCGCCATTGGCCAGGCGGATATGGTCGCCGTTGACGTAGCGGGTCATGAAGCTCAGGCCGGGCACGCCGACGCTGCGCAGGTCGAAGTCGTAGCGCAGTTGCCAGGAGCGTTCCTCGGGGTTGGCGAAGTCATTCACCTGCAGGTAGTTGGCCAGGTACGGATTGCTGCCGTCGAGGTAGGGCATCGAGCTGGCGCCGTTCATCCGCTGCCAGCCGGCGCTGAGCGTTTGGCCGCCCTGGGCGTAGGCGAGCAGCAGGCTGAGGGCGCGGTTGTCGATCTTGCCGGCCCGGGCCGCGCCGGCGTCCTCGCTGTCGAACCAGCGCAGGTCGGCGCTCAGCTTGCCGGCGCCGAGTTGCCGCTTGCCCACGGCACCGAGGTAGCGCTGGCGATAGACGTTGCGCAGGCCGCCCTGGGCGTATTGCAGCAGCAGGCCGTCGTTGACCTGGTAGTCGAGTTGGTAGGCGTCGAAGCGGTTGCCGGTGGTGTCGCAGGCGTAGCGCTTGTTCTTGCAGTGCAGGCGGATGTCCTGGGCGTCGCTGGAGTCCCGCGCGGTGTAGCGCTCCAGGCGGGTGGCGGAGAGCCTGAGCCCGGCGAGCTCTTGGCTGCTCAGCTGGGCGCCGTGGAACAGGGTCGGCAGCAGGCGTCCGTCGTTGTATTTCAGCAACGGCATGTCCGGCAGCATCGCGCCGTACCTGAACTGTGTCTGCGAGAAGCGCATCTTGCCGGCGACGCCGGCCTTGGCGTACTGGTCGACCGAGCGACGCGGATCGTGGCCGCTGGAGGGCAGCAGGCCGCTGTTGCTGTCCGCGGGGCTGGAGTCGAGCTTGATCCCGAGCATCGCCAGGGTATCCACGCCGAAGCCCAGCGCGCCCTCGGTATAGCCCGAGCGCAGGTCGAGAATGAAGCCCTGCGCGGCTTCCTCGCGCTTGGAGGCGCCCTGTGGGTTGGCCGAGCTACCGTCGCGGAAGTCGCGGTTGAAGTAGACGGTGCGCGCTTCCAGGCGCGCGCTGCTGTCCTCGAGGAAGGCGGCAGGGGCCGGAGCGATGAAGCCGCCGCACAGGGCGAGGGCGCCCAGGCCGCGAAGGGGGCGGGGCGAACGGGGGGAAAACGGGGAGGACATGCGGTGACTCTCGACAGCGGGGGTAAAAAAGCGCGCGAAGGTGTCACAGATGGCCGGCGGGGTCTTTGCGACCTTGGTCTAGGGCGCGGCTGGCGATCGGCGGAAGGTCTGGCTGTCGGCAAATACCAAGTCTGTGGCGGCAAATGACAATTAAAGCGGGCGACGGCTGCGCAGTATTGGCAGCGTCCCTAACGCTCTTCCCGACAACCCGCCCGAGGTCAACCGCCATGGCCATGCCCACGCCGATCTTCGATCACAAACGCCTGCTCACCCTCGACACCCATGACTTGCCGATCTACGAGGATGCCCTGGCGCCCTATTTCCCGGGCGTCGACGTGCAGCCGCTGTACCTCGATCCCAACCAGGGCGTGTGGGCCCTGCGGGTGATCTTCCGGCCCGGGGTGCGCCTGCCCTGCCATTACCACACCGGCCCGGTGCATCTGTTCACCCTGTCCGGCAAGTGGAATTACCTGGAGTACCCGGAATCGCCCCAGACCGCCGGCTGCTACCTGTACGAGCCGGGCGGTTCGATCCACACCTTCAGCGTGCCGGCGGACAACACCGAGCCGACCGACACTCTCATGGTGGTCCACGGGGCCAACGTGAACTTCGACCAGGGCGGCAACTACGTGAACATCATGGACGCCGGCGACATCATGCAGACCATCGAGCGCCTGATCCGCGAGCGCGGCCTGGAGCCGGCGCGCTATATCCGTCCCGGCCAGGCCGGCTACACCGTCGACTGAGCGCGCCGCAACGCCCCTTGCTACGAGGAGAACACCCGATGAGTGATCCCGGCATGCCCGTCGGCGCCCAGGGCCAGCGGCCGGCGGCGCCCCGTTCGGTCTTCATCACCGGCGCCGGCGGTTTCATCGGCCAGGCGCTGCTCGAGCGCTACAGGGCGGCCGGCGCGGAGGTGCGCGGCATGGACCTGCGCGCCGACCCGGCCAACGGCATCGTCGCGGGCGACCTGGCCCGGCCCGGCCAATGGGCGGAGCACGCCCGCGGTTGCGAGCTGTTCATCAACACTGCCGCGGTGGTGTCGCTGGCGGCGCCCTGGGAGCAGTATCGACGGATTTCGGTGGATGGCGTGCGCCATTGCCTGGATGTCGCGATCGACGCCGGCGCCAGGCGCTTCGTGCAGTTTTCCTCGATCGCCGCGCTGGGCTGGCGCTATCCGCAGCAGGCCGACGAGCGCTGTGCGGTGGTGATCGGCGAACGCTACCGCTACGGGGTGGCCAAGGGGGCCAGCGAGCATCTGGTGCTGGCGGCCCACGCGGCGGGCGAGATCGACTGCACCATCGTGCGTCCCGGAGACGTTTACGGTCCCGGTTCGCGCGCCTGGCTCAGCGAACCGTTGAAGATGGCCCGGGCCGGCATGCTGCTGCTTCCTTCGGGCGGCCGGGGGCGCTGGACCCCGGTCTACATCGACGATCTGCTCGACGGCGTGCTGCTGGCCGCCGGATTGCCGCAAGCCAGCGGGCAGATATTTCACCTCAGCGCGAACGAGTCTGTGAGCTGCCGCGAGTTCTTCGGCCACCACTGGCGCTGGGCCGGCCGCCGCGGTTCGCCGCGCTCCTTGCCGCTGGGCCTGGCGGTCGCGTTGACGCGCGTGGCCTGGGGCGTGAATCGGCTGTTGCGGCGGCCCGGCGAGGTCACCCCGGACACCATGTACATGTTTTCGCGCAGCGGCGACATCTCGATCGACAAGGCGCGGCGAATGCTCGGCTACGCACCGAAGGTCGACCTCGACGAGGGCCTGCGCCGTTCCGAGCGCTGGCTGCGCGAGACCGGCCAACTGGACTGAGCGCCACACTCTTCCTCTACCCGTTTCGTTTCGGAGACAGCCATGAAAGCAGTCGTCATGCGTGACAAGCAATTGCACCTGGAGTCGATCGACGCACCGGTACCCGCTCGCGGCGAGGTGCTGGTCAAGACCCTGGCCTGCGGCATCTGCGGTTCGGACCTGCACATGCTCCACCACTGCGAGCAGGTGCTGGCCAACTTCAAGCGCGGCAACATCCCGGTGGCCTTCGATCCGCAGCAGGGTGTGGTATTCGGCCACGAGTACTGCGGCGAGATCATCGACCATGGGCCCGGCAGCGACAGGACGCTCAAGGTTGGCACCCGGGTCTGCTCGCTGCCGTTCGTGATCACTCCACGGAGCTTCCATCACATCGGCTATTCGAATCACTATCCCGGCGGCTACGGCGAGCAGATGGTCCTGCCGGAGCAGATGCTGGTGGCGGTTCCTGGCGACCTGCCGGCGGATATCGCGGCGCTGACCGAGCCGCTGACCGTTGCCGCCCATGCGGTGAACCGCGCGCGCCTGGATGGCAGCGAGGCGCCGGTGGTGATCGGTTGCGGCCCCATCGGCCTGGCGCTGATCGCGACGCTGAAGTCGCGCGGCATCGGCCCGGTGGTGGCCGCCGACTTTTCCCCGGCGCGGCGCGCGCTGGCCGAGAAGTTCGGCGCCGACCTGGTGGTCGATCCCGCCGCGCAGTCGCCCTATGAGTCCTGGTTGCAAATGGCGGCTCCCGAGGGCTACGACATCAACGGCCCGCTGGCGTTGTTCGGCCTCGGGCCGCAACCGCGGCCATGCGTGGTGTTCGAGTGCGTCGGCGTGCCGGGGCTGATCCAGCAGGTGATCCAGAACGCTCCGCCGCGCTCGCGCCTGATCGTGGTCGGGGTCTGCATGGAGACCGACAAGATCGAGCCATTGATCGCCATCGGCAAGGAAATGAACGTGCATTTCTCCTTCGGCTATACCGCGGAAGAGTTCGTGCAGACCTTGTACGCCCTGGTCGACGGCCGCCTGGATGGCGCGCCGATGATTACCGGACGCGTGGCCCAGGAGGCGGTCGGCGAGGCGTTCGCCTCCCTGGGGGCGAGCGACCGCCATGCGAAGATCGTCATTACCTACGATTGAGCGCGCGCTGCGCCGATCGCGTTCAGGCGTCGCCGTCGCGCAGTTGCCTGCGCCGTTCGCGTGGCGCCAGCCCATGCCAGCGCCGGCAGGCCCGGTTGAACGAGCTTTGCTCGGTATAGCCGAGCAGGCCGGCGACCTGGGCCATGGGCATGCGCGCCTCGGCCAGGTAGAGATCGGCGAGTTCGCGACGGATCCGCTCGAGCATGGCTTCGAAGACCACGCCTTGCTCGGCGAGACGGCGCTGCAGCGAGCGCTCGTGCATGCCGAGCCGCTCGGCGATCAGCGGCAGGGCGCAGCGCTGGGTCGGCAGCAGGCGCTTGATCGAATCCTCGACTTGAGTGCGGATGTCCAGTGGCGTGGTCGCTTCCAGGCTGCTGACGTAATCCATCATGGTGTCGTGCAACTGGCGATTGTGCCGGTCGATCGGCTTGGCCAACTGTTCGTGGCTCAGGACCAGCGCGTTATGCGGCTGTTCGAAGTGTACCCGGGTGCCGAAGAGGCGCTGGTAGCGTTTCTCCGGGAGTTGCGCCGGTAGCCGCGAAAGCACCGCCAGCGGACGGAACCCGGGGCCGTGGAGCATCTGCAGGGCCTTGTGCATTACCCCCAGGGACAGCTCGACGATCTGTCGCTGGCGGCGCACCCCGTGCAGTCGCAACTCGAAGACCAGATGGGGATGCTCGGCATCCGTTTCCGTGTCCAGGTGGAGCTGCACGCCCGGACTATAGGTATGCAGGAAGCGGATGACCTCGGCCAGGGCCGCGCCGACGCTGCCGGCATTCTGCGCCACCACCGCCAGCGGGCCGAGGATCATCAGGTTCTGGCGTTCCGCCAGGCGCAGGCCGAAGTCGGGACAGCGCAGGCGCTCCGCGCACAACTCCAGCAGATTGATCATCCCGCGATAAGGGATCACCGCCGATCCGTCGTCGAGCATCGAGGGCACGATCTGCACCAGCCGCAGGAGTTCGTCGGGATCACCGCCGAGTTCGCGCACCAGCGGGGGGAAGCCGATCAGCGAAGTGGTTCGGATCAGAGCGGTCATGGGCGCTTCGTCTTGTTGCAGGCCTCGACAGTCTAAACGGAGAACGGCGGGATGGGGCTGTTCGGGGCACCGGCGCGCTAGCGCTTGATGCAGGCGAACAGCGCGTTCCCGGAGCGGCCGTCCCAGGGGGCGAGGCGCTCGTAGTCATGTTCGAAGACCTGCACCTCGAAGTGCGGCTGCAATAGTTGCTGTAGCTCGGCGAAGCCGAGGGCGACCATGGCGTGTTCGTCCTCCCAGGTCTGGGTCGTTCCGTCCGTGGTTTTCTCGATACCGAGGCGCAGTGCCTGGCGCTCGCCCTCGCCGCTGTAGTACCAGCCGGAACCGAAGGTGAAGCGGCTGCCTTGATGCTCCACGGAATGGCGGACGAACGCGCGGTTGTCGATCCGGCGCTTGTCCACCGCGTTGAAGCAGAACACCCCACTGTCCGCGAGTGCGGCGTGGACGCTGGCCAGGCACGCGCGAAGCTGTTCCAGGCCGGCGTTGTAGTGGATCGAATAGAGGAAACAGGTGATCAGGTCCAGCGGCTCGTCCACCTGGAAGCCGGCCATGTCCTGCCGGCTGAAGTACGCTTCGGGGCAGCGCTGTCGGGCGAGATCGAGCATCGGCTGGTTGATGTCCAGGCCGGCGCTGCGGTAGCCGAAGTCGAGAAAGTGCCGCACGTGCGGGCCGGTACCGCAGGCCAGGTCCAGGTGCCGCTGGCCCCGGTTGCCGAACAACTGGTGCAGGCGGCGCACGCAATGGCTCTGCGCCTGGTAGTCGATGTCGGCGCACATCAGGTCGTAGTAGGCGGAGAGATCGGTGTACAGCGCGTTGGAGGACATGGGCGGTAGCGTTCGCTGGAGTTTTCGGCGCGGCATGGTAGCGCAGGCCCTGGCGCCGCCGGGGAAAACCGGCTGCCGGCCGGCGGATCGGGGCCGGGCGTTCAGTCCAGGCGCGGCCAGTCGTCGGCGATCCTGTACCAGCAGGCCATCGATGCGACCTGGACATGCTTCTGTTTCTCCGCCGGGAAGGGCGTGTCCAGGCTGCCGAGGGCGACCGATACCCAGTCGGCGAACTCGCCTTCGCTCCTCGACCAGAACAGCGGCGAGCCGCAGCGCGAGCAGAAGCGCCGGAGCACGGCGGGTGAGGAGCGGAACGCGGCGAGCAGGTCGGCGCCGCGGTCGATGTGCAGGTCCGCGACGGGGACGCTGCCATAGCTGGCGAATGCCGCGCCATGGGCCTTGCGACATTGGCCGCAGTGGCAGTGAGAGAGTGCGCGCGGGGGCGAGGACAGCCGGTAGTGCAGCGCGCCGCACAGGCAACTGCCGTGGAAGATCTGGCTCATCGGAGGGCGTTCCCGGATTCGCAAAGGCGGCGAGTCAAGCAGCCCTCGCCACGCTTGTCGAGCGCCTCCTTCGATCTCGGGCTGTCGGTACGGGCGTCGATGTCTGCTAGGCTCTGCCGTTTCACCCTAGGAGTATTTCCCCATGGCCCGAGCCACTGCCCGCCACATCCTGGTTTCCAGCGAAGCCAAGTGCAACGAACTGAAGACCGCCATCGAAGGCGGTGCCGACTTCGCCGAAGTCGCCCGCGAGCATTCCTCCTGCCCCTCCGGTCGCGACGGTGGCAACCTGGGCTCGTTCGGCCCCGGCCAGATGGTCCGCGAGTTCGACCAGGTGGTCTTCAGCGCGCCGTTGAACGTGGTCCAGGGGCCGGTGAAGACCCAGTTCGGCTACCACCTGCTGGAGGTCACCAGCCGCCAGGACTGAACGTACGGCGGATAACGCCGTTGGCGTTATCCGCCGTACCTGTCCCGGACGCCGAAAGACGTCGCCCTTCCACGCGCCAATCCGAGCGTAGGGCGAATAACCGCTGCGCGGTTATCCGCCGGTGCGCGATCGATAGCCTGGCTGGCCTCAAGGCGCGAAGTAGCGGGAGATCTGCGAATAGACACCGCTGAAATCGGAGAAGTAGTCGTTGCGCTGTGAGGTGGGCGCGCCGCAGTACGAGGGGCCGCCGTACAGGCCACCGCGCAGCTGGTAGGAGCCGTCGCCGGCGACGGTCAGCAGGCCCGAGCCGGACGAGCCGCCTTCGACCACCGCCGACGGCCAGTCGACGCGGGTCAGGGCGGTATGCCCGTCGTAGGTGACGCCCACCGCCGAGACGTTGCCCTGCGAGTACTTCTTGGCGTCGCCGCGCGGATGGTGGATGTCATGGCCGAGCGAGCCGTTGGCGATCGGCGTGGCGCTCCAGCCCTGGTAGAACACGCCGGCCGGCGGAGTGCGCTTGAGTTCCAGCAGCAGGGTGTCGCGCTTCGCGTCGCGGTGCAGGATATTCGCCCCGCCGGTCAGCACGGTGACGCTCTGGTTGATGGTCGAGGCGTCGCCGTAGCACTGGGTGGTGTTGTAGAACCAGATGGTCTGTAGCGTCGCGGCGGTGGCCTGGTCCTCGATGCAGTGCGCGGCCGACCAGAACAACTGGCGCTTGGGTGAGTTGCCGTTGTTCAGCAGGGTGCCGGTGCAGATGTAGCTGCCGCCGTCCGCCGAGTTGGTGAAGACCATCTTCGCCACCGCGGCGGTGGCGTTGTCATAGGCCCGCGTGCCGCTCTGGGTCGCGCAGACCGCATCCACCTCGCAACTGCCGCTGGCGCCGAAGCCGTCGCGGTAGCCGGCCTTGTACAGGGAGTCGGCGAAATACGATACCTGGGGTACCGACAGGCGCAGGTCACCCGGTTGCAGGTTGGCCGGCAGCACCAGTTCGACGGTCAGGGTATCGCCCTCGATGACCGGGCTCCAGTAGGGACGGTTGACCGAGAGGTCCTTGCCGCTGGCCTCGAAGATTTCCTTGCCGGCGCCGGCGAAGTGCAGCAGCACGTCGTCGGGCAGCGAGCCGCTGCGGGTTTCCAGGCGAATCGCGGCGCGCAGGCTGGCGGCCCCCGTAGCGCTGATCGGGAAGCGCGCGGTGTGGCGCCCGTCCGGAGTGTCGATCCATTCGAGGGTTGCCAGGTCGATTTCCGGCGTCGCCGTTTTCAGGCCCACGCCCACTTGCAGCGGCGTACCCGGTTTCGGCGCCAGCGGCGCGGCGCGGGCCACGCGGCGGGCGGGGGGCGCGGCGAAGTGGATACCGGCCGCCGAGATCGCCGCGTTGGGGTTGGCGAAGCGGGCGTGGCCGGTGCTCGCCGGGGAGGCCTGGAGCACGGCGACGTCGCCAGCCATCTCGCTCGCACCGGGCGCCGCCAAGGCCTGGCTCGCGCCGGCAGCCAACGCCAGAACCAGGCATGCATTCAGGTACGTTCTCTTATGCATGAATCGACTCCTTCAGTTTTTTGGGAGGGCAACTTCCTCAATCGTTCGCGTGGCGAAAGATATGCAGGGGTGACGGAGTCGTTCAAATATTTTTTATATTCGCTTCTGCTAGCTATTCATATTAGGAAGTGTTGTGGGTTAGCAGAATAGATAGCTATTTCCGCCTCCTGTGGTTCATATGGAAAGCGCGTGTGCCTAACTTAAGTACGGTCTTGAAATGTCGGGCCAGAGCCTTTCGCCTTGCTTTCTTGTGGTGCGTCAAATCATGCGGAAGCACTGTGCAGGTGCATTCTTCGATGTGAACGGGTTAACGGGATGCAGAATTTCAACTTATCTGGTTTGACTGCTGGATACATATCGGCAGGGGGTGAACTGTGCGTCGCACAACCTATGTTGCGCCGAACTGATTTCCAGATATCGTGTATATGACCGATTGGTTCGGCCTTATAATTATTGCGTCGATATCTGGATGCAGGCGGAGAGGCAACCTGAGGGGCGTCAGGAACGCATGTCGATGCCTCGTGTTGCGGCGACGCTAAGCCTGATCGCGCCGGACGGCCATCACCTCGTCGATGAACGGCGCCTTGCCGGCGAGGTACTCGCCGATGCCGCCGGTATTGCTCGCCTCCAGTTCCAGCTTGAGCGCCTGGTAGCGCCGGCGCAGGAGCGGGTCCTGGCGTCGTAGCGGGTGATGGTGCTGGTCAGGGCCATGAGGGTTCTTCTTGCATGGACGGTTGGCAAACGGGAACCACTGGCGGCGCCCGCGCTTTCTCCTTCGGGGCGGCTGATTGTCGTGGCAGTCGGCCTGGTTCCCGGACTTCTTGTGGATATTTCAGGTTTGCAGTTATGGCGCAGTAATGCGGAGTCTATAACTACATGTACAGTCAGAGTAAAAAGGTTAGCGTTGTATTTTGATCGGCTTCCATGGACAACGGTATCTGAAACAGAGGGATAAACCTCTTGGATGCAATAAGCTGGATGATTTCGATGGGGCTGAGGTCGTTCAGATGGCGGACTTGTCGGTTCGTATGGGCGTAATGGGCGAGTGAGGTGACTCCCCTTCACCTCACTCGCGATATAAGCCATCAGTCGTGGCTAGTCATTTTTTCAGATAAACCTTGAGGTCAATGACTTCCACTGCCCCGCCAATGGCAGATGCACTGGTGTTGAAATCCACCAGATAGCCCTTGTTCAGCGCGGAAAGCAGGGCGTTGTTAATGCTGTCACCCGCATTGCTGTCGAGGTTCACACCATAGGTATTGCTCTGATCGCTCCCATCCTGGCTCGCGACGAATGTGCAATAAGAGCCGGACTTGTCGATATAGACGTTCTTGACTACTTGGCCGGTGCAGAGGCTGAGATTACTAGCGTTAGGCATTTTAATCTTCTCCATGATTTTATGTGTTGTCGGTACTGCGTAATAGAAGTTAGTCGTGGCGAGTGAATTCATAAACTGTGAGAAATAGCAGGCTCGATAAAGGAAATAAAAATATTTGCCAATATTGCAATTGGTTTTCTTTAAATATTAAGGGCGGGACGAGTGGTTTTATTGTTACTTCTGACAGGCGCAAGTACCTGAGCCTGCCGATCCTGGTCGAGTCGGCCGATCCGATCAACGTGGCGGATGCAACGGCGGCGCATGCCGCGCGATCAGTTCGGCGACCCACTCGATGAACACCCGCAGCTTGCCGCTGACGTGGCGGTTCGGCGGGAATGCCAGGTACAGCGGCATCGGTTCCAGGCTCCAGTCCTCGAACAGCGGCAGCAGCTCGCCGCGGGTGAGGGGCTCGCGGGCCATGTAGTGCGGCAGCCAGAGGATGCCCAGGCCGGCCAGCCCGGCCGCCAGGTAGGCGTTGCCGTCGTCCACCGCCAGCACATGGCGGCCCGCCACCCGCAGGCATTCCTCGCCCCTGCGCATGGCGTAGGGCAGGGCCTTGCCGGTACGTGCCCAGAGAAAGCCGACGATGCGCTGGTGGCTGTCCTCCAGTTCGCGCGGGTGGCTCGGCACGCCGGCGCGCTGCAAGTAGGCCGGTGCCGCGTAGACCCCCAGTTGCAGGTCGCCGACCCGCCGCGCCATCAGCGATTGGTCGCGCAGTTCGCCGCCGCGGATGACGCAATCGACGTTCTCGTCGATCAGGTCGACGAGCCGATCGCTCACGCCCAGGTCGATCTGGATCTCCGGATAGCGCGCATGGAACTCGGGCAACGCCGGGATCAGCAGCAGCCGCGCCAGCGGGCTCGGCACGTCGATCCGGAGACGCCCGCGGGGCGCCAGGGCGGCGCTGGAGAGGCTGGTCTCGGCATCGTCCAGTTCCGCCAGCAGGCGTACCACCCGCTCGTAGTAGGCGGCGCCGTCGGCGGTCAGGTTGAGCTTGCGCGTGGTGCGGTTGAGCAGGCGTACCCGCAGCCGCGCTTCCAGTTGCTGGACCAACTGGGTGACGCTGGTGCGGCTCATGTGCAGCGTCTCCGCCGCCTTGGTGAAGCTGCCAGTCTCCACCACACGGGCAAAGGCCTGCATCGCATCGAAACGGTCCATCGGGACTCCGGGTCGTCGGGGATTGTTTGGATTCTACAAACAGTCATGGCCAGGGTTGCGCGTTTATCCACGGCGCGCACGACCTTACCGTTCTTCCATCGACGATGACGGGGCCGGGAGCCCCAGGATGGAGGTATCGCATGACTGTACGCGACGTGGTTTTCCCCGTTGGCCGCCAGGCTCTCTACGAGCGCAACCGCTATTCCCCGGCGGTCCGTAGCGACGGCCTGCTGTTCGTCTCCGGCCAGGTCGGCAGCCGCGACGACGGCTCTCCCGAACCCGAGCTGGAGACCCAGGTCCGCCGCGCCTTCGACAATCTGAATGCGGTGCTCGCCGCGGCCGGTTGCGGGTTCGACGATGTGCTGGACGTCACCGTGTTCATGGTCGACGCCGAGACCAACTTCGAGCGCATCTGGAAGATCGTCCCGGAGTACTGGGGCGAGGCGCCGCACCCCACGCTGACGGCGGTGGGGGTGAACTGGCTGTATGGCTTCAGCTTCGAGATCAAGGTGGTGGCGAGGTTGCCGGCGGGGCGGTGAGAGCCGATGCGCAGTGCCGGGGGCCAGATCGGCTAGCGCCGGGGCTCTAAGGGACGGCGCAGGCTTACCCAGGCCGGCGCGTGGTCGCTGGCGTGCTCCTCGCCGCGCACCCAGCGGTCCACCCCGGCGTCTTCCAGGTGGTCCGCCAGGCTGGCACTGAGCAGCAGATGGTCGATGCGCAGCCCGGCGTCGCGTTGCCAGTGCTGGCGGAAGTAGTCCCAGAAGGTATAGATGCGCCGGTCGGGGAAACGCTGGCGTAGCGCGTCCACCCAGCCCTGCCGCAGGAGGCGCTCGAAGCACTCGCGGGACTCCGGCTGGAGCAGGGCATCCTTTTTCCAGGAGCGGGTGTCGTAGATATCGAAGTCGCTGGGCACCACGTTGAAGTCGCCGGCCAGCACCACCGGATGGCCGCTCTCCATCAGTTCGGCGGCGTGGCGGATGAGGTGCTCGAACCAGGCCAGCTTGTAGTCGAACTTCGGTCCCGGCTGGGGATTGCCATTGGGCAGGTACAGGCTGGCCACCAGCAGGCCGTCGACGGCCGCTTCGAGGTAGCGGCTGTGGGGATCGCTGGCGTTGCCCGGCAGGCCGCGGCGTACCTCCAGCGGCTGGCTGTCGCGGGCGAGGATGGCGACGCCGTTCCACGCCGACTGGCCCTGCCAGATCGCGCCGTATCCGGCCTTCTCCAGCGCCGCGGCGGGGAAGCGCGCGTCGGGCGTTTTCAGTTCCTGCAGGCAGACGATGTCCGGCGCTTCCCGCTCCAGCCAGGCCAGCAGCGCGGCCAGCCGGGTCTGGATGCCGTTGACGTTGAAGGTGGCGATCTTCAGGGTGTCCACCGGTCGCCTCCGCGAATGACGATCAGGCTGCCGCCTGCAGGGCTTCGCCGATGGCTTCGTTGAACGCCTGCAGGTCACCCGGGTTGCGCGAGGTGATCAGGGTCCAGCCGTTCGCCGGGCAGACTTTCACCCGCGTGTCGATCCAGTCCGCGCCGGCGTTGGTCAGGTCGATACGCACGCTGGAATAGGAGGTCAGGGTCTTGCCGCGGGCGACACCGGCGTCGATCAGCAGCCAGGGGCCGTGGCAGATGGCGGCGACGGTCTTGCCTGCGCTGCTGAATTCCCTGACCAGGCGCCGGGCCTCGCTGTCCTGGCGCAGGGTGTCGGCATTCACCGTGCCGCCGGGGACCAGCAGCAAGTCGTAGTCCTCGGCGCGCAGGCCTTGCAGCCTGGCGTCGGAATTGACGATCAGGTTCTTCTCGCTGTCGTGTACCCAGGTCTGCGCTTCGCCGCCCTCGATGGTCGCGTGGGTGACCGTGGCGCCCTGTTGCTTCAGGGTCTTCAGCGGTTCGAGCAGCTCGTCGCGCTCGATGCCGGTGTTGGCGGTGATGACCAGGACGTTCTTGCCTTGCAGCTTCGCGCTCATGGTTTTCTCCTCTGCTGGGGCGCCCGTGGCGGGCGCCGTGGCGTGACATGCAGGAGAGTGGAAAGCTGGAGCGCCGGGGAGTTCGAAAGATTTGCCGGGCGGTGGGCCGGATCCTTGGCCTGTCAGCCTCCGGCGTCAGCGGAACAGCAGCGAATGATGCGCCGCGCTACCGGTGCGCGCGCCGTCGCCCACCGCGATGGCGACGTTGCCGGCCGCCAGCGCCGCGTCGCCGCAGGCGAAGACGCCGGGAACGCTGGTTTCGCGCATGCCGTCGGTTCTGATGAACGGCCCGCTCGGGCCGTCCTCGAACTCGCAGCCGAGCAACGCCGCCAGCGGGCTGGCCATGCGCGTACGCGGCTGGGTGAACAACCCCGCGAGCGTAATCGTGCGGCCGCTGGCCAGGGTCACGTCGGCGCGCGCGCCGCCCAGCGCGACCACGGCTTCGCGCTCGATCGTCACGCCGCGCCGGTCCAGCCTGGACATTTGCTCGGCATCCGGTTCGAAGACGCCGTTGAGGAAAAAGGTGGTCGCTCCCCAGTCGGGCAACATCAGGGCGTGGTGGATGGCCAGCGGCGAGGCCGCCAGTACGCCAATCGGCCCGCCGTCCAGTTCGTAGCCGTGGCAATACGGGCAATGGAACACGTGCCGTCCCCAGCGCTCGGCAAGACCGGGGATCTCCGGCAGCTCGTCGGCGACCCCGCTGGCGAGGATCAGCCGGCGCGCGGTGAAGCGTTCTCCGTTGGCGGCCTTCACCACGAAACCGTCCGCCTCCTTCTTCGCCGCGACGGCGGCTTCGGACAGCCACTCGACGCTGGGATAGGCCAGCAACTGCGCGCGGGCGTCATCGGCGATGGCCGCCGGATCGCGGCCATCCTGGCCGAGAAAGCCGTGGGAGGCCCGGGCGAAGCGGTTGCGTCGCAGTCCCGTATCCATCACCAGCACCCTGCGCCGCGCCCGCGCCAGTTGCATGCCCGCGGAGATGCCGGCGTAGCTGCCGCCCACGATGATCACGTCGAAAGTCATGGCGTATCTCCCATTCGGATAGTCACGCAACAACGTAAGTTTCATGAGCTGTGCTTGTCAACGCTCTCGTAACTTTTTCTGTAGCGAGACATACTCATGGTCTTTCCGTCACGAGCCCGCCGTTCATGAGAAACGACACCCGCCTCTCGCGCATGCTCCATGTGCTGATCCATATGGCCCGCCACGAAGGGCCGGCGACCTCCGAAGCCATCGCGCAGATGCTCGGCACCAACCCGGTGGTGGTACGGCGGACCATGGCGCTGCTGAAGAACGAAGGCTACGTGAGTTCGGAGAAGGGCCATCGCGGTGGTTGGAGGCTGGCCAAGCCGCTGGCGGACATCACCTTGCTGGATATCCACCAGGCGCTGGGAGCGTCCTCGATCTTCGCCATCGGCCTGTCTACCGATCATCCGGAATGCCTGGTCGAGCAGGCGGTCAACGAAGCGCTCGGCGAGGCGTTCGAGGCGGCGCAGGCGTTGCTCCTAGAGCGCCTGGGGAGCGTCACGCTGGAGCAGTTGGCAAGCGAGTTCGAGCGCCGCCATCGGCCCTGCTGAGGCGGCTGGAAGGGCTGTTCGTACAGCGCCGCCGTGCCTGCGGAGGCACGCCGGCGGCCGGGTCTCGGAACGTGTACTTCACCGTGGACATCAGGTTGCGCGGCCCGCCGTAGTTGAGCTGCCGAAGTCGATGCCGTTGTCACAGTACTTGTCGAACAGGTTGTTGAAGTTCAGCCGCGTGTCGATCCGCTCGCTGACCTTGTAGCTATCGGTATCGGTATCGGTATCGGCGTCGGCCTTGTACCAGGCCAGGCGTCCGCCGAGGATCACTTTCAGCGGTCGGCGGGGTTCAGCCGGGTGGCGAGGTAGGTGCCTTCCTGGTCGGGCTTCATGTTTGAGCCCCGGGTCCCGCTGGGCCGGGTCCATCGGCCCGGTCGGGGGCAGTCCTTGTTGAACAGGCTGTTCCAGCCGCCGTGGCCGTCGAGGCGAATCCGATGAACTGCGTTCTGTCTGAGGCTGACGATTTCCGCTGGAGACCTCCAGTGAAGGTCGCCTTGATTCGTGACTCCAACGCAAATGAATTTGCTCGATTCGGGTCTTAATCGAAGAGTTGGAAGCCGCCACACTGCGCTTCATTCGAACCATCCCGCCCACGGAGCGCAGTCATGTCTTCCACCATCCACCCCCTTCCTTCCTTCGGTCTCGGCACCTTCCGCCTTACCGGCCAGGTCGTCGTCGACTCGGTGCGCAGCGCCCTCGAACTGGGCTACCGCGCCATCGATACCGCGCAGATCTACGGCAACGAGGCGGATATCGGCCGCGCGATCGCCGAGAGCGGCGTACCGCGTTCCGAGCTGTTCCTCACCACCAAGATCTGGGTCGACAACTACGCCAGCGACAAGCTGGTCGCCAGCCTCCGCGAGAGCCTGGAAAAGCTCCGCACCGACTACGTCGACCTGACCCTGATCCATTGGCCGGCACCTGGCAACGGCGTCGAGCTGGCGGAGTACATGGCGGCGCTGGCGGAAGCCAAGTCCCTGGGCCTGACCCGGCGGATCGGCGTCTCCAACTTCAACATCGAGCTGACCCGCCAGGCCATCGCCGCGGTCGGTGCCGGCGAGATCGCCACCAACCAGATCGAACTCAGCCCCTACCTGCAGAACCCGGCGCTGACCGCCTTCCTCAAGGAGCAGGGCATCCCGGTCACCTCCTACATGACCCTGGCCTACGGCAAGGTCCTGAAGGACCCGCTGCTGGCCGAGATCGCCGCCAGGCACCAGGCCAGCGTCGCCCAGGTCGCGCTGGCCTGGGCCATGCAACTGGGCTACGCGGTGATCCCGTCCTCGACCCGCCGCGAAAACCTGGCCAGCAACCTGCTCGCCCGCGACCTGCGCCTGGACGCCGAGGACATGGCGCGAATCGCCGGCCTCGAGCGCAACGGCCGTGAAGTCAGCCCCGAGGGCCTGGCGCCGGCCTGGGACTGAGGCGCTCCGCCACAGCTACGGCGCGGCCGATCCCGGCGCGCCGTCGTTCCGCAACCTTTTCGCACGCCGCCAGGCGGGAGCGTCCCGTGCCCGCCGCCGGCCTCCAGGAGAATCCCCATGAAGACCTTCGCCACCCTCGCCCTGGCCGCCGCGCTGCCGTTCGCCGCGCAGGCCGCATCCGCCGCCGACTGGTACCCTTCCGCCTACGGCGCGAAGGATGAGATCGGCGCCGCCAACCTGCTCACCCCCGACGTGGTGAAACAGGCGGTCGGCCTGGTCAGGACCGGCAAGACCTACCCGCTGGCGGTGCCGGTGGACAAGCACCTGCCGGCCTTCCGCCACCGCAGTTTCAACCTCTACAACATCCAGCCGGGCGAACAGGCCGGGCAGTCCCTCGGGCCGAACAGGTTCACCTTCAACGACGAACTGGTGAACGCCTGGACCGGCGTCGGCACCCAGCTCAACGGCATCGGTCACATCGGCATCGACAACCGCTACTACAACGGCAACCAGGCCGCCGACTTCGTCACCGTCGAAGGGGTGAAGAAGCTCGGTATCGAAAAGGTGCCGCCGTTCGTGACCCGTGGCGTTGTGCTGGACATGACCGCCCACTACGGCAAGGACATCGTCCCCGGCGGCACCGAGTTCAGCGTCGCCGACATCCAGGCGGTGCTGAAGAAGGAAGGCCTGGTCCTGCGCAAGGGCGACGTGGTGCTGTTCAACACCGGCTGGCTGGAGCTGATCGGCAAGGACAACAAGCAATTCCTCGAAGTCGAACCGGGCATCGGCATGGAGGCCGCGAAGTGGCTGGCCGACCAGGGCATCGTCGCCTTCGGCGGCGACACCTGGGCCTCCGAGGTGTACCCCAACCCGCACGGCAAGGATGAGTTCCCGGTCAACCAGTACATGCTGGCCAAGCGCGGCATCTACAACCTGGAGCTGATCGACAGCCGCGCGCTGGTCCGCGACCAGGCCTGGGAATTCCTCTTCGTCCTCGGCCAGCCGCTGTACGTCGGTTCGACCCAGGTCAACATCAACCCGGTGGCGATCCGATGAGCCGTCCCAGCCATGCAACGCGGCCGGCATTCGCCGGTCGCGCCTTTCGCGTCGACTACGACGGGCTGTCCGCGCACAACGTCTATTCGGCGGACGGCGAGCGCATCCGCTACGCCATCGTCGCCGGTCCCTACGCCGGCGCCCATGGCGAGGCGGCCTGCCAGTGGCGGGAGATCGCCGAGGGGGTCTACGCGATCTCCTGGCAGGAGGCCGACGGTGCCACCGTGGTGCATGTCGACGATTTCGCCAACGGCAGTTCCCAGGCGTTCTTCACCGCCAGCGACCTGAGCTTCCAGCGTCTGCACGGCCCGCTGGTGGAAATCGATGCGGCCGCGCACGGCGCGCAGGAGAGTGGCAAATGAAATCCTCCCGAGTCCTGCTCGCCCTGGCCATCGGCGCCTTCGGCATCGGTACCACCGAGTTCACCCCGATGGGCTTGCTGCCGGTGATCGCCGACGGCGTCGGGGTCGGCATTCCCAGTGCGGGCATGCTGGTCACCGCCTATGCCGTCGGGGTGATGCTCGGCGCGCCGCTGATGACCCTGCTGTTCAGCCGCTTCGGCAAGCGTGCCGCGCTGATCGCGTTGATGGCCATCTTCACCGTCGGCAACCTGCTTTCGGCGCTGGCGCCGGACTACGGCACGCTGCTCGCTTCGCGCCTGGTCACCAGCCTCAACCACGGCGCGTTCTTCGGTCTCGGCGCAGTGGTCGCGGCAAGCGTGGTGCCGCGGGACAAGCAGGCCAGCGCGGTGGCGACCATGTTCATGGGCCTGACCATCGCCAACATCGGCGGCGTGCCGGCGGCCACCTGGATCGGCCAGCAGGTCGGCTGGCGTATGGCTTTCGCCGGCACCGCCGGGCTCGGCCTGGTCGCCATGGCCGCGCTCTGGTACGCCCTGCCCAAGGGCGAGCGCGGCAGCGTGCCGCACGTCCGCCGCGAGCTGGCGGTGATCGCCCGGCCGAGCGTGCTGCTGGCGATGGCCACCACGGTGCTCGGCGCCGGGGCGATGTTTACCCTCTATACCTACGTGGCCCCGGTACTGGCCGAGCTGACCGGCGCTTCGGAGCGCTTCGTCACCCTGGGGCTGGTGCTGATCGGCGTCGGCTTCACCCTCGGCAACAGCCTCGGCGGCCGTCTCGCCGACTGGTCGCTGGACGGCGCGGCGCGGATCTTCCTCGCGGCGCTGGCGCTGATCATGCTGCTGCTGCCCCTGGCACTGGGCAGCCACCTCGGCGCGGCGCTGGGCCTGCTGGTCTGGGGCGTGGCGACCTTCGCGGTGGTGCCGCCGCTGCAGATGCGGGTGATGCAAGCCGCCGCCGAAGCGCCGGGGCTGGCCTCGTCGATCAACGTCGGCGCCTTCAACCTCGGCAACGCCCTCGGCGCGGCGCTCGGCGGCGCGGTGATCGGTGCCGGCCTGGGCTACGTCGCGGTGCCGCTGGCCGGCGCCGCGCTGGCCGCTCTGGGTCTGCTGCTGGTCTGGCTGGGGCGTCCCGCCAAGGCGAGCGTGCCGACGCTGCAAGGCGAGTCCGGCGACGTTTGAGCGCGATGCCGCCGGGCCCCGGGAGGAGCGATCCTTCCGGGGCCATCACGTATTTGGCTTCAGCCACTTTGACCTGCGGTCGATTGTGAGCCAGTTTCGTTAAGTCGTATTGATCGGCGCGGCATCGGCGTGGGTGGCGGCGATGGCCTCCAACCCGGGCAGCATCCTGGGCTACGAAGGCTACGATCGCCTGGTCAACCCACCGCTGCCGATCTTCGCCATCCCGACAACCGTCGGCACTGGCAGCGAGTGCACCGCCTCGACGGTGTTCACCAACAAGCAGACGCTGTTCAAGACCGTCATCGTCTGCCCGAAACTGTTCCCGCGCCTGGCGATCCTGGACCCTGCGCTGAGCCTGGGCCTGCCGGATGCGTTGGTGCCCGATGCGCTCGAGAATGCCAACCCGTTGGGTATCAATCGCCTGGTGGATGGGGTGTTCAGCCGGGAAGCGTTGTAAGCTCCCGTGGGCACCGGGGGCTGCTTCGCAGCCCTTCCGCGCTACGCGGCCGCTCCCACAGCTTGCAGTGAGGCCTGATCTGGAGCGGCCTTGTGCCCGCATGAATCCATTCAAAGGAGCCGATCATGGACCTGGGTATCAAAGGCCGGTGGGCCATCGTTTGTGCCGCCAGCCAGGGGCTGGGCAGGGGCTGCGCCGAGGCCCTGGCTGGCGAGGGCGTCAACCTGGTGATCAACGCCCGTACCGCCACCACCCTGGAGCAGACTGCCGCCGAGCTGCGCAGCCGTTTCCCGGCCAGCGAAGTGCGTACGGTCGTGGGCGATGTGACCGACCCAGCGCTACGCCAGGCCCTGCTGGCCGCGTGCCCGCAGGTCGATATCCTCGTCAACAACGCAGGCGGCCCGCCCCCGGGCGACTTCCGCGACTGGGACCGGGAAGACTGGATCAAGGCCCTGGACGCCAACATGCTCACGCCCATCGAGCTGATCAAGGCGGTGGTCGATGGCATGGCCGAGCGTGGCTTCGGGCGGGTGGTTAACATCACCTCGGGCGCGGTGAAAGCGCCGATCGATATTCTGGGCCTGTCCAATGGCGCGCGCAGCGGCCTGACCGGTTTCGTAGCCGGGCTTGCCCGCCAGCAGCGCCTGGCCGGGCGTGACGTGACCTTGAACAACCTGCTGCCGGGCGCCTTCGACACCGCGCGTCTGCAGAGGACTCTGCAGGCGGCGAGCCGGGCTGGCGGCGACCTGCAGGCGATCACTCAGGCGCGCCGCCAGGCGATTCCTGCGGCGCGCTTCGGCAAGGCCGAAGAGTTCGGGGCGTACTGCGCGTTCTTGTGCAGCACCCATGGCGGCTACATCACCGGGCAAAACCTGCTGATCGACGGCGGAGCCTACCCGGGCACCTTCTGACCTGCACCTCCGGGGCGGGAGGCGCAGGGGACTATCGGCCCGGTCTCAGATCGCCATGCTGTCGACCACGCCGCCATCCACGCGCAGGGCGGCGCCGGTGGTTGCCGAGGAGAAGGGCGAGGCCACGTAGGTGACCAGCGCGGCGACTTCGTCGACCTCGGCCACCCGCTGGATGATCGAACTGGGACGCTCGCGGCGGACGAAGGCGTCGGCCTCTTCCCGGGCGCTGCGGCCGGATTCGCGCATGGCTTCGGCGACCAGGGTGGCCACGCCTTCGGTGAGGGTCGGGCCGGGAAGGATCGCGTTGACCGTCACCCCGGTGCCGGCCAGGCGCTTGGCCAGGCCGTGGGAAACGGCGAGGTTGGCGCTCTTGGTGACGCCGTAGTTGGTCATCCGCGCGGGAATGGCGATGCCCGACTCGGAGGACAGGAAGATCACCCGGCCCCAGCCGCGCTCGACCATGCCGGGGGCGTAGCGGCGGGCCAGGCGTACTCCGGAGAGCACGTTGATTTCATAGAACTCCAGCCATTGCTGGTCGTCGGTGTCGAAGAAGTCGACGTCGTTGTAGATGCCCAGGTTGTTCACCAGGATGTCGGTGGACGGTTCGGCGGCGAACAGCGCCTCGGCGCCGGCGGCCGTGCCGAGGTCGGCGACGATGCCGCGGGCCTTGCCGCCGCTGGCGCGGATACCGGCCACGGCCGCCTCCACCGGGGCCGGGCTGCGCCCGACGATGACCACTTCGGCGCCGGAAGCGGCCAGGCTGCGGGCGATGCCCAGGCCGATGCCGCCGGTGGAGCCGCTGACGATGGCGGTCTTGCCGCCCAGGTCGATATGCATGACGAATCCTCTTTCAGGGCACTCGAAGTGCCGGTAATCGGTTGGTTCTGGCGGCATGCTAGTGCGGGGTTGTAAGATCGTACATAACTTAATTGATCATACTTGAGTCCTTTAAGGTCATATGCTGGATCTCCGACAACTTCGTTATTTCGTCGCCGTGGCCGAGGTCGAGCACGTCGGCCGCGCCGCCGAGCAACTGCACATCTCCCAGTCGCCGCTGAGCCGGCAGATCGCCCAACTGGAAGAGCGTCTCGGCCTGCAACTGTTCGAGCGCAGCCAGCAGCGCCTGCGCCTGACTTCCGACGGGCGGACCTTCCTCCACGAAGCCAAGGCCCTGCTCAAGCACGCCGAACGCCTGGAGTCGCTGGGACGGCGCCTGGGGCGCGGCGAGGAGGGCGGGCTGTGCATCGGCTACGTCAGCCACGCGGTGCATGCCGGGGTCCTCCCGGACGCCTTGCGCCAGGTACGCGAGGAGCGCCCCGGCATCCATATCGCGCTGTACAACCTGAGCAGCCAGGAGCAGTTCGAGGGGCTGCGCCAGCGCAGCCTGGACATCGCCCTGGTCTGCGAGGCGCCGGCCGCCGCCGACCCCGACCTGCTCGCCACCCCGGTGTTCTGCGACCCGCTGCATCTGGCGCTGCCGGCCACCCATCCGTTGGCACACAAGAGCGAAATCGTGCCGGCGGACCTGCACGAGCAGGACTGGATCATGGTCGAGGGCCAGTTGCTGGCGCAGCGCCGCGAACGCTTCCTGGCCGACTGCGTGGCCGCCGGATTCACCCCGCAGATCCGCCTGGAGGCCGCAGAGCCGCTGAGCGCCCTGGGGCTGGTCTCCGCCGGGCTGGGGATGGCGCTGATCCAGCGCAGCATCGGTGGCGAGGGCAATCCGAACGTGGTACTGCGTGAATTGCCCTGGCTGAATCAGAGCACCGCGCTGTGGGCGGCCTGGCACCGGGTAGACCTGCGACCGATCGTCGGCGAGTTCCGCGAGATGGTGCTGGCCCGCGCCGCGAATTGACGGCGCGGCGGGCGGGTTCGGAAGGAATTTGCTTTTCAGGTCTAAAGTCTGACGAATTATGACTTGGACGGTCTGGGTTGGCTGGCCCTAGGATGCCGCCACTGGAGTTAGCAACGACTCCCACCCAACCGGAGAACATCCATGAACCTCAAGTCCCTGATTCCTTTCCGCCTCGGCTTCGGCAGCGCGCCGCTGGGCAACATGTTCCGCGCGGTTTCCGAAGAGGAAGTCCAGGCCACCGTCGACGCTGCCTGGAACAACGGTGTGCGTTACTTCGACAGCGCCCCGTTCTACGGCGCCGGTCTTTCCGAAACCCGCCTCGGCGCCGCCCTGGCCTCCCGTCCGCGTGACCAGTACGTGCTCAGCACCAAGGTCGGGCGGATCATCCTCGATGAACTGGAAGACCCCACCAGCCGCGAGTTGGGCGAGAAGAGCGGGCTGTTCGAACACGGCAACCGCAACCGCATCGTCAACGACTACAGCGCCGATGCCACCCTCCGCTCCATCGAGGACAGTCTGCGCCGCCTGGGCACCGACCGCCTGGACATCGTCTGGATCCACGACATTGCCCAGGACTTCTATGGCGACGAATGGCTGGAGCGCTTCGAAAGCGCGCGCAAAGGCGCCTTCCGCGTCCTCGCCCGGCTGCGCGAAGAGGGCGTGATCAAGGCCTGGGGCCTGGGCGTCAACCGTGTCGAGCCGATCGAGCTGACTCTCGACCTGGACGAGCCGCAACCCGACGGCTTTCTCCTCGCCGGCCGCTATTCGCTGCTCGACCATGAGCGTGCCCTGCAGCGGGTCATGCCGCAGGCCGTGGAACAGGGCGTCGGTATCGTCGTCGGCGGTCCCTACAGCTCCGGCGTCACCGCCGGTGGCGAGCATTTCGAGTACCAGAAGGCTGGCAAGCCGGTGCTGGAAAAGCTCGAGCGGATTCGCGCGATCGCCCGCAACCACGGGGTGGATGTCAAGGCTGCCGCCTTGCAGTTCGCCCTGGCCCACCCGGCGGTGGTCGCGGCGATTCCCGGTTCCACCCGACCGCAACATGCCAACGAAGACTATGCGGCCCTGAGTGCGGTGATTCCCGCGGCGTTCTGGAGCGACCTCCGCGAGCAGCGGCTGATCAGCGCCGTGGCGCCGGTTCCGGCCGCCTGAGTGCGACGCGAGGGGCCGCGCGGCGGCCCCGACACCTTCTTTCATCGAATCGTTGGGGCACAGGCCCCGGGAGTTATCGTCATGGCTAAGGCCCATGCATCCATTGATCTTCGTAACGACGCCGAGCAGGTCTGGCGGCTGATCGGCGGTTTCGACGCGCTACCGGACTGGCTGCCGTTCATTCCGCAGAGCGTGCTCAGCGAAGGCGGCCGGGTCCGCACGCTGCAGAGCGTCGAGGGCGGCACCATCGTCGAGCGCCTGCTCGACTTCAGCGAGGCCGGGCGCAGCTACACCTACACCATCCTCCAGGGCCCGGCCCCGGTGCGTGACTACCAGGCGACCCTGCGCGTCCTGCCGCTCGCCGACGGCCAGGGTTCGCGGGTGGAATGGTTCGGCTCCTTCGTACCCGTGGGCATCAGCGACGAGGAAGCTTCGACGCTGTTCCGCACCATCTACGAAGATGGCCTGGCGGCGCTGAAGCAGAGCCTCGCGAACTGATCGAGCGAAGCCAGGACCCCCGCTCGCTCGCCGGCGAACGGGGGCTTTTGCCAGTGGGGAGGGGGCGAAGGCGCTGGCGCGGCTCAGAGTTCGATGCGGTATTCGATCACTCCCGGCTTGTCCGCCACCCAGTCGTACAGGCGCTGGGCCCTGTGGTTGGTTTCCTGGGTGTGCCAGTAGAGCCGCGCGCAGCGGTGCTCCTCGGCCTGTCCACGGACGTACTCGATCAACTGTTTGCCGATCTGCTGGCCGCGCACGTCGGGCGAGACGTAGAGGTCTTCCAGGTAGCAGACGTCCTGTTCCGCCCAGGTCGAGCGGTGGTAGAGGAAGTTGACGATGCCGTGCAGCCGGCGGCCATCGCTGGCCACCGCGCAGTGCATCGGTTCGTGCTCGTCGAAGAAGCGCCTCCAGGTGGCCTCGGTGGTCTGCGCCGAGAGTTCGACTTCATAGAACGCCTGGTAGGCCTTCCAGTATTCGAGCCACTGCTCGAAGTCCTCGTGTTCCACGGGGCGTACCGATACCAGTGTGTGCAGGGATTGCATCCAGTGCTTCCTTCTTTGGCTTGATGGGGCGATCCGGCGGGGGCCGGGACCGAGGGCCTTGACCCGGCTGTTTTTATAGCCGCCTAATGGCTTGCCGTACCCCACCAATCAGATGATCGAGGGCAGACCATTTGTTCAGGCAAGCACTGCTCGAGTCGGTCAAGGCGCGCCTCCTCCATCCGCAGATCCAGGCCCTGCCGCTGCATGCGCGAATCCAGCGCGCGATCCGCCAACTGATCCTTGACGGCGCGCTGGCGCCGGGCAATCCGTTACCGGCCTCGCGGGCGCTGGCGCAGTCGCTGGGAGTATCCCGCGACACCGTCGAAGCGGCCTATTCGCACCTGCATGCCGAGGGCTTCATCGAGCGTCGGGTCGGCAGCGGCAGCGTCGTTGCCGCGGCTACCCGGTTGTCCCCCGGCCGGCGCGGCGCGGGCGGTCCACGGCGGGCCGTCGGCACGCCCCGGCTGAGCCGGCGTGGCGAGGCGATGCAGGCTGGCGGCGGAGTTCGCGAGCAGCTCGTCCCGCGCCCCTTCGCTCCCGGCGTGCCGGAGACCCGCACCTTTCCCCTGGCGACCTGGGAGCGCCTGCAGCGCCAGGTCCTCAAGGAATACGGCGCGCGCGCCCTGACCCATGGCGACCCGCAGGGCGCCGAACCGCTGCGCCAGGCCATCGCCGACTACGTCAACCTGGAGCGCGGCGCACGCGCCACGGCCGACCGGGTACTGGTGCTGACCAGTTCGCAACAGGCGCTGGGTCTTTGCGCCAGCGTGCTGCTCGACGCCGGCGAGCGGATATTCGTCGAGGACCCGGCCTACTACGGCGCGCGCAAGGCCTTCGAGGCCGCAGGCCTGGAGTGCCTGCCGGTCCCGGTCGACGAACAGGGCCTGCGGCCCGAGCCGATCCTCGCCCAACCGCAGGCGGCGCGGGCGCTGTGCCTGACCCCGTCGCACCATTACCCGACCGGCGTGACCCTGTCGCTGGAGCGCCGCCTGGCGCTGATCGAATGGGCGCAACGGCAGCAGGCCTGGATCATCGAGGACGACTACGACAGCGAGTTCCACTACGCCGGCCGGCCCACCGCCTGCGTCCAGGGCCTGGACGCCCACGAGCGGACGCTCTACATCGGCACGTTCACCAAGTCGCTGTTTCCCGGCCTGCGCATCGGCTACATGGTCCTGCCGCCGGCGCTGGTGGCGCCGATGACTGTCGCCCGCTCCCTGCAGGACGGGCACAACGCCTCGCTGGCGCAACTGACCCTGGCGCGCTTCATCGCCGGCGGCCACTTCGGCGCCTATGTGCGCGGCATGCGCAACCTCTACGGCGAGCGCCTGGGGTTCCTCGCGGAGCGGGTAGGGAGGCGCCTGGGCGGCCTGGTCGAGCCGCGCGTGCCGGCCGGCGGGCTACAGATGCCCGGGCTGCTCTGCGCGGGAATCGACGAAACGCGCGCCATCGCGGCGGCATACCGTGCCGGTGTCGAGCTGGTCGGGCTCAGCGCCCTGCATCTCGCCGCGCCACCGCGAGCGGGCTTCCTGATGGGCTTCGCCGCCTACACCACGGACGAGCTGGAGGCGGCGGTCGGGGTTCTCGCGAAGACCTTGCGCGGTTTGCGTGCGAACCCCTAGGCCGCCGGCAAGCGCTCAGTCGCGCAGGGCGTAGACATAGGCATCGACCTGGGCGCCATCGGCCAGCGTTACCCGGGTCGCCACGCGCCGGTATTCGGTGCCTTCGAATGCATCCAGCGCGGGCCAGTGCTCGGCGAGGCGCTCGGAGACGAACACATGGCCGTGGATTTCCTCGCCGTCGGCGTCGATCGCCAGGCCCGGAAAGCCCATCCCGGCGCCCCAGCCCTTTTCCAGCAGGCGACCGCGGAGGCTGGCCGCCTGCCATTGCCCGCCGATCTTCTGCATCAGGTGTTCGTTGGGACGGCCGGGGCCGAGGCTGCCGTAGACGAAGAGTCGCTGCATCGATAACTCCCTTGAACGGAAGAACGCGGGCGCAAGACGCGAAGCCTTCCGCCCGCGCCTTTCACTTGCTTGCCAGCGGTGGAGTACGCGGCGGCACGATACGCCGCGAGCCGGTCGACTCGAAGGCCGCGGCGAAGCGCAGCAGCGCCGAGTCGTCGTAGGCGCGGCCGGCGAAGGTCAGGCCCACCGGCATGCCGATGTCGGCCATCACCCCCATCGGTACGGTGACCGTCGGCACGCCGAGGTGGCGGATGGCGAGGTTGCCGTTGGCGACCCAGACACCGTTGCTCCAGGCGATGTCGGCCGAGGCCGGGTTGACGTCGGCGTCCGCCGGGCCGACGTCGGCGACGGAGGGGAAGAGCACGGCGTCCAGGCGCAGGCGTCGCATCCACTCCTCGAGGTCGATCCGCCGGGTTTCCTCGAGGCCGCGCAGGCCATCGGGGAGGGTCGCGATCCGGTCCCAGGGCTTGATGCCGCGCTCGGCCATCCGCACGTATTCGTCCATGCCGGCGGCCAGGTCGCCCTCGCGGTTGGGCAGGGTGCCGGGGTCGTGGGGGAAGATCTGCGGGCCGTCGACATCCGCCAGGCGGTTCAGCTTCGGGTCGCCATTGGCGCGCAGGAAGTCGTCGAAGCCCCAGGCCGAGAGTTCCCACAGCTCGTCGTGGAGGAATTCCTTCGACACCAGGCCGCGGTTGAACACGGTGGGCGCGCCGGGGCGGTCGCCCTCGCAGTTCGACACCAGCGGGAAGTCCACCTCGATCACTTCGGCGCCGGCGGTTTCCAGGGCCTTGCGCGCCTGTTCCCAGAGGGCGATGACCGAGGGCCGGGTATGGATGCGCTGGCCGGTCGGGCCGCCGATCCCGGGGGACTCGCTGGTGCCCGCATCGGGGTCGGCGTTGATGAACATTCGCGGCACGCCGAAGCGCTTGCCGGCCAGGGCCTCGGCGCCTGCGGCCAGGGCCGGGTAGCTCGCCGGGCGTACCTCGGAGGCCTTGGGGATCGGCACCCAGGGCTGCATGCGCCAGAGGTCGCCGCGGGTATCGGGATCGTCGGCGACCACCACGTCGAGGATTTCCAGCAGGTCGGCCATGCTCCGCGCATAGGGCACCACCACGTCCATGGTCGGCGTCAGCGGCCAGTTGCCGCGCACCGAGATCACCCCGCGCGAAGGGGTGTAGGCGCACAGGCCGTTGTTCGACGCCGGGCCGCGCCCGCTCGACCAGGTTTCCTCGGCCAGGCCGAAGGCGGCGAAGCTGGCCGCGGTGGCGGTGCCGGCGCCATTGGAGGACCCCGAGGCGAAGGGCGCGGTGAGGTAGGCGGCATTGTACGGGCTCTCCGCGCGGCCGTAGACGCCGCGCTGCATGCCGCCGTTGGCCATGGGCGGCATGTTGGTCTTGCCCAGGCAGATCGCCCCGGCGGCGCGCAGGCGCTCGACGGTGAAGGCATCGCGCTGGGCCACCAGGTCCTTGAACGCCGGGCTGCCGGAAGCCGCGGTGAGGCCCTTGACCAGGTAGCTGTCCTTGGCGGTGTAGGGAATGCCGTCCAGCGGACCGAGGGTCTCGCCACGCGCCCGGCGGGCGTCGGAGGCCTGCGCTTCGGCCAGCGCATCGGGATTGCGCACCACCACCGCGTTCAGCGCGGTGGGCGTGCCGGGCGCATCGTAGGCGTCGATCCGCGCCAGGTAGGCCTGGACCAGTTCGACCGCCGTGGTACGGCCGGACTCGAGCGCGTCACGCAACTCGGCGATGGAAACCTCGGTGACCTCGATCATGCTGTCACCGCCTGGCGAATGGATACGGGGAGACCGTTAGCGACGCTCATCATCGTTCCTCTTGTTCTCTGCTCGATGCGACGGGGGCCGCGAGGCGGCCGGGTCGATACAGGGGATGCAGTGTACATCCTGGCCGGCGCTCGCGGCTTCCCTGGCGGGGCGCGGCAACGGCCTCGCAGGTCCTGGCCAGTGCCTGGGCCTGCCGCCGGAGAGAACGTCCGCGGGCTGTCGCCGGCCGCCGGCGAGGCGTAAGGTACGGCGTCGGGGGGACCATTTCACGCAGGGGAATCGTCATGACGAATCATCGTACCGCGCTGGTCACCGGCGCCACCCGTGGCATCGGCCTGGCCCTGGCCAGGCGCTTGGCGGCCTCCGGCTGGAGCGTAGTGGGCATCGCCCGCCATGCCAGCGACGACTTTCCTGGACGTCTGCTGTGCTGCGACCTGGCCGATCCTGCGCAAACCGCCGAGACGCTGCGCGGATTGCTCTCGGAAACCGCCGTGGATGCATTGGTCAACAACGCCGGGATCGCCTTGCCGCAAAGCCTGGAGAACCTCGACCTGGCCGCTCTGCAACAGGTCTTCGACCTCAACGTGCGGGTCGCCGTGCAGCTTGCCCAGGCCTGCCTGCCGGGGCTCAAGCGTTCGCCGGCGGGCCGCATCGTCAACCTGTGCAGCCGGGCGATCCACGGCGCCCGCGAACGCACCGCCTACGCCGCGGCGAAGAGCGCGCTGGTCGGGGTGACTCGCACCTGGGCGCTGGAGCTGGCGCCGCTGGGCATCACGGTCAACGCGGTGGCGCCCGGGCCGATCGAGACCGAGCTGTTCCGCCAGACCCGCCCGGTCGGCGGCGAGGAGGAACGGCGGATTCTCTCGACCATCCCCATGCAGCGGCTCGGGCGGCCGGACGAAGTGGCCGCGCTGATCGAGTTCCTGCTCAGCGAGGGCGCCTCGTTCGTCACCGGCCAGGTGATCGGCGTCGACGGCGGCGGCAGCCTGGGCGGGCGTTGAGGCCTAGGCTCAGATCCGGCGGCTGCGCAGCAGCAGCCAGAGCAGGTAGAAACCGCCGAGCAGGCCGGTCATCAGGCCGATCGGCAGGTTGGCGACGTATGCCAGGCGCTGGCCGAGCAGGTCGGCGGCCAGCAGCAGGACCGCGCCCATCAATGCGCCGGACAGCAACGGCACCCCGGCCGAGCGGGTCAGGCGCCGGGCCAGTTGCGGGCCGGCCAGGGCGATGAAGGCGATGGGGCCGGCCGCGGCGGTGGCGATGGCGGTCATGCCGACGGCGACCAGGACCATCTGCAAGCGCACGCGCTCCACCGCCACGCCGAGCTGGGCGGCGCTGGCATCGCCCAGTTCCAGCACCTCCAGGCGACGACCGTGGTACAGCGCCAGCGGCACGCTGGCGAGCAGGCCCAGCGCTGCCGGGACGACGTGCGACCAGGTCCGGGTGTTCAGCGAGCCGGCCAGCCAGAGCTGGGCGTACATCGCCTGGTCGAGGTTGCCGGTGACCAGCAGCAGGCTGTTCAGGCCCGACAGGCTGGCGCCGACACCGATGCCCACCAGCACCAGGCGGTAGCCGCCGGCGGTGGCGCCCCGGCGCGCCAGCAGCACCACCGCCAGCGCCGTGCAGAGGCCGGCGGCCAGCGCCGCCAGCGAGGTGGCCAGCGGGCCGGCATCGAACAGGATGATCTGCACGATGGCGCCGCTGGCGGCGCCGGTGGTGAAACCGATGACGTCGGGCGAGCCCAGGGGGTTGCGCGAGATCGACTGGAAGATCGCCCCGGCCATGCCCAGCGCGGCGCCGACCAGGCTGGCGGTGAGTACCCGTG
The DNA here is from genome assembly GCF_001813025.1 of Pseudomonas sp. HMSC066A08. NCBI lineage: Bacteria > Pseudomonadati > Pseudomonadota > Gammaproteobacteria > Pseudomonadales > Pseudomonadaceae > Pseudomonas > Pseudomonas sp. HMSC066A08. Next base: position 61,473 of record NZ_KV811376.1, read on the forward strand.
GCAGGCGCACGCGCTGGACGATGCGCTGGGCGGTGGGGTCCTGGCCCTGGCCGAGCAGGCTGGCGAACACCTCTGCCGGGCCTAGCGCCAGGCTGCCGGTCCCCAGCAGGGCCGCCGCCAGCGCCAGCCCGATCCCCGCGAGGACCAGGCAGGCCAGCGCCGCCCGTGGCCGCCAACGCAGCGACAGGGAACCCAGGCGCAGGGCGTGGAGGCCGTTCACAGGCGGCTCAGGCGGAAGCGCCTGACCAGGACGATGAAGGCCGGCCCGCCGAGCAGCAAAGCGACGATTCCGGCGGCGATCTCCGCCGGCGCCGCCAGCAGCCGCCCGAGGATGTCGGCGCCGAGCAGCAGGCCGGCGGCGATCAACGCCGAGAAAGGCAGGATCCAGCGCTGGTCCGGCCCGGCCAGCAGTCGCGCGAGGTGCGGGGCGACCAGGCCGACGAAGGCGATCGGTCCGGCCAGGGCGGTGGCCGCGCCGGCCAGCAGCATCACCGCCAGGCAGGCGAGCAGCCAGGTCAGGCGCAGGTCGACGCCGAGCGCCTGGCCGATCTGCTGGCCCAGGGCCAGGGCATTGAGCCTGGCGGCGAGGGCGAAGGCGGTGGCCAGCCCGGTGCCGATGGCCAGGCCCGGCCATCCGAGCAGGGCGAAGCCGCTGCCGGAAAGCGAGCCGGCGGCCCAGTGGCGGAAGCGGTCGAAGACTTCCGGCGGGGCGTTCAGCACGATGATCCCGGTCAGCGAGGCGAGCATCACTGACAAGCCGGCACCCGCCAGCACCAGGCGCACCGGGTTGGTGCCGGTCTCGCGGGCCTGGCCGAGAAGGAATACGGCGATGCCTGCCAGGCCGGCGCCGAGGAAGGCGCAACCGAGGTACTGGCCCATGCTCGCCAGGTCGAACAGCGCGACCCCGACGATCACCGCCAGCGCCGCGCCGGCGTTGATACCCAGCAGGCCGGGTTCGGCCAGCGGATTGCGCGTGAGCGCCTGCATCAGCGCGCCGGCCACTCCCAGCGCCGCGCCGGTCAGCAGCGCCACCAGGGTGCGTGGCAGGCGCAGTTCGCGTACCACCAGGTGGCGATCATCGTGCGGATCGACGGCTTGCAGGGCATCCAGGGTGACCGCCAGGGGCACCGGCCGCGAGCCCAGCGCCAGGCTGGCCAGGGCCGCCAGCGCGAGCAGCAGCGCGCCGGCGAGCAGGCCCCAGGCGCGCAGGCGCCGGCGGCGCATCGGGGACGCCTGCATGAGCGGACTTCCGGCGAACGGGCGCATGGCTCAGCGGAAATGGCGGGCGACGTTGTCGATCATCTGCCGCCCCGAGTAGTAGTCGATGCGGAAGGAACTGGGGCCCAGGGCGTACACGCGCTTTTCGCGCACCGCCGACAGGTTGGCCAGCACCGG
>NZ_KV811376.1:62967-94348 GCF_001813025.1 Pseudomonas sp. HMSC066A08
TCGGCGAGGAACGCCTGCACGTCGTCGTCGCTGGCGCCGAGCAGGAACACGCTGTCGCCGGCGATGGCGGCGGGCAGGTTTTCCCGCGAGATGAACTGGAAGTCCGAAGCGCGCGTCACCTTGCCCGCCAGCGCCTCCGGCAGTTCCGCCACCTGGAAGCCGAGGGCTTCGAGCAGGCGCGCCTGGGGGCTGGCCTGGCGGCCGATGGAATAGCTGCCGGCGATGTTGTAGCCGACCACGCTGACCGGGCCCTGCGGCGGCGCGATGGCCGCGGCGACTTCGGCGGTATAGGCGTCGAAGCGCTGGATGGCGGCCTGCGCCTGGCGTTCCAGGCCGGTGTGCCGGCCCAGCTCGGTAGCCAGTTCCTGCCAGCTGTGTTTCGAGTAGTCGACCACCAGCGTCGGCACGCCCTGTGCCTCCAGCTCCGCACGGTATGGCGCGGCGCTGTCGGCGCCGGTGGCGGAGGCGACCAGCAGGTCCGGATCCTGGGCGATCACCGCTTCGATGTCGAAGCGCAGGTTGCGGTAGAGCACCTCGACGCCACGTTGGTCGGCGACCTTCGCCCATTGCGAGAAGAAGCCCTTGGCGTCGGTCAGGCGACTTGGCGTGGTGGCGGCGCTGGCCACCAGCGGTGCGTCCATCGCCAGCAGGATGCCGGTGACGCTCGGGGTGGTGGAGACGATCCGCGCCGGCTTCGGCTCCCCGGCCGCGGCGAGGGTGGCGAACAGGCTCAGGGCGAGGGCGAGTAACGGCAGGGTGGAGCGGCGGCGGGTCGGCATGAAGGCTGTTTTCGCTGTAGGGGAAGCCGGGCGGACGGATTCATATGATAATGCTTCTCATGCAATCTATTCCATAATGTAGAATCGATTCCACATATTCGAGCCATTCTTATCCAGGAACCTCCCATGACCCATCGCCTGCACGCGGACGCCGTGACCTTGCGCCGCGACGCGCGGACCGTTTCGCGGAATCTCTCGCTGGCCATCCCCGAGGGTTCGTTCAGTGTGATCGTCGGGCCCAACGCCTGCGGCAAGTCGACCCTGCTGGCGGCATTGTCGCGCCTGTTGGCGCCGGCCGAGGGCCGGGTGGGGCTGGACGGCAGGGATATCCACAGCCTGTCGGGACGGGAAGTGGCGCGGCGTCTCGGCCTGCTGCCGCAGAGCGCGCTGGCGCCGGATGGCATCACGGTGGCCGAGCTGGTGGCGCGCGGGCGCTATCCGCACCAGTCGTTCCTGCGCCAGTGGTCGCCGGCGGATGAGCGCGCGGTAGCGGCGGCGCTACGCGCCACGCGGGTCGACGGCCTGGCCGAGCGACCGCTCGACGCACTCTCCGGCGGCCAGCGACAACGCGTGTGGATCGCCATGGTGCTGGCGCAGGAAACCCCGTTGCTGCTGCTCGACGAGCCGACCACCTACCTGGATATCGTCCACCAGATCGAATTGCTCGAACTGCTCGCCGAGCTGAATCGCCAGGGGCGCACCATCGTCGCCGTGCTGCACGACCTCAACCAGGCCTGCCGCTATGCCTCGCACCTGATCGCCATGCGCGACGGCGCGATCCTCGCCGAGGGCGCGCCGGCGCAGATCTTCACCGAGCGTCTGGTGGAGGAGGTGTTCGGCTTGCGCTCGTTGATCATCGCCGACCCGGTCAGCGGCACGCCGCTGCTGGTGCCGCGCGGGATCGCCGCCGACGCGCCGGGCTGAGGTGGCTCAGCGCGGCGGCGGCCGCATGCCGGGATGGAGGACCAGGCCGCCGGTGGACTGGTTGACCTGCAGCGCCTCGTGGAACAGCGCGTCGCGGTCTTCCGCCGACTGCAACTGGCCGAGATCGGTCACCGTGGTCATCGCGCAGACGATTTCCTGCTGGGCGTCGAACACCGGCGCCGCCTGGCCGGTGACGTTCGACAGCAGGTGGCTGGTCAGCTCGGCCCAGCAGCGCTCGCGCACCTCGTCGAGCAGCGCGCGGCTCGGCGGGCTGCCGCGGAAGTGCGCCGGTTGCTGCTTGCGCGCGGCGTCGACCACGGCCTTCGGCAGGAAGGCCTGGAACACCAGGCCGCAGGCGGTGTTGTCGATGGGCAGGATATCGCCCAGGGCCAGCGGGTTGATCGAGAAATAGGCGCTGCGGTACCAGCGCACCAGGGTCGGGCCGCGCTCGGTCCAGATCGCCACCCCGCCGCTGGCGGCATGCCGTTGGGCCAGGGCCTTCATGTGGCGGGCGGCGATATCCACCGCGTCGATCCGCTTCAGCGCGCCTATGCCGATGCTCAGCGCCGCCGGCCCGAGGTCGTAGAGACCGCTGAGCGGGTCCTGGCGGGCCAGGCCTTCCTTCACCAGGCTCTGCAGGTAGCGGTGCGCGGTGGAGCCGCCGGTGCCGGTGCGCCGGGCCACTTCGCCGAGGGCCAGTTCGCCTTCGGCGTTGGCCAGGGTCTTCAGGAAGCGCGCGGCGATGGACACCGACTGGATGGTGCCGGAGCGCTTTTCGCCCGGGGCGTCCGGCATCTCGTCCGCCGGGGGCTGCGAAGTATTCAACGGCTCGGTCTCCTCACCACGGTTGATCCATAGGCTTCGGTCCGCGCTGCGGTGGCGCGGGCGGCGCCCATGATACCGATTCCCCGGGGCGGTGGGGCGCCGCGGAAGGGACGGGCGTAGGAGATTTAATATTTCGCAATGAGGAATCTATTCCCCATTGAGGAATGATCTGGCGGCGTGATAGCCTGAATGTAAAAGAGAGTCATTCCCATTTGGAGAAGGTCCTTGAACGCCCGCACGCACCGCACGCTCAACCGGGGAATCGGCGTCGTCACGCTGTCCACCCTGCTCGCCTCGCCATCGGCACTGGCCCGGGAAAACCCGCCCGCCGAGGACGAACCCGCCGCCCTCGAGGCGCTGGTCGTGACCGGCGAGAAACGTGAACGCTCGCTGAAGGACACGGCGTCCTCGGTATCGCTCACCAGCGCCCGCGACATCGACCGCAAGCAGACCGGCAACGCCTCGGTCGCCGAGGTGATCAATGGCAGTCCCAACGTGGTCTACACCGACTCGGTGGGCGCGCCGATCATCCGCGGCCAGGACGCCCAGGGCCCGAACAACGGGCAGAACGTGTTCTGGGGCGGCACCGTGCCGCGGGCGACGATCAACCTCGATGGCCACTACCTGAACTACAACGAGATGTTCTTCGGCGCGACCTCGGTCTGGGACGTCGACAGCATCGAGGTATTCCGCGGCCCGCAGACTACCTCCCAGGGCGCCAACGCCATCGCCGGGGCGATCATCGTCAACACCAAGGACCCGAGCTTCAGCCCCGAGGCTGCCTACCAGGCGGAGATCGGCAGCTACCATTCGCGGCGCAGCTCGATCGCGGTGTCCGGCCCGCTGGCGCAGGATTTCGCCGGGCGCCTGGCGGTGGACTACGCGGGCCGCGACACCTTCATCGACTACGACAACCCGAAGTTCCAGGGCAGCGGCACCGACCAGGACTTCCGCGCCCTCAACGCGCGCGCCAAGCTGCTCTGGCTGCCCAGCGGAATTCCGGGCCTGGAGAGCAAATTCACCTTCTCCCACAACGACAGCAACCGTCCGACCCAGGAAGCGGCGACCCGCCCGTTCGACAAGCTCGACCATCGCTCGACCACCATGCCCAGCTGGGAGCAGGACACCAACACCAGCATCCTCGACGTCGCCTATGACCTCGACAACGGCATCCGCCTGTTCAACCAGGCGCAGTACTCGCTGTCCTCGGTGCACCGCACCACCGGCGCGGGCGGCGAGGGCGACGCCGACATCCGCCAGAAGAACGCCTCCAACGAATCGCGGATCAGCTTCGGCGAGCAGGAGGACCGGATCAGCGGCATGGGCGGGGTCTACTACGCCCGCACCCGCACCGACGAGACACTGCACCTGCGCGGGCTGTCGGCCTTCGACGACACGAAGAAGAACCTCGGCGTGTTCGGCGAGCTGAACTACCGCCTGAGCGACCGCTGGACCCTGACCACCGGCCTGCGCTACCAGGAGGATCGCATCGAGCGCAGCGGCAACTCGGTGCTGGCGCCGCGTCCGCTGGACTACCAGAAGACCTTCTCGGCCTTCCTGCCGAAAGTCTCCCTGGCCTTCGCCGCGACCCCGGACTGGACCGTCGGCGGCCTGGTCAGCCGCGGCTACAACCCCGGCGGCGTGTCGCTCAACCTGACCACCCGCAACTGGGCCTACTTCAAGGAAGAAACCATCTGGAACTACGAACTGTTCACCCGCGCCAGCCTGCTCGACGGCCGCCTGCTGCTGAACGGCAACCTGTTCTTCATGGATTTCAAGGACGCCCAGTACAACATCCCGGTGGTGGTCTCGCCGGGGGTGGCGCAGTCGTACACCATCAACGCCGAGAAGGCCCACGCCTACGGCATGGAGCTGGACCTCGACTACCGCCTGCGCGACGACCTGCGGCTGAAGGCCAGCGCCGGCGTGCTACGCACCCGGATCGACGAGATGTCCGGCAATACCGGCTACGAGCACAACGAGTTCGCCCGCTCGCCGGGCTATACCCTCGGCTTCGGACCGAGCTGGGACGTCACCGAGCGCCTCAACCTGAACGCCCAGGTGCGCTACCTGGACGGCTACTACTCGGACACCGCCAACACCAAGGCCTACTCGATCAAGGCCTACACCCTCACCGACGCCCGCGCCAGCTACCGCTTCAACGACCAGGTGCAGCTCTATGGCTACGTGAAGAACGTGTTCGACGACCGCTCGCCCACCTACATGCAGGAAAACCGGGGGATCGGCGGCATCGAGGCGAGCATGACGCAGCCGCGGACCCTCGGCATCGGCATCAAGGGCACCTTCTAGGCGCCCCGAGAAGCCGGCCCCGCGCAGGGCCGGCCCAGCCCCAGAGCCCATACAGGAGATTGGCACGATGAGTACCCCGAAACGCCTGCACATCGGCATGTCGCTGGCCCCCACCTGGCTCAGCGGCGATGCCTGGCGGCGCCCCGACAGCAACATCGAAGGCATCTTCGGCAGCGATTTCGCCGTCGACATCGCCAGGCGCTCCGAAGCCGCCCACCTCGACTTCGTGTTTCGCCCGGACGTCAGCAGCCTGCCACTGGACGTGCTGGAGACCGGCTCCGGCTTCGCCAGCCTGGATCCCACCGTACTGCTTGCCGCGGTCGCCCGCGAAACCTCGCGGATCGGCCTGGTGTCGACGGTCTCCACCACGTTCTATCCGCCCTACGTGGTGGCCCGGCAGTTGCAATCGCTGCACTGGATCAGCAACGGCCGCGCCGGCTGGAACATCGTCACCGCGCTGCAGGGCCACGAGAACTTCGGCCTGGACGCGATGCCCGATGCGGAGCAGCGCTACGCGCGCGCCGCCGAGTTCACCCGGCTGGTGCACGACCTGTGGGACAGCTTCCCCCGCGAGGCACTCCTGGTCGACCGCGAGAGCGGCCGCTACGCCGACGTTTCCCGGGTGCGCCCGGTCGACCACGACGGCGAATTCCTCAAGGTCAAGGGACCGCTCAACCTGCCGGCCTTCGGCGAGGCGCGGATTCCCCTGGTGCAGGCCGGCGCCTCCGAGAGCGGGCGCGATTTCGCCGCCTCGGTGGCCGACCTGGTGTTCGCGCCGACCCCGGACAAGGAGGCCGCCCTGGAACTGCGCCGCGACCTTTCCCGCCGCGCCGAACGCCACGGTCGCTCGCCGCGCGACGTGCGCCTGCTGCCGGGCTTCAGCCTGTACCTGGCGGAGAGCCGCGAGGAGGCGCGGGAAATCTTCATGCAGACCCACGCGCGCCTGGACCGCACGCGCAAGTTCGCCGCGATCAGGCAGATGCTCGGCCTCGACCTCAGCGACTGGCCGCTGGACCGGCCGATTTCCGCGGCCGACCTGCCGCCGCCGGTGGCCAACCCCGGCAGCCGCACCCACACCGACCTGCTGCGGCGCCTGATCGAGCGCGAGACGTTACGCCTGGACCAGTTGCTGCTGCGCCCCGAGGTGATTTCCGCGGCGCACTGGCAGGTCATCGGTACGGTGGACGATGCCGTCGAGCAGATCGTCGACTGGGCCGCCGCCGGCGCCATGGACGGTTTCATCGCCGCGCCGGGAGGCTCGGTCGGCTCGCTGCGGCTGTTCCTCGAACAGGTGGTGCCGCGCCTGGTGGAGAAGGGGCTGTTCCGCGAGCGCTATAGCGCCACTACCTTCGCCGGGCACCTGGCAGAGGAATGATGGAAATGGCCGGCGACGGCCGCGACCTGGCGGCGATGGCGAGCGAGTGACCGCCTGATGGGGCGGGTGTATCGCGGCGCGCCATCGGCGCCATCCGATTGGTGGGGCGCGGTACAGGCGAGGGAGCCTCTGCCTTGGCGTAGATACCGTCGTACCCGGGGATCATCCGGACAGGTCGCAGCCTGGGCAGCGCTGGCCGTCGGCAGGCCTGGCATTCTGTTGTTACAACCATCCATCCATTCCTGCGCAAACGAGTGAACTCAATCGCCCCGAGCGCTGTCTGTCAGCCGTCGGCCCAACCGGGCCGGGCGCATGGCCCTTGGCCATGCGGTAGCCCCGCCCCGGTCACGCGCTTGTCCATAACAATTCGACTGGCCGGCTTTTTCGCTCCCCTTTGCGGGTTTCGTTCTCTCGCCATGTGAAGATTGCCATGTCCCTATCCCGTCGCATCCCCGCCGCTCTTTCCCCGTTCCAGAACCGCGTCATCGGAGCCTGCCTGCTCGGCGGCCTGCTGGCGGCCGGCGCCCCGGCGCAGGCCGAGGAGGCGACCGGCAACGCGCGCTGGGTGAGCGACAGCCTGACCACTTTCGTGCGCAGCGGCCCCACCGATGGCTATCGCATCGTCGGCACCCTCACCTCCGGGCAGAAGGTCGAGCTGCTCGGCACCCAGGGCAACTACAGCCAGGTGCGCGGCGAGAACGGCAGCACCGTGTGGATTCCCAGCCGCGACTTGCAGGAGGTTCCCGGCCAGGCCGAGCGCCTGCCGCAACTGGAGCAGAAGGTGGCCGCCCTGACCGCCGAGCTGGACGGCATCAACGACACCTGGAAGACCCGCGTGCAGGGCATGCAGGAAACCCTCGACACGCGCAAGAAGCTGATCGACGAATTGCAGGCGGCGCGCAGCAACCTGGACCCCGAGCTCGGCAAGGCCCGCTCCGACCTGCGTGCGGTGCAGGCGCAACTGGGCGACGAGAACAAGCAGGTGCTGATGCGCTACATGGTCTACGGCGGCAGCATCGCCGGCGCCGGCCTGTTCGCCGGGCTGATCCTGCCGTCGCTGCTGAGGGTGCGGCGCAAGCGCAACGACAAGTGGTTCTGAGCCTCCGCCCGCGTCTCTGCGTTTCGTAAAGGAAGCCCCGCCGGCCGCGGGGCTGCGTCGCAAGCGCGATAAGGGCTGAAGCGTCAGCCGCCCGGCGAGACGATGATCTTCACGTTGTGCTCCTTGTTGTTCACCAACTCTTCGAAACCGCGCTCGACGATTTCTTCCAGGCCGATGCGCCCGGTCACCAGCGGTGCGATGTCGAGGCGGCCGTCGGCTATGAAGGCGATCACGTCGGCGAACTCGCCGTTGTAGGCGAGGGCGCCGAGCAACTGCTTCTCGGTGGAAACCAGCTCGAAGAAATTGAACTCGCTGGGCTCCTCGAAGATTCCCACAAGCACGCACTTGCCGGCCTTGCGGATGGCATCGATGGCCAGCTTGGCGGTGTGCTTGTTACCGATGCATTCGAAGCTGACGTCGGCGCCAAGCCCGCCGGTGAGGGCGCGGATTTCGCCTAGGGCGTCGCACCGCGAGGGGTCGAGCACCTGGCTGGCGCCGACCTCCAGGGCCTTGGCCTTGCGCGCCGAGGACATCTCCAGGGCGATCACCTGCGCCGCGCCGGCGGCGCGCGCGCACATGATGGTGCACAGGCCGATGGTGCCGGCGCCGACCACCACCACGTTCTGCCCGAGCAGGCTGCCGGCCTTCTTCACCGCGTGCATGCCCACCGCCAGCGGCTCGATCAGCGCGCCGGCCTCGCTGGGAAATCCGGCCGGCAGGGCGTAGAGCAGGTTGGCCGGTACGTTGACGTATTCGGCGAAGGCGCCGTTGTTCATCAGCCCGGTGAAGGCCAGGTTCTCGCAGATGTTGTACAGCCCATGCCGGCAGTAGTAGCAGGTGCCGCAGTGCTGGCAGGCGTCTGCGGCGACCGCCTGGCCGACGGCGAAGCCGGTCACGCCGTTGCCGAGGCGGACGATTTCGCCGCTGAACTCGTGGCCGAGGATGCACTGATCCTTGAGGCCGGTGAGCGGGTGCGGCGCCTCCACGGGGATGAATACCGGGCCGGCCAGGTATTCGTGCAGGTCGGAGCCGCAGATGCCGCACCAGTGCACGCGGATCTGCACCCAGCCGGGCGGTGGCTCGGCCGGGAGCGGCACGTCTTCCACGCGGATATCGTGGCGGCCGTGCCAGACGGCGGCGCGCATCGCCGCGTTGGCTTGCGGGGAACTGTTCATGTCGGTCGTCTCCTCAATGCGGGCGGAGGAAGTCGAGCAGCAGGCGGTTGACCTGCTCGGCGGCTTCCATCTGCACCATGTGCGCCTGTCCGGGAATGATCTCCACCTGGGCTGGCAGGCCCTCGGCATGCCGCGCCGGGATGATCGCGTCATCGCTGCCCCAGATCGCCAGGACCGGCTGGCGGCCCTCGCTCGCCACGGCACGCAGGTCGTTGCGCTGGCGACCGTCGGCGAACAGGTTGTCCAGCAACTGGCGCAGGGCCGCATCGACGCCTTCCAGGCGCTTGTAGCGGAGCATGTCCTCGAGCATCTGCCGGGTGACCAGCGCGGGGTCGGAGAACAACTGCATCAGTTGCGGCTTCAACGCGTTGCGGTTGGCCGCCTCGACGAAGCCGCGCAGGTAGTCGCCGTTGATCTCCTCGCCGAGGCCGGCGCTGCCGATCAGGCTCAGCGACAGCACCCGCTGCGGCGCCAGGCGCGCGCAGTTCAGCGCCACCGCTCCCCCCATGGAGTGACCGGCCAGGTGTGCCTGTTCCAGGTCGAGGTGGTCGAGCAGGGCCAGCACGCTGCCGCTGAGTTCATCGAGGTCGCCGCGCACCAGGACCTTGCCGGACTCACCGTGGCCCGGCAGGTCTAGGGCGATCACCCGCCGCTCGGCGGCCAGCGCCTCGTGGTTGAACAACCAGTTGTTCAGGTCGCCACCGAAACCGTGGATCAGCAGTAGCGCCGGATCGCCCTCGCCGCGGTCGAAATAGCGCAGGAGGCGCCCGTCCAGCTCGACTTTCCGCGGTGCCGGTCCGCTGTCCGCAGCGTCCTCGTCGGCGGGTACGAATTCGGCCTGGAAGCGTTGCACCAGCGCGTCGATCTCCTCCTCGCTCGCCTCGCCCTCGACCACCACGCCGAGCAGCGCGCCGACCGCCAGGGTTTCGTCCTCGCGCGCCACCTTGCGCCGCAGCACGCCCGAGAAGGGCGCCTCGACGCTGCTGGAGATCTTGTCGGTCTCCACGTCGAGCACCTCGTCGCCTTTCTCGATATGCGCGCCCTCTTCCTTGAGCCAGGCGTCCACCCGACCCTCGGTCATCGACAGGCCCCACTTGGGCATGGTCAGCGTATGGATCCGGCTCATGCCGCGTCCCTCCCTTCCAGGGCCTGGCGCACGGCTGCCTCGATCTTCGCCGCGTCGGGGATGTAGAGGTCTTCCAGGGCGTCGGAGAAAGGCACCGGCGTATGGGGCGCGGTGACCCGGCGGATCGGCGCGCGCAGCGCGGAGAAGGCCCGTTCGGCGACCAGCGCGGCGATGTCGGTGGCCATCGAGCAGCGTGGGTTGGCTTCGTCGACCACCACCAGGCGGCCGGTCTTTTCCACGCTTTCGAGAATGCTGTCCTCGTCCAGCGGGCTGGTGCTGCGCAGGTCCAGTACTTCGCAGGAGATGCCCTGGCGCGCCAGGCTGGCGGCGGCGTCCAGCGCCAGGTGGACCATGCGGCCGTAGGTCACCAGGGTGACGTCGTCGCCGTCGCGGAGGAAGTTCGCCTCGCCGAAGGGTACGCTGTACAGTTCCTCGGGTACCTCGCCCTGCATCGAATAGAGCAGCTTGTGCTCGCAGAAGATCACCGGGTCGTTGTCGCGGATCGCCTGGACCAGCAGGCCCTTGGCGTCGTAGGGCGACGACGGGCAGACCACCTTGAGGCCGGGGATGTGGGTCCATAGCGAAGTGAGCATCTGCGAATGCTGGGCGGCGGCGCGCAGGCCGGCGCCGACCATGGTACGGATCACCAGCGGGGTGACCGCCTTGCCGCCGAACATGTAGCGGAACTTGGCGGCCTGGTTGAGGATCTGGTCCAGGCAGCAACCGGCGAAGTCGACGAACATCAGTTCGCACACCGGGCGCATGCCGCGGGTGGCGGCGCCGACCGCGGCGCCGACGTAGCCGATCTCTGACAACGGGGTGTCCAGCACGCGGCCGGGGAACTGGTGGTAGAGGCCCTTGGTGACCCCCAGCACGCCGCCCCAGGCGTCGTCCTCGCCGGGCGCGCCGGCGCCGCCGGCATTGTCTTCGCCCATGATGAAGACGCTCGGGTCGCGGCGCATTTCCTGGGCCAGCGCCTCGTTGATGGCCTGCTGGTAGCTGATCTTTCTCGCCATGATGGTTCTCCTCGTTCTTGTTTTCGGGCGGCTCAGGGATAGGACACGTAGACGTCGCGCAGCAGGTCGGCCGGCTCCGGCTTGGGATCGTTCTTGGCGCGCTGCACGGCATCCTCGATGCGCGCCTCGACCTCGGCGTCGATGGCGTCCAGGTCGCTGGCGGAGAGCAGGCCGGCGTGGCAGGTGCGTTCGCGGAACTGCTTGAGGCAGTCGCGGGTTTCCCGGTAGTGCTTTACTTCGTCGGGGTCGCGGTAGGTCTGTGCGTCGCCCTCGAAGTGTCCGTAGTAGCGGGTCAGCTTGACTTCGATCAGCGACGGCCCCTCGCCGGCGCGGGCGCGCTCGATGGCGGCGCCGGCAGCCTCGTGGACGGCGAAGAAGTCGAAGCCGTCGACGGTCACCCCGGGCATGCCGAAACCGGCGGCGCGGTCGGCGATGTGGTCGCAGGCCACCGACCAGTTGGCCGCGGTGGCCTCGGCATAGCCGTTGTTCTCGGCGACGAACAGGCACGGCAGGTTCCACACCGCGGCCAGGTTCATCGCCTCGAACACCGCGCCTTCGTTGGAGCCGCCATCGCCGAAGAAGGCCACCGCCACCGCATCGCTGCCTTTCAGCTTGGCCGCCAGCGCGGCGCCGGCGGCCAGCGGCGCGCCGGCGCCGACGATTCCGTTGGCGCCGAGCATGCCTTTTTCCAGGTCGGCTATATGCATGGAGCCGCCCTTGCCCTGGCAGACCCCGGTCTTCTTGCCATAGATCTCCGCCATCATGCCGTGCACGTCTACGCCCTTGGCGATGCAGTGGCCGTGGCCGCGATGGGTGGAGGCGATGCAGTCGTCGTCGCGCAGGTGCGCCATCACGCCGGCGGCGGAGGCTTCCTCGCCGGCGTAGAGGTGGACGAAGCCGGGTATCTCGCCCGTGGCGAACTCGACGTGCAGGCGTTCCTCGAAGGCGCGGATGGTGCGCATCACGCGGTAGGCATGGAGCAGTTGGTCGGTGCTCAGAGTGGACATCTTGTTGTTCTCCAGGTTGTCTTCACGGGGTCATCGGGGTTCGCTGGCCGGCCAGCAGGCGATGGCGGGCGGCGTAGGCGAGGGTGGCCGGCACATCGACGCTGAACGGGCCGGAAGGGTCGAGGGTGATGCTCGGGCGGTCGGTGGCGCTGAACTCGATCTCGCGCTCGCCGTCCAGCGCCAGGGTCCCGCTGGACAGGCTCGGTGCGTGGGCCACGCCCGGTTGCAGGTAGCCGGCGGCAGAGACCCCGCAGCCCACCAGCAGGCCCGGCGCCAACGGCACCAGCAGGCTCTCGCGGGCGTCCGGATGCAGGCGCATCCAGGCGCCGTGGGGCTCCTCGCGGCTCACCGGCGACCACAGTCCGCAAAGCGCCGAAAGGCCGATGGCGTGGGGTTCGGCAAAGCTGACGAAGACTTCGGCGAGGTCTTCGGCGCGACTGATGGCGCGGGCGCCGATGAACGGCTGCGGCGACACCGCGACGTCCACCAGCGCCCACTCGCAGAGCCCGCGGCGCGGCTCGCGCACCAGCAGGCGCTTGTTGCGTCGCAGACCGATCTCCGGCGGCACCCGGTTGCTGGCGCAGAGGCCGCCGGCGAGCCCCGCGCCGGTGGCTTCGCGCAGCTCCGGGAAGGCGTTGTTGGTCCCGGTGGACAGCGCCAGCAGGGGGACATCGCCGACCTCCGCGGCCACTGCCTTGTGCGTGCCGTCGCCGCCGAGCACGGCGATCAGCGCCACGCCGCGCTCGACCATGCGCCGCGCCGCCAGGCGGGTATCCTCGACGCCCTGGCGCAGCGGCATGTCGAGGAACTCCAGGAACGGCCAGTGGCCGTCGCGGGCCTGGCGGGTCTGGCTGGCCCGGAGCACGGCGGCGGCGATGCCGGTCATGTCCGGCGGCAGCAACGCATGGCGGATGCCGGTGGCGCCGAAGGCGGCGAGCAGGCGTTGCACCACCGATGCCTTGTCGGTGCTGGAGTGCAGCCCGGCATGGGCGGTGAGGCGACGCAGGTCGCGACCGGAGGCCGGGTTGGCGATGATGCCGACGATCGGCGAGGGCGGGGTCATAGCGAGAATCCGCCGTCGACGGCGATGGCCTGGCCGGTGACGTGCGGCGCGCAGGCCAGGTAGACGACGAGCTGGCCCATGTCTTCGACGGTCTGCGCCTCGCCCTGGGGCAGCAGGCTGGCCTGGTGGCGTTCCCAGGACTGCGCCTCGCTTTCGCCGGCCTGCCGCCAGCGGCCCGACAAGCCGTCCTCGCCGCGCCACATTCCGGTGCCGACGATTCCCGGGCAGAGCGCGTTGACCGTCACCCCGTCGCGCGCGACTTCCTTGGCCAGGGCATTGCTGAAACCGATCACGGCAAACTTCGAGGCACAGTAGTGGGCGAGGTCGGGGAGACCGACCTTGCCGGCGATCGATGACAGGTTGACGATCCGCCCCCAGCGCTGCGCCTGCATCAGCGGCAGTTCGGCCTGGCAGCAGAGGAACACGCCGCGGGCGTTGACGTTCATCACCCGGTCCCAGTCGGCGAGGCTGAGTTCGGCGACCTTGCGGATGCTGATCACCCCGGCATTGTTCACCGCCACGTCGAGCCGGCCGAACTCAGTGGCGACCCGCTCGACCATCGCCCGGACGCTGTTGCCGTCGCTGACGTCGACCCCAAGGGCCAGGCTGCGGCGACCGAGGCTGCGGATCGCGGCGGCGGTTTCCTCGGCGACCTGCGGATCGAGGTCGGCCACCGCCACGTCGGCGCCGGCGCGCGCCAGGGCGAGGGCGATGCCCCGGCCGATGCCGCGTCCGGCGCCGGTCACCAGCGCGACCCGGGAAGACAGGGAGAAATCGTCGGACGACGTAGCGTGCATGTTTCACCTCTGATTGTTCTTGTAGGTGTATGCGGCAGGGCGTTGGGAGGAGCGGACAGTCCGCCCTGCCGTCGCCGTGGCTGGAGCAAGGCCGATGCCAGGTTGCGGCGTGGCGGCCGGAAGGCCCGTCGTAGAGCGCCGGCATGGGAAGGCCGGCGACCGCCGGGGCGACGTCCGGCGAGACAACCCATGTCATCGCGCACGGGTTCCCGGCGAGACGCTGAGACGCTCCGTCTCAGTCGTCGGCTGTGGCGGCCCGGCGCTTGTCGAGGGTCGCCGATGGGCGCTTAATGGGCGGCACAACAACAAGATGCCGAGCAACGGAGGCCCCATGCTTTCCGCACACTCGAAGGACCATGTGGACTGTGTCAGCCGTGTCCTGAGGAACGCCGCGCGCCTGCCGCAGGCGCCGGTGCCGACGCCGATCCTCGACTCCTGGCGCCGCTCCATGGAGCAGCACCGTCTCGACCCGGGGTCCCTGCAAGGGCCGCGGATTCTCTCGCAGACCCTCCTCGACGAATGTCGCGGGCGTTCCGAACTGTTCCTGCGCATCGCCAGCGAAGAGGTGGCGCGACTGCATGGACGGGTGCGCGATGCCGACTACTGCGTACTGCTCACCGATGCCCAGGGGCGGACCATCGACTACCGTGTCGAGTCGACCATCCGCAACGACTGCCGCAAGGCCGGGCTGTACCTCGGCACCTGCTGGTCGGAAGGCGAGGAGGGCACCTGCGGGGTGGCCGCCGTACTCACCGACAGGACTGCGGTGACGGTGCACAAGCGCGATCACTTCCGCGCCGCCTTCATCGACCTGACCTGTTCCGCGGCGCCGGTCTTCGATCCGCAGGGCGAGTTGCTCGGTGTGCTCGACGTTTCCGCCGTGCAATCGCCGGACGACCGCCGCAGCCAGCACCTGATCCGGCAGATGGTGGCGCAGAGCGCGCGGGAAATCGAGAACGCCTTCTTCATGCACAGCGCCCAGGGCCATTGGGTGCTGCGCGCGCACCGTGCGCCGGGCTACGTCGACAGCCAGCCGGACTACCTGTTCGCCTGGGACGCCGACGGGCGCCTGCTGGCGTTGAACCCGGCGGCGCGGCACTACCTGCGGCAGCGCCTGGGGCAGGTGCCGAGCCACATCGGCGAGGTGTTCGACCTCGACGCCCTGCACGCCGCCGCCGACCAGGCGCCGTGCCTGCTGCGCGGCCAGGCCGGCGAGCTGCACGTGCGTCTCAGCGCGCCGCGGGCGAAGGCGCGGCGGCTGGAGCGCGAGGTGCCCGACGACGCTGCGCTCGACCCGCGCATCGCCGAAAGCCTGCGCCTGGCGGTGCGGGTCAAGGACCGCAACCTGCCGGTGCTGATCCAGGGCGAGACCGGCGCCGGCAAGGAGGTTTTCGCCCGCCAGTTGCACCAGGCCAGCGCCCGTCGCGACAAACCCTTCGTCGCGCTCAACTGCGCGGCGATTCCCGAAAGCCTGATCGAGAGCGAGCTGTTCGGCTACGTTGGCGGAGCCTTTACCGGCGCGGCGGCGAAAGGGATGCGCGGCCTGCTGCAGCAGGCCGATGGCGGCACCCTGTTCCTCGACGAGATCGGCGACATGCCGCTGGGCCTGCAGACCCGCCTGCTGCGCGTGCTGGCCGAAGGCGAGGTGGCGCCGCTGGGGGCTGCGCGCCGGCAGGCTGTGGATATCCAGGTGATCTGCGCCACCCACCGCGACCTGGCGGCGCTGGTGGCGGCCGGCGGCTTCCGCGAGGATCTCTACTTCCGCCTCGGCGGCGCCCGCTTCGAACTGCCGCCGCTACGCGAACGCAGCGACCGGCTGGCGCTGATCCGGCGCATCCTCGACGAGGAAACCGCGCACTGCGGCGTACGCATCGAACTCGGCGAGGCAGCCCTGGAATGCCTGCTCGGCTATCGCTGGCCGGGCAATGTCCGCCAGTTGCGGCATGTGTTGCGCTACGCCTGCGCGCTGTGCGGCGGCGCCACCCTGCAACTCGCCGACCTTCCGGCAGAGCTGCGTGGCGAAGGCCGGACACCGGCCAGTGCTTCCGAGAGCGGCGGCGGTCCGGAGCGCGACGCCCTGCTCGACGCTCTCGTGCGGCATCGCTGGAAACCCATGGCCGCGGCGCGGGAACTGGGTATCTCGCGAGCGACCCTGTATCGGCGGGTGCGCCGGCATGGCATCCGCATGCCGGGCCAGGCGGACGACTGAGGTGCGGGGGCGGCCGGCGCGGTCGTCAAGCGCGGAAAATCAAAACCAGCCTTGAGCCTTGCCCCGTTAATGCCGGTGGGCTTTCCCTGTAGCGTTCCGGGCAGCGGCGCAACCCGTTCGGTCGCGCCCCGCCAGGAGCCTACGGAGGAAACCCATGCCCGCCCCGCACCAGCCAGCCCGCAACCCGACCGGGGAGTTCGACCCATGCCGCTAGCCCTGCTGCTCGCCATGGGCGCGTTCTCCCTGAGCCTGTCGATTTCCCCCGGTCCGGTGAACCTGACCATCGTCGCTTCCGGCGCCAACCATGGTTTGCGCCGGACCCTGCCGTTCGTCACCGGCGCCACCCTCGGTTTCGTCCTGCTGCTGGCCTTCGTCGGCTTCTGGTTCGTCCGCGCGATCGAGGCCTACCCGCGCTTCTTCGACTACCTGGGGATGGCCGGCGCGGCGTTCATCGCCCATGTGGGCTACCGCATCGCCACCGCGGATCCACGCCTGGCCCTTGAGGAAAACGGGGTCCCCGGGTTCTTCCAGGGCGTGCTCCTGCAATGGCTCAATCCCAAGGCCTGGATCGCCTGCGCTTCCGGCGTGGCCTTGTTCGCCAGCCCGAGCACGCACGCGCCGCTGCTGGTCTTCATGGCCATCTACCTGGTGGTCTGCTACCTCTCGCTGGCCGCCTGGGCGCTGCTCGGCGACCGCGTGGCGCTGCTGCTCGACAGCCCCCGGCGGGTGCGCCTGTTCAATCGGGCGATGGGCGGCACCCTGGTGCTGACCGCCGGCTACATGCTCTACCTGCAGCTTGCCGCTAGCCCGGGTTGAAGGCCTCGTAGAGGCGATTGATGAGGGTATAGGCGATGCTGCTGGCGGGTACGTTGGGCGGCCACACCGCATACACCTTCAACGGCTCCAGGCGCCATTCCGGCAGCACCGCGCGCAACTCGCCGCGGCGGATCGGCTCGTCGCTCAGGTAGGTTGGCGGCGCGGCCAGGCCGACGCCGAGGCGGGCCAGGCGGCAGGAGGCTTCGACGCTGTCGACGCGCACCCGCGGGGTGTAGTCGACGCGTACCTCCTCGTCGTCCCGCGCATGACGGAATAGCCGGCTGTCGGGGCGCATGCCGAGCCCGATCCATTCCAGCCGCTGCAGGTCGCGCGGGTGTTCCAGCGGCGCGTGCCGGGCCAGGAATGCCGGCGCCGCCACTACCTGGCGCGGCAGCAGGAACAGGTGACGGGCCTTCAGCGAGCTGTCCGGCAGGTCGCCGATGCGGAAGGCGATGTCGATGCCGTCGCCGATGATGTCGTGGCGGCTGTCGTCGCAGGCGACGCCGAGGTCGAGGTCGGGATGCTCCTCGATGAAGGCTGCCAGGTGACGGGTGAAGTCGCCGTTGACGAACACCGCGGGCATCGAGATGCGCAGGCTGTTGCGGGTCGAGACGGCGCGCTGGCGGAACTCGATGACGCCCTTCTCGTAGAGTTCCAGCATGGAGCGGGCGGTGTCCAGCAACTGCGTGCCGTCCTGGGTCAGCGACAGCTTGCGGCTGTTGCGGTAGAGCAGCGCACGGCCCAGGTTCCGTTCCAGCCTGGACAGGTGCAGGCTGGCGGTCGCGGCACTCAGGCCCAGCGCTTCGGCGCCGCCGGAGACGGAGCCGGTCTCGGCGATCTTGGCGAATACGATCAGGTAGCGGATGTCGTCGATCATGCGGTCTCTCGTCGCGGGGGCTGGGTGCATCCTGCGCGATGGTGGCCAGCCGGACAAGCGCGAGAGGTAGAGCGCGGCGGCGCTTCCCGGGCTTTTCAGCGCAGGCTCCAGAAGCCCAGGCGGCCGAGGCTCGCCGCCAGTCGCAGGCGCGAGGTCTGCCAGTTGCCGAGGGCGCGGATGTGCTGGTCCTCGGCGCTGGCGTAGGCGGTCAGGGCGTTGAGCAGCTCGATCATGCTGCCGACCCCTGAGCGGTAGCGGCCCTGCACCACCTCCAGGCTTTGCCGCGACTGTTCGACCAGTTCGCGGGTGCGCGCCAGGCTGCGGGTCTCGACGCTGAGCGACTGGTAGTTGTTCCACACCTCCAGCGAAACCTGCTGCTCGGTGTCGGCCAGCTCCGCTTCGCTGGCTTCGCGGCGGGCCAGGGCATTGCGGACCTGGTAGGTGCGTTCGAAGCCTTCGAACAACGGGATGTTCAGTTGCAGGCCGATGCTGCGGTCGCGTTCGCGGGTGTCACCGTTGAACGCCATCGCCTGGTCGCTATGGCTGCGTGCCAGGTTGGCGCTCAGCGCCAGGCTCGGCCGGCCGGCGGCGCGGCTTTCCTCCACCGAGGCGGCGGCGGCTTTCAGCCGCGCCTGGGCGGCGAGCAGCGCCGGATGCTCGCGGCGGGCTTCGGCGAGCATCTCGTCGATGGCCTTGACGAAGCCGGTGTCGGGTTGCGCCTCCAGCTCGCCGGAGAGGCGCAGCGGGGTATCCGGCGCCAGGCCCATGCGCAGGGCGATGACGCCGAGGGCGTTGCTCAGGGCGCCTTCGTCGCGGACCTGGGCGAGGCTCGCCTGGGACAGCGCGGTCTGTGCCTGCAGGCGATCGGAAAGGGCGGCGGCGCCGGCCCGGTACTTGGCGTCGGCGGCTTCCAGGTTCTGCGCCGCCAGCTCCGCGACCTGCCGCGAGGCGGCCAGGCTGCGCTGGGCGGCGAGGGCGTCGTAGTAGGCCTGGGCGGCGAGGGCGAAGGTGTTCTGCAGGGTCGCGTCCTGGCTGGCGTTGGCCGCCAGCAGCAACTGCTGGGCGTTGCGCAGGGCGGCGCTGCGGCGGCCGAAGTCGAACAGCACCCAGCTCAACTCGAGGCTGGCGCCGCGCCGGCGGCGCTGGCCGTCGGCGGAGAGGTAGGGCGCGTCGCGGTAGTCGATGTCACTGTCGCTGCGGCTGGCGTCGAGGCGGCCGTCCAGGCGCGGCAGGTAGGCGGACTTGCCGATCCCGACCTGGGCCGCCTGGGCCTTGGCATTGGCCCAGGCGAGGCGGGTCTGCGGGTCGTGGCAGAGGATCCGCTCGATGGCTTCCTCCAGGCTCAGCTCGGTCGGTGGCGGCCCGCCGCGGCAGGGCAAACCGCTGCCGCCGAGGTCGTAGACCGCCTGCGCGGCGACCTGTCCGGCGGTGCCGAACACGTCCGGCTCGTAGGCGGCGGCGCCGGGAACCAGGCCGAGCAGGCCGCACAACAGGCCGGCGAGGGCACGCATCAGGCCTGCTCCCGCGCCGCGGCGGCCTGGCGTTCGGCCAGGCGCGCGGTGCTTTCGTCGAGGCTTACCTTGCCCTGGCCGAGGACTATCACGCGGTCCGCCGAGGCGATGGTCTCGGGCCGATGGGCGACCATGATGCGGGTGATGCGCAGCGCGCGAATGGCGGCGTTGACCCGCTGTTCGCAGTGTACGTCGAGGTGGCTGGTGGCTTCGTCGAGGAACAGGATGCGCGGCTTCTTGTACAGCGCCCGGGCCAGCATCACCCGCTGCTTCTGGCCGCCGGAGAGCACCGTGCCCATGTCGCCGACCAGGGTGTTGTAGCCCATCGGCATGGCCTGGATGTCATCGTGGATGGCAGCCATCTGCGCGCACTGCAGCAGCCAGGGCATGTCCGGCTGCGGGTCGAAGAAACTGATGTTGTCGCTGAGCGAACCGGCGAACAGCACGTCGTCCTGCAGCACCGTGCCGACCAGTTCGCGCAGGCCGTCCAGGCCCAGTTGCGCAAGGTCCAGGCCGGCCATGCGGATCTGTCCCTCCACTGGCGGGAGGATGCCCAGCAGGACATTGAACAGGGTGCTCTTGCCGCAGCCCGAGGGGCCGACGATGGCCACCGACTCGCCGCCGGCGATGCGCAGGTCGAGGCCGTCGAGGACCCAGGGCTCCTGTTCCGCGTAGCGGTAGCGCAGGCCCTGGATCTCGATGCTCGCCTCGCGCTCGCGGAGGTTCTCCGGGAGGATGTCGCCGTGGCTGACCTCCGGGGCCTGGAGCACGATGTCGGCCAGGCGCTCGCCCTGCAACTGGAGCATGCGCAGCTCGAAGAACTTGTCGATCAGGCTGCCGACGCGGCTGTCGAACTGCGACTTGTAGGCGTTGAAGGCCATCAGGATGCCGACGCTGAACTGGCCGTCCATCACCATGGTCGCGCCGAGCCAGATCACCAGCAGGTTCTCCACGCCGAACAGCAGGCCGTTGAGCTGCTGGTAGAACAGTTGCAGCTTCTGCGTACGCAGGCCGGCGTTGATCTGTTCCACCAGCAGGCCGAGCCATACCGAGCGGCGCTCGTCCTGGCGCTGGAACAGCTTCAGCGGGCGGATGCCGCGCACCGTCTCGAGGAAGTGGCTCTGCTGCCGCGCGGCGTGGACGATCTGCTCCTCGGTGGCGTTGCGCAACGGCCGGTACCAGATCCAGCGGCCGAGGGCGTAGAGGCTCATGGCGGCGATGGCGATGGCCGCCAGCGGCGGACTGTAGAGCAGCATCATACCGAGGGTGGCGACGGTCATCAGGCCGTCCAGCACCGCCGAGAGGAAGGCCGCGGTGAGGGTCTGCTGGATGCTGTTCACCGCGCCGAAGCGCGACACCACGTCGCCCAGGTGGCGCTTCTCGAAATACTGCGCGGGCAGCCGCAGCAGGTGGCTGAAGACGTTGGCCTGCCACTGCACGCCGAGCAGGGTGCTCATGTGCATCATCACCCAGGCGCGCACCCCGCTGACCGCCTGCTGCATCAGCAGCAACAGGCCGAAGCCGATGGCCAGGGTGCTGAGCAGGTCGCGGTCTTCGCTGACGATGACGTTGTCGATGGTCCATTGCAGGAAGAACGGACTGACCAGCGAGAACACTTCCAGCGCGCCGGCGAGCAGCAGCACCTGGGCCAGCGAGCGGTACAGCCCGGTGACCTTGCCGAGCATGCCCAGCAGCTTGATCCGCGGCGGTGCCTCCTGTTTCTCGAAGCCGCTCTCCGGCCAGAGTTCCAGGGCTACCCCGGTGAAGCTCCGCGAGACTTCCTCCAGGCCCAGCCGGCGCTGGCCGTGGGCGGGGTCGTGGAGCACCGCGCCGCGCCCGTCGACCGCCTTGAGCACGACGAAGTGGTTGAAGTTCCAGTGCAGCACGCAGGGCAGCTTGAGCTTGCCGAGGTCGCCGAGGTCGAGCTTCACCGCGCGGGTGCCCAGGCCGAGGCGGTGGGCGGTCTGGATCAGTTGCTTGAGGGAGATGCCCTTGAGCGATACCGAGAAGCGCCGGCGCAGTTCCATCAGGCCGGTATGGTGGCCGTGGTAGCCGGCGATCATCGCCAGGCAGGCCAGGCCGCATTCGGTGGCTTCGGTCTGCAGCACCAGCGGCAGGCGGCGGCCCAGGCGCAGGGCGAGAGCGTCGAGAAAGGCCATGGGTCGTTCCTAGAGTTTGCCGGTCAGGCTGTAGAGCGGTTCCAGCACCCATTCGTAGAGGCGCCGGGTGTCCTGGAGGATGTCGGCGTCCAGCAGCATGCCGCTCTGCAGCGGACGCGGCTGGCCGTAGGCGGTCACCGCCTGGTCGTCGAGGGTTACCCGCAGCCGGTACAGTTGCTCGCCATCCTGGCCGAGCCCCGGTACGCCGCCGACCATGCTGGAAAGCTCGGCGTAGGAGACGCTGGCGCGGGAGATCGACTGCACCTTGCCGTGGTACTGGCCGAACTTCTGGTACGGATAGGCCTGGTAGCGGATCAGCACCGCGTCGCCCGGCCGGATGAAGCCGATGGACTTGCTCGGCGCGTAGAGTTCGGCCTGCAACGGGGTGTCGGCGGGAACGATGCTCAGCAGCGGACGCGAGCTGTCGACGGTCTGCCCGGCTTCGGCGAGCACGGCGGTGGCGATGCCGCTTTCCGGCGCGGTGACCAGCAAGGTGCGCTTGGCTTCGCTTTCGGCCAGGTCCTGCTCCACCGCGCTGAGCTGGCGGCGGGTTTCGGCGAGCTGGTTGGCCTGTCGCGCGGAAAGCCCGGCGAGTTCGTTGCGGCGCTCGGTCAACTGCTGCCGCAGCGACGTGCGTTCGCGCTCCAGGCCTTGCAGGGTCTGGCGCTGGCCGAGCAGCTCGGCCTGGCGCTGCTGCAACTGGTCCATGGAGATGTAGCCCTTGTCCATCAGCCCCTGGTAGCGCGCGGCGGCGTCGCTGGCCAGCGCCAGCAGGCGTTGCTGGCTGTCGGTCTGGGCGGCGAGGGTGGTGAGTTCGCGCTGCAGGCTGGCGACCTTGCTGGTCAGGCTATCGCGCTCGTCGTCTTGCAGGCGGCGAAGCTTTTCCAGTTCGTCGCGCAGGGAGTCGCGGCGTTGTTCCAGGCGCCTGCTGATACCGGCCTGCACCGGGCCGGCATCGCTGCCGTAGCGTTCGCTGGAAAGCACCATCAGGCGCTCGCCACGTCGTACCGCCTGGCCTTCCTGGACGAACTTGCGCAGCACGATGCCGGCCTGCGGCGCGTGCACCTTGACCTGGCCGCTGGCGGGAACCAATTGGCCGCTGACGGTGCTGCGCTTGGTGTAGCTGCCGAACAGGAAGAAGCCCACCACCAGCAGCGCCATCGCCGTGGCCAGCAGGGTGAGGAAGGCGAAGGACACCGGGCGGATCAGCACAATCCGACCGAGGCTGCCGGCGTGCTGGGCGTCGAGGGCTTCCTGGCGAAACATGGTGGCTGGATCCTGGATTCGAATAACACTTGCATGACACTCCGGCACCCTTGCGTAAGTTCAAGCGCATGAAGTGCCGGAGTGCGATTTTTCTAATTAGATGGTGGTTCGGCCTACATCACCGGGACCGAAGTTTTCCCGGTACTGGCCCAAGTAACCGACAGCCGTCTCTGCATTGGTGAAGAGACCGACCGTGCCCCCGGCAATAGCGCCCATTGCGGTTGGCACGATCAGGCCGACCAACTGGGAAAGAGCGCCGAAGCCGAAGCCGCCGGCACCGCCCCATTTTCCGCCGATTGCCATGCCCGTCGCGGCGCCGTCGACGGCGCCTACGATCATGCCGGAAAGAGTTCCACCCGAAACGCAGGTGACTTCAATGTCATTGAGTTCTTTCATTTCATATATCTCCTTTAGGCTTCCCGTGAGTCTGGAAAGCCATTCGATGGTGCTAATCCGAAAGAGTGGGATGAACTGCCAGGATTAGCGGTTTTTCATGGGCTCGATAATTCGTTTGACAATGAGTTTCAATATTCGGCGGATGAAGGTTTGCCACTCCGGGTAAACTTTGCGAATGATTAAGGCCGGTTCGTGCGACACCTCGATAAGACCTGTTGAACAAGTCAACGCCGTGTCGAGGGCTCATTCATATCGGCTCCGGCCAACCGCGCTTCGTCCGAGTCAGTACGGCCTCGCATAGCGGCATTTCATGGCATCAGCCGGTCGAGCAGCGGCGAGCTGAACAGCCGATGCGGATCGGCTTCGTTCAACTGGCGCACCGCGCTGTCCCAATCGTTGTCTGCGACCAGGCCCTGGCGTAGCGACTGCGCCACCAACTGGTCGACCACCGTCGGCTCGTCCCAGGCGGCGGCGGGGCTGTAGCCCCAGCCCTTGCTCCACTCCACCCGCAGCGAGGCGTAGTCGCCGCTGAAGTGGTCGAACAGCCAGGCCTCGAACTCGTGGTAGAAGGCATTGGCCTGCGGGGTACCGGGCAGGCTGAGGATGTCCAGCCAGATCGCCGTGTCCCACTCCGGTTGGTCGGGGCGCGGACGGATCGCCGACAGGCTGGGCACCTGGGCGCCGGGAACGATCGACTCGCCGGGCTGGTCGAGCCCGCTGACGCGAATCTCCACCGGGCCGTTCATGGGGTAGTGGCCGTTGGCGCGGTAGGCGGCGACCATCGTCCGGTACTGCAGGTAGAACTCGTTGATCACCCGCTGCACGTCGCGACGCCGGGTCAGCACCGCGTAGCCGTTGGCGGTGACGCGCAGGGTGCTGGGCTTGATGTACAGCAGCAGGTCCTTGCTCCAGCCCCACAGGTCGTAGCCCAGGGTCAGCGCCATGCCGCCCACTACCAGGTCGTACTGCAGCTTGCCGAGCAGCGGGGTGAGTTCCGGGTGGCCGGTGTTGATCGCCGCCAGCAGGTCGGACAGCGCCTTGGGAATGTTGTCGGAGAAGGGGTAGTTGAACGGGCCGTTGACCGCGCGGGCGCCGAACGGGCAGCGCGGGGTCGGCGTCCAGACCTTCAGCCAGGGCTTGTCGGTGAAGGGGAACCAGATGGCCTCGGCGCGTCCGCTCTTCTGCAGGAAGCTGTCAAAGGTCCTTCCGCCGCTGCCGGCCGCGGCGAACATCTCGCTCGCCGGGATGTTCACGTAGCTCTGGCAGCGCATGCGCTTGTTGACCCCGGCCTGGAGGGTCGCCTCGACGATGAAGGCGCGTCCGAGGTGGACGAGGAACGGCGCGCAGGCCGGATCGTCGCGGCGGAAGGTCTTCAGCACGTATTGTCCGGCGGCGCCGTCCCAGACCACCGCGGTCAGCGCCACGATGCTGTTGCTCAGGGAGCCGTAGCTCTGCCCCGGCAGGCGGCTTTCGCCCTGCGCCGGGATGCCGGTGCCATGGCCGTCGATGGCGAGCACCCCGCCGAGGGTCAGGTCGCCCGGCGCCGGCGTGGCGACGAAGCCGAGCTTGACCCGCTCCAGTTGTTTCAGCAGGGCTTCCATGGTGACGCCGGTCTGCGCGCTGAACAGGCCGAACTCGCCCTGGGCGTCGATCCGTACGCGGGTCAGGTAACGGCTGGTTTCCACCAGCACGATGCGGCTCTCGCAGTTCTCGCCGCCTTTCAGCAGCAGCGGGGACCAGTTGTGACCCATGCCGCGCGGGCGCACCTTGAAGCCGTTCTGCCAGGCCCAGTTGACCACCGCGAGAACCTCTTCGTTGGTGCGCGGGGCGCAGCTCCAGAGGTCGTCGGCGGCGATTTCCCCCGACCAGTTGCGGAACGCCCGCCGATAAAGTTCGAGGCCGGCCGGAAAGCCTGCCGGCGCTGGACAACTGCTGGCGGCGGCTTCGGCGGGCTGGATGACGAAGGCCGGGGTCCAGCCGGCCACCAGGCCGACCGCGCCGAGCGTGGCACTCTTGCCGAGGAAGCCGCGGCGCGACAGGCCGCCGGATTCCTGGTCGGGATCGCCGACGAAGGTGTCGGCTTGCTGGATGGGGTCGTGCATGGCGGTTCTCCTGATCGGGGCGCTGGTCGCCCCTTCCCGGTTGCCGGGTCCTTGGTCGCCGCCGGGGGCGTCCGGGCCTCCGGCGACGGGGGAGGCCCGCTCCGCGACGGGAGCGGGCCGAGGTCCTGGGATCAGGTCCACTCGGTGTCGTAGTGGTAATCGATGCGGCTGGTGTCGCCGCCGAGCAGGCCGCCGATCGCGGCGACGCCCTTGAACACGCCGTAGCCGAGGGTGTCGGCCAGTTGATGGATGGGAGTCAGGCCGACGGCGTTGAACACCTTGCCGACCGAAGAGATGACCGACGTGTTGAGCAGGTCGTTGGACACCTTGACCACATCGACGATGGCATCGCCGACGAAGCTGAAGAGTCCGGCGCCCGATACCTGGTCGATTTCATCGAGGTTCAGTTCCTGAAGCGTGGCGAGTTGCATGGCGCTATTCCTTCATCAATCGAGTTTTGAGCGATAGCCGGCCGTCTCGCATAAACCGGAAGTTTGTGCGAAGGGAGACTGGATATCGGTTGCCAGCCGCTCTGGGTAGGGACTTTCGCGGCTGGTTATTAAAAATTACTGAGCGGCCTTCGGCGGTGTCAATGCAGGAGTTTGATAGGGTGGAAGTTCGCTGTTGGCTGTGGTTTGAATGGCGCCGTTATTTTGTCGATAGGATGTTTCCTGGTTTTTTCGGTTACCGTTGATAACGCGTGTGGCGGGTGCTGGTCATTGGTTTTTCGGGACCACTGCCCGATTGGGGAATTGTTTTTACAATGTCCTGTGCTAATTCTTGGGATATGGGGATGTTTGGCTTTTCAGAAAATTTCAAGTGTCTTTCTGATAGGTTTTCCATAGTAGCTCTACTAAATAAGGAGCCTACTTAAAGTTGGGTTTCTCGAAGTTGGCGACGTGGCGTCAGAAAACCGTTCGGGCAATATTGTGATGCCTGTTCCCCCGGCTCTTCATCTCATGCGCCTGTGCCGGCGGGGCGTTTCGCCACGCTTGCGTTCTTGACAGCCGGGCGCAGGTGGGTAGAGTGCCCCACATGAATCGCGCAGCACCGACCCTCAAGCGTTATTACGCCTATCTGCTCCCTCATTGAGGCGGTAGATGCGTCGCTGCATTCCCGAACCGCCCGAGGCGGCGGTCCGGTGAACTCCCTCCCAACCTGTCTCCTCGGGCATCCACCGTGCCAAAGGAGATACCCGTGTCCGTCCCGACCCATCAGCAAGACCTGATCGCCCTGCTCGAAGAGCGTGGCTTCGTCCACCAGTGCACCGACCGCGACGGCCTCGCCGCGCACCTGGCCGCCGGTCCGGCGACCGCCTACCTGGGCTTCGACGCCACCGCCGACAGCCTGCACGTCGGCCACCTGCAGGGCCTGATGCTGATGCGCTGGCTACAGAAAGCCGGGCACCGCCCGTTGCTGCTGATCGGTGGCGCGACCACCCGGATCGGCGATCCGAGCTTCCGCGATTCGAGCCGGCCGATCCTCACCGAGGCGCAGATCCAGGCCAACATCGACGGCATCGCCCGGGTCTTCTCGCGCTACGTCGAACTGCGCGACGACAGCCTGGTGAACAACGCCGAATGGCTGGACGGCGTCGGCTACCTGGAGTTCCTCGACCGGGTCGGCCGGCACTTCTCGATCAACCGCCTGCTGACCTTCGACGCCATCAGGCAGCGCCTGGACCGCGAGCATTCGCTGTCGTTCCTCGAGTTCGGCTACACCCTGCTGCAGGCCTACGACTTCGTCGAACTGTCGCGCCGGCGCGGCTGCACCCTGCAACTCGGCGGCGCCGACCAGTGGGCGAACATCATCAACGGCGTGGAGCTGTCGCGACGCCAGGGCGGCGCCCAGCTGTTCGGCCTGACCATGCCGCTGCTGGCCACCAGCGACGGGCGCAAGATGGGCAAGTCGGCGCAGGGGGCGGTATGGCTCAACGCCGAGCGCCTGGCGCCGTTCGACTTCTGGCAGTTCTGGCGCAACTGCGACGATCGCGATGTCGGTCGCTTCCTCGCCCTGTTCAGCGAACTGCCGATGGATGAGGTGCGCCGCCTGGGCGCCTTGCAGGGCGCCGAGCTGAACGAAGCGAAGGTGGTCCTGGCCAATGCCGCCACCGCCCTGGCACACGGCGAGCACGCCGCGCGTTCCGCCGTCGATGCCGCACGCGGGGTGTTCGCCGACGGCACGCGGGACAGTGGCCTGCCGCTGATGAAGCTATCCCGCGCGCGTCTGGCGCAGGGTCTGTCGCTGACCGACCTGCTGCTGGAACACGCGATCCAGCCCTCCCGCAGCGCGGTCCGCCGCCTCGCCGCCGGCGGCGGCCTGCGCCTGGACGGCACGCCGGTCAGCGATCCGGACGCGCCGCTGGCGGGCGAGGTCGACGGGCTGCGCCTGAGCCTGGGCAAGAAGCAGCATTTGCAACTGCGACTCGAGGATTGAGGCGCCTGCGGCCCCAAGGGGCCGCGCTTCACCAGAGCTTTACCGTGTAATTGACGATGAAGCGGTTCTCGTCCAGGTCCGCACCGTAGCGGCTGCGGTAGGTGATGTTGCGCCATTTCAAGGCGACGCTCTTCAGCGGTCCGCTCTGGATCACGTAGGACAGGTCGGTGTTGCGCTCCCATTCGCTGTCGTCGGCGCGGCCGGCGCCGCGGTCGATGTCGCGGCCCTGTACATAGCGGGTCATGAGGTTCAGGCCGGGCAGGCCGAGGCCGGCGAAGTCGTAGTCGTAGCGCAGTTGCCAGGATTTCTCCTGCGGCCGGGTGAAGGTCTGGTAGGCCATGAGGTTGGCCACGTAGGGCGTGGTGTAGCCGTTGAGCACCGGAAAGGCGTCGTTGCCGATCATCTTCTGGACACCGATGCCGAAGGCGTGGGCGCCGGCGCGCAGGGTGAGCATGGCGTTGAGGTTGCGATTGTCCACCGGCCCGGAGATCGCCGCGCCGTCTTCGCCGCTGTCGAAGTAGCGCAGGTCGCTGCGCAGCGACAGCCCTTCGCCCAGCGGCAGGGTGTGCAGCAGGCCGAGGTAGTGCTGCTGGTAGATGTCCTTGAGCTGGCCGTAGTAATAGCTGGCGCTGAGCCGAGGGGTGAAGGCGTAGGTCGCGCCGGCGAGATTGAACTCGTCGCTGGCGTGGGCCTTGTCGCGGCCCATGATGTACATGTCGTCGCTGCCGGCCGACTCGCGAGTGCGCGACTTCCACAATTGCCCCGCGGTGAGGGTGAGACCCTCGATCTCGCTGGAGGTCAGCAGCGCGCCGTCGAAGGTCTGCGGCAGCAGGCGCACGTCGTCGCGGAACGCCACCGGCAGTTGCGGCATGAGGATGCCGACCTGTAGCTGGGTCTGCGAATAGCGCAGCTTGGCGGTCAGGCCGAGGTGACTGTAGTCGTCCACCGGCTCCTTCGAGTTCGCTCCGAACGGCAGCGTGCCATCGTTGCTACGCCCGCGTCCCGAGTCGAGCCTGACGCCGAGCAGCCCGGTAGCGTCCAGGCCGAAGCCGAGCGGACCGTCGGTGAAACCGGATTGCAGGCGCAGGACGAAGCCCTGCGACCAGTTGCCGGCCTGCGATTGGGGCGCATCGTGCTGGCGGTAGTCGCGCAACTGGTAGAAGTTGCGGAGGTCGAGGTGGGCGCTGCTGTCCGCGAGGAATTCCGCTTGCGCGGCGAGGGGCAGGAGGCCGAGGCCAAGCGCATAGCTGCGCCAGGCGTGCGGGCGGGGGCAAGCCGTGTTCATCGATTCTTCCCTTGGTTGTTGTTTTTGTCGGTCTGGGTGACGCCGATTGCATGGGCAGTTTTAACATATTGTTAATTTGTTAATGAAATTCTGGTCGATGTACTTGGAGCTCACGCCGGATTCTGCTCCTTGTCATGCGCCTTTTCGGCTTGCGAATACGGCTTGTCCAGGTTGGCGAGGCGAACCACGCTTCGAGGAAAGGAAGCCTCTGGTTTATTCGTTCATCGTTAATCTGTTAACGTTGTCGGCCCGCGAAAGGAGCCAGGCCCCGCGCGCCGGCAGGGTGAACGAGGTCGCGGCGCGAGGATTTCCCGGACGGCGAACTTGCATCCGCGTGCACGGCGGTGTCGTCTGGACCGAAAGGCGAAGAAGAGGAGTGCGAGCGTGCCTGCGAGTGCATCGAGGATTCAGGTCGGAAGCGGCGAACGACGCCTGTTGCTGCTGTTGTCGGCGCTGGTGGCGTTCGGCCCGCTGTCGATCGACATGTACCTGCCGAGCCTGCCGGCGATCGCCGCCGATCTCGGCGCCAGCGATGCCCAGGTGCAGCGGAGCATCAGCGGCTTCCTGGTCGGCTTCTGCGTCGGCATGCTGTTCTACGGCCCCTTGTCCGACCGTTTCGGCCGGCGCCCGGTGCTGCTGGCCGGTATCGCCTTGTACCTGTTCAGCAGCCTGGCCTGCGCGCTGGCCGACAGCGCGGGGCAACTGGTCCTGCTGAGGGTGCTCCAGGCCCTCGGCGGCGGCGCCGCGTCGGTGCTGGCGCGGGCCATGGTGCGCGACCTCTATCCGTTGGGCGAGGCCGCCCGGATGCTGGCATTGATGCACATGGTGACCATGCTGGCACCGCTGGCCGCGCCGCTGCTCGGCGGCTACCTGATGCTGTGGGCCGGCTGGCGCGCGTTGTTCGTGGTCCTGGCGCTGTTCGCCGGGCTCTGCCTGCTGGCGGTCTGGCAGGTCGCCGAAAGCCACCCGCCGGAGCGCCGCGGCGGCAGCCTGGCCCAGGCCTTTCTCGCCTATGGGCGGCTGCTCGGCGACCGTCGCGCGCTGGGCTACGTGCTGTGCATGGGGCTGGCGTTCGCCGGGATGTTCGCCTACATCAGCGCCGCGCCCTTCGTGTTCATCGAGCATTTCGGCGTGCGCGCGGAGCGCTTCGGCTGGTTCTTCGGCCTGAACATCCTCGGCGTGATGCTCGCCACCTGGTGCAGCGCGCGTCTGGTGCGCCGCCACGGCCCGCGGCCGCTGCTGCGGGCCGGCAGCCTGCTGGCCTGCGTGTCCGGCCTGTTCCTCCTCGGCTATGCGGCGCTCGGCGAGCGGGGCGGGTTGTGGGCGCTGGTGCCTGGGTTGCTGTGCTTCGTCAGCGTCACCGGCCTGCTCGGCGCCAACTGCATCGCCAGCCTGCTGGCGTTGTATCCCGGACAGGCCGGGGCGGCTTCGGCGGTGGCGGTGTCCGGGCAGTTCGGCCTCGGCTGCCTGGCCAGCCTGGCGGTCGGCTGGCTGGCGTTGCCCGGCGTTCTGCCGATGGCGCTGGTGATGGCCATCTGCGGCGTCGGCAGCCTGCTCGCGCTGGGCTTGGCCCTGCACGGCGGAAACCGTTGATTTCCTTCTGCATACCCGCATGCAGCCTGTGTTTTTTCCGCTACTCTTCTGCACTTTCGAAACCAGTCATCCAAGCTCGGACCCTATGTCAACGCCAAGACCCTCCCTGACCCTGACCCTGTTGCAGGCTCGCGAAGCCGCGATGAGTTTCTTCCGTCCCTCCCTCAACCAGCACGGCCTCACCGAGCAGCAGTGGCGGGTGATCCGCATCCTGCGCCAGCAGGGCGAGATGGAGAGCTACCAGTTGGCCAACCAGGCCTGCATCCTGCGTCCGAGCATGACCGGCGTGCTGGCGCGCCTGGAGCGCGACGGCATCGTTCGGCGCTGGAAGGCGCCGAAGGACCAGCGGCGGGTCTACGTGAACCTGACGGAAAAGGGCCAGCAGTGCTTCGTCTCCATGAGCGGCGACATGGAGAAGAACTACCAGCGCATCCAGGAGCGGTTCGGCGAGGAAAAGCTCGCGCAGTTGCTGGAACTGCTCAACGAGCTGAAGAAGATAAAGCCCTGAAGCGACTGGCCGGCGTCATGCCGGCCAGTTCTTGTCCCAGTGCCGGCAGTCGCCCTGGCAGCGGCCGGGACAGCCGCAGCCGGTGCGGCTCCTGCCGGTTTCCCGCTCGACTCGGCGGGCCACCTCCTCGTCGTCGGCGAACGGCAGCATGCTCGCCTGGTCCAGGGTCTTGGCGTGGCGCAGGCTCCAATGCACGCCGAAGAACAGCACGGCGACCGCCAGCAGTTCCAGCAGGATCTCGCTCCAGCTGAATTCCATGATGATTCTCCTCGTCGGCTGTCGAGCCTTGCCCGCAGCGTGGCGGGCGAGGCTCGGGAAGGGACGCGCTGTCGCGGCTCAGGCCATGCGGGCCGCCGCGAGGATTCCTTCCGGGCGCGCCTGGCGTACCGTGCGCCAGGTGTTGTAGCTCATCAGCAGCATGCCGGTGAGGAAGAACCCGCCACCGACCAGGCGCACGATGAAGCCCGGATGGCTGGCCACCAGCGACTCGACGAAGGAGTAGGTCAGCGTGCCGTCCTCGTTGACCGCGCGCCACATCAGGCCCTGGGTGATGCCGTTGACCCACATCGAGGCGATGTACAGCACGGTGCCGATGGTGGCCAGCCAGAAGTGCGCATTGATCAGGCCGACGCTGTGCATCTTCTCGACCCCGTAGACCTTGGGAATCAGGTGGTAGAGCGAGCCGATGGTGATCATCGCGACCCAGCCGAGGGCGCCGGCGTGGACG
>NZ_KV811377.1:0-275 GCF_001813025.1 Pseudomonas sp. HMSC066A08
TGCTGTAAAGCTCGACGATACGGCCCCAGGGCCGCAGAGTATCTGGCTTGGACAAGGCTGCTGCTTCGCGGTACCAAGCATCGGCTTGCGAATCCAACGGCGGCAGATGGTCTTTCTCATTAACACAGACAAACGATGCGCTGTTGGCCATCACGGGAACGGCTGCAAGACAGAGCACGGCCCCAAGTCCAATAGCCATCAGCCGCATCACTGCCCTGGTTTCCAGTCGGGCCGATCTGCATCGTAGCCCTGGGTCGGGTGAGGAGGCAGAGGAT